>NZ_JBEYYR010000033.1:53142-64565 GCF_040645635.1 Streptomyces sp. NPDC046727
AGGGTGTGGCCGGCCTGCCTGACCTCCAGCCGGGCGAGTTCTTCGCGGTGTTCGTCGACGACGGCGGCGAAGCGGCGCAGCAGCCGGGCCCCGAACCATCAGGGGCACCGACCAGGGGGGACCCACGCATGTCCGACTCCGCCCGCGCCGCGCTCGCCGACGCCCGCCTGTACCTCTGCACGGACGCCCGCAGGCGCCAGGGCGACCTGCCCGAGTTCCTGGACGCGGTCCTGGCCGGCGGTGTCGACATCGTGCAGCTGCGGGACAAGGGCATGGAGGCCGCCGAGGAGCTGGAGCACCTGGAGGTCTTCGCCGACGCCTGCGCCCGGCACGGCAAGCTGCTCGCGGTCAACGACCGGGCCGATGTCGCCCATGCCGCCCGCGCCGGCGTGCTGCACCTCGGCCAGGGCGACCTGCCGGTCCCCGCGGCCCGCGCGATCCTCGGCGACGGCGTCCTGATCGGCCGCTCCACGCACGCCCCCGCGGAGGCCGACGCCGCCGCCGTCCAGGAGGGCGTGGACTACTTCTGCACCGGCCCCTGCTGGCCGACCCCCACCAAGCCCGGCCGCCACGCCCCGGGCCTCGACCTCGTCCGCCACACGGCGGCCCTCGGCACCGACCGCCCCTGGTTCGCCATCGGGGGCATCGACCTCGGCAACCTGGACCAGGTGCTGGACGCGGGTGCCCGCAGAGTGGTCGTCGTCCGCGCGATCACCGAGGCGGACGACCCGGGCGCGGCGGCGGCGGAGCTCGCGAAGCGGCTGCGGCAGGGCTGACGGACGGCTCGTGTCCAAAGGGTGGACAGGAAGCCGACAATTCGGGCAAATTTCCGACGTTCGGTTGGGGGACCGCCCACCCCTGGCTAACCTGCCCGTATGGCCCTCGGAACCGCATCGACCAGGACTGATCGCGCACGCACCGTGCGCGACATGCTCGCCACCGGCAAGACGACGTACTCGTTCGAGTTCTCGGCGCCGAAGACCCCCAAGGGCGAGCGGAACCTGTGGAGCGCGCTCCGGCGGGTCGAGGCGGTCGCCCCCGACTTCGTCTCCGTGACCTACGGCGCCGGCGGCTCCACCCGCGCGGGCACGGTCAAGGAGACCCAGCAGATCGTCGCGGACACCACGCTGACCCCGGTCGCCCACCTCACCGCGGTCGACCACTCCATCGCCGAACTGCGCAACATCATCGGCCAGTACGCGGACGCCGGCATCCGCAACATGCTCGCGGTGCGCGGCGACCCGCCCGGCGACCCCATGGGCACGTGGGTGCCGCACGCCCGGGGTCTGACCTACGCGGCCGAACTGGTCCGGCTCATCAAGGAGTCGGGCGACTTCTGCGTCGGCGTGGCCGCGTTCCCGGAGATGCACCCGCGCTCCACGGACTGGGACACCGACGTCGCCCACTTCGTGGACAAGTGCCGCGCGGGCGCCGACTACGCCATCACACAGATGTTCTTCCAGCCGGAGTCGTATCTTCGGCTGCGCGACCGGGTGGTGGCCGCGGGCTGTGACACCCCGGTGATCCCGGAGGTCCTGCCGGTCACCAGCGTGAAGATGCTGGAACGGTTGCCGAAGCTCAGCAACGCCCACTTCCCGGACGCCCTGAAAGAGCGGATCCTCACAGCGAAGGACGATCCGGCGGCGGTACGCTCCATCGGTATCGAGTTCGCCACGGAGTTCTGCGCTCGGCTGCTGGCCGAGGGAGTGCCCGGACTGCACTTCATCACGCTGAACAACTCCACGGCGACCCTGGAAATCTACGAGAACCTGGGCCTGCACCACCCCCCGCAGGCCTAGACCGGCCGCACCGCGATACGACACACTGCGTAGCGGTCATTGGGAGAGGGGCGTACATGGGCTGGACGGTCCTCTACATCGCGTTCGGCGTCGTCGCGCTGTGGTTGCTCGGCGAGGTACTGCTGCAGTACAAGGCACGGCTGCGCTGGCGGCTTCTGGCCTTCGCCGGCTTCCTCGGCGTCGTGGTGGGCGTGCTCATGCCGTCCGTCGTCGTGATCGGGGTGGGCGCGATCGCCTTCGCGATCGGCCAGACCTACGTCACGCTGTCGTTCCGCCGCGGCTTCGCCGCCGGCTGGGCGGTCAAGCGGCCCGAAGCCGAGGCCGGCGCGGGCAGCAAGCGCCGCCGCGGCAGGGCGGACCGGCACGAACCGGACGTCCAGGACACCGACCCGGAGTTCGCCGGGACCGCCGACGACCGGGACACCGGCCACGACGCCTACGGCCAGGGCCTGGCGCACGGCGACTACGACGACGACTACGACCGCGACGACGTCTTCACCCCGGCCGCCTCCCGCCCGGCGGCCGAGCCCGGCGCCGACGGGACCACCGCCGTCTACGAGCCGCAGCCCCTCCCCGAGGACACCGGCACCTACGGCGTCTACGGCGACACCGCCCCCGCACCCGCCGCCCAGCAGAGCCACGCCTACGACTACTCCGGCTATGCCCAGCAGGGCTACGGCTACGACACCGCGGGCCAGCAGAGCTACGCCAACTACTCCGACCCGTACATCGGCAACCAGTCCTACGGCTCCTACGACCAGGGGTACGGCCAGCAGTACGGCCAGCAGGGCTACGCCCAGGACCCGTACGCCACCGGCGGCTACGGCGAGACCCCGGCCGGCGGGGTGTGGGTGCCCCAGCAGCGCACCGACGAGGTCTACGGCGGCGAACTCCCGCAGGAGCAGCCGTACCCGCACCAGCAGGGCGGGCAGCAGCCGCAGCCCGGCGCCGGGTACGACGAGCAGTACCGTTTCTGAGCCGCCGGGTCCCTCGCCCGGGCCCGCCCGCTCACTGCGAGCCGCGGAACCCCGGCCCCTCCACGATCAGCCCCGCCACCAGCGCGCCCGACATGCCGGCGTGCGGGAGGCCGCCCCCCGGGTGGGACCAGCCGCCGACCCGGTACAGACCGGGCAGCCGCGTGGTGTTCGCCGGGTGCAGGAAGTGTCCCTGGCCGGCGGCGAGCGCGGGAGCGGGCACGGCACCGGACGGCGCGCCCGTCTCGTCCTCGCAGTCGCCGGGTGCCCGCACCTCGTGCCACAGCAGCCGCTCGCGCAGACCGGGTATCGCGCGCTCGGCGGCTTCGAGGAGGAGATCCGTGTACCGCCGGACCGTGCTCTCCTCGTCCCAGAGGGCGTCGGCCGGCACCACGGCGGACAGCACCGCGGACTCGTGCTCGCCGTCGGGCCGCAGCGCGGGGTCGTCGGGCCGCAGCACGGTCACCGTCGGCGACGGGGGCCGGTCGCCGCCCGGTGAGACCAGGAAGTCCAGCTCCGACTCGGGTGCCGCCGGATGGACGACCGTCCGGTGCGCGGCCCCCGGCTCCCGTGCGCCGCGCAGGGCGAGCAGCAGCGTGAACCGGGCGGGCGGGACGGCGCCCGGATCGGCCCGCACATCGCCCTCGTCGTCCAGCGGACGCTCCGTCAGCGCCCGCAGCCGTGCCGGGTGCACGTCCGCCACGACATGGTCCGCTTCGGCGACACGGCCCCCGGCCAGCTCCACCCCCGCGGCGCGGCCGTCCTTCTCCACGATCCGGGTGACCTCGGCGCCGAAGACGAACTCGACCTTGCGCAGGACGCACCGCTCGTACACCGCGCGCGCCAACTCCCGCATGCCGCCGCGCACATACCAGGTGCCGAAGGCGTGCTCCATGTACGGCAGCACGGCCGCGCTCGCCGGAGCGGTCCGGGGATCGAGGCCGTACGCGAGCGCGTGAGACTCCAGCAGGGCCGCCAGACGCTCGTCGCGCAGCTCCCAGGAGGCGATCTCGGCCAGGGTCCCGGCCCGGCGCGTGCGCAGCAGCCGCTTGTGCGGCACCGCCGGATACGGCTCCTTTTCGGCCAGCACCTGCCAGTTGGGCCACAGCGGCTCCTCCAGCAGCGGCCGGCGGGTGCGGTCCCATGCCTCGCGGGCCCGCACCAGGAAGTCGCCCCAGCGCCGGCCGGCCCCCGCGCCCAGCGCCTCGTCCAGGGCCGCGACGACACCCGAGCGGGAGGCGTTCGGCAGGGACACCTCGCTGCCGTCCGCGAAGACGTGCCGCGACGACGGGTCGACCTGGACCAGCTCGACGCAGTCCTCCAGCGGCTCCTTGCCGGTCTTGACGAACAGATCGCGGTACACCGCGGGCAGGGTCAGCAGGCCCGGGCCCGTGTCGAAGCGGAACCCGTCCCGCTCGAACCGGCGCACCGCACCGCCGTACGTCTCCGTACGCTCGTACACCACCACCCGGTGGCCCGCGACGGCCAGCCGGGCGGCAGCCGCCATCGCGCCCGTCCCGGCGCCGATCACCGCAATCCGTGCCATGCCTGCGACTTTATCGACCGCCACCGACAATCCGGCCGTCGGGCGGCCGCGGCACAGGTCAGGGGGCCCGTGAGGCCAGGCGCCGCTCTTCGCGCCGCTGGGCCCGGCGGCGCAGGAAGCGCCGGATGCGCGAGGCCAGGAACAGCAGTATCAGCAGTCCGGCGGCCAGCAGGACGGCCGCGACGACCGCCGCCGCTTCGGGGTGGAACATCGCGAACGCGACGACGCCGCCGACCCCGAGGTCCTCGGCGAGGCTCAGCACGATGTTGCTGAACGGCTCCGGCGAGGTGTTGACCGCCATCCGTGTCCCGGCCTTGACCGTGTGGCTGGCCAGCGCCGTCGAACCCCCGACCAGGCCGGCCGCCACATCGGAGAGCGAGCCGCTCTGCCCGGCGAGCAGTGCCCCCACCCAGGCCCCGGCGAGCGGACGGACCACCGTGTGCACCGAGTCCCACAGCGAGTCGACGTACGGGATCTTGTCGGCGACGGCCTCGCACAGGAACAGCACGCCCGCGACGATCAGCACCTCGGGGCGCTGCAACGTCTGCGGAATGTCGTCGCTCACCCCGGTCGCGCCGAACAGGCCGAGCAGCAGCACCACCGCGTAGGCGTTGATGCCGCTGGCCCAGCCGCTGGTGAAGACGAGAGGGAGTACGGACACGGACGCGATCGTAGCCAGGCGGCGGGCCTCAGGCGTGGGCACGCGCGCGGAGGGCTGAGTACGCGTACTCAGACGGCGAGATGAGTACGCGCGCGGATGGGCCGGGACCTCTGTGGACGAGAGAGTGGAGGCACGGCAAAGGGGCGCGGGCCCGGCACCGCCGACACGGGGCGGCGGTAACGGCGCCCGTCTCCTGGCCGCTCCTTCCGCCGATCCGTCGGCGGAAGCGAGACACGGGGGCCTCGGGGAAGACCACCACGGGGGTCCGCACGGGGGAAACCGTACGGGGGAGTACGGGAAGGAAGTACGGGGGAACACAGGGGGAGCACGGGGAAGGGGAAGGCGCCGGTCCGGGACGGACCGGCGCCTTCCTCGTGTGCTCTCAGACCCTGCCGCTGACCCGCCCCTGCAGCAGCCGGGACAGGGCCGCGTGGACGTCGTCCAGGGACCGCTCCGGCTGGAAGGCCTTCCAGTCCAGGGCGGCCACCAGGACCATGCCGACCAGCGCCGCAGCCGTCAGCTGGACGTCGATCTCGTCGCTGAACTCGCCGGCCGCCACGCCCTCGCGCAGCACCCCCTCCACCACCGCGACCGCCTCCTGCCGCACCACCATCAGGGTGGACTGCCAGGCCCGGTTGGTGCGCCACAGCTCCGCGACGTACAGCTGGGTGAAGGCCGGGTAGCGGTCGATGAAGACCAGGCCCGCGCGGATCATCGCGTCCAGCGCGTCCACCTTGCTGCCGCCCGTGCGTGCCGTCCCCTCGGCAGCCTCCTTCAGGGAGGCGGTGAGCAGGCCGACGCCGTGCCTCAGCAGCTCCTCGAAGAGAACGGACTTGCTCGCGAAGTTGTAGTAGACCGTGCCCTTCGCGACCCCGGCCCGCTCGGCGATCTCGTCCACCGTGGTCGCGGAGAAGCCCTGCTCGGCGATGAGCGTGACGGCCGCCTCGTAGAGCTTCTGCCGGGTGGCCTCGCGGCGCGTGCTGCCGCCGGCCTTGGCGCTGCTGCTTTCCATGGCCCCGATTCTCACAGGTACGCGCGCGTGCGCGTGCTCCCCCTGGATCACAGGCTCAGCTCCGGGTGCAGCCGGTCCAGTGTCCACACCTGGCGGCGGCGGGCAGCGAGGGCGGTCAGCGCGAGGGCGCCCGCGGTGAACGCGGCGAGCACACCGCACGCCTGCCACACCGGGCCGAGCCCGCCGCCCGTGATCAGCCGGCGCAGTGCCTCCACGATGTAGCTCATCGGCAGGAACGGGTGGAGGGCGTTGAAGAACCGGGGGCTGGTCTGCACCGGGTAGGTACCGCCCGCCGAGGTCAGCTGGAGCATCAGCAGCGCCAGCACGAGGATCCGGCCCGCCGCCCCGAAGCGGGCGTTCAGCCACTGCACGATCGCCCCGAAACACGCCGTGACCAGGCACAGGAAGCCGATCGTGCCGGCTGCCCGCAGCATCTGCAGACCGACCGCCCAGTGCAGTACGGCCATCAGGGCGCCCACCTGGAGCACGCCCACGGCGACCACCGGCAGCCAGCCGGCGAGCGCGATCCGCCAGGCGGGGGAGCCGGCGGCGAGGGCGCGCCGGTTGAGCGGCGGGATCAGCATGTAGGCCACCATCGCGCCGACCCACAGGGACAGCGGGATGAAGTAGGGAGCGAATCCGGTGCCGTAGTTGGGTGCCTTGTGCAGGTCGTGGGAGGCCAGCTGGACCGGGTCGGCCATCACGCCGGTGCGCCGGTCGCGGTCCCGCTTGTCGTAGTCCGGGATCCTGTCGGCGCCGGAGTGCAGCCCGCCGGCCAGCTTCCCGGAGCCGTCGGACAGCTTGTACAGGCCGCCGTTCAGGGTCTCGGCGCCCGACTTGGCGGTGCCGATGCCCTTGTCCAGGGTGACCGCGCCGGTCCGGGCGGTGCCGAGTCCGGTGTGCAGCTTCTCGGCGCCGGTGGCGACCTTGTGCGCGCCGGTGTTCAGCTTGTTGATCTTCTTGACGGCGTCCGTGACGTCCTCGGAGAGATGCGGTGCGCGCTCGGCGAGGGCGTCGGCCTGCTTCCGCAGCGTGCCGAGGTTGTCCCGCATCGTCTTCAGGTCGCCGTCCTGGTCCGCGATCAGGGTGTTGAGGTCGTCGGCGACGGTGGCCACCTCCGCGGCGGCCGTTTTGGCCCGCTTCAGCTCCGGGCACACCGGGTCGGGGACGGCCGCGGTCTCGCAGCGTGCCTTGTACACCTCGTCCAGCACGGCGGAGGACGCGTGAGCGGTCTTGGCGGCGCCCGGCGCGAGCTTCACCAGCACGTCGAGGTTGTCCTTGACCGCCTTGGCCGAGTCGGAGACCAGCTCGGCGGTGTCCCCGATGGTCTTCTCGTTGCTCTTCAGGAACGGGCCCGCCTTGGCGTAGGCCCCGTTGACCCGGTCGGCGAGCGCCTGGGTGCCGTCGGCGACCTGCCGCGAACCCTCCTGGAGGCCGCCGGCACCGCTGTTGAGCTTCTT
This sequence comes from Streptomyces sp. NPDC046727, assembly GCF_040645635.1. Classification (NCBI taxonomy): domain Bacteria; kingdom Bacillati; phylum Actinomycetota; class Actinomycetes; order Kitasatosporales; family Streptomycetaceae; genus Streptomyces; species Streptomyces sp. NPDC046727. The sequence continues at coordinate 60,595 of NZ_JBEYYR010000033.1, forward strand.
CAGGCCCTTGGCCAGCTTGCCGCTGCCGCCCTTGGCGTCCTTCAGCCCGTCGGCGAGGTCCTTGGAGCCCTTCTCCGCCTTGCCGATGCCGCTGTTCAGCTTGTCCGCGCCCTCGGCCGCCGTGACGGTCTTGTCGTGGATGTCGGAGAAGGACACGAAGATCTTGTCCAGGAAGCCCCGGGAGGCCTTCGTGGACGCGGCCGTGCGGACCTCGTTGAAGACGGTGCGGGAGATCTGGCCGACGATGTAGTTGTTCGCGTCGTTGGTGCGCACCTGGAGGGCGCCGGTCTCCGGGGAGGCGCCCGAACTGGACGCGATGCGGCCGCTGAAGTCGGCCGGCATGGTCAGCGACAGGTAGTACGTGCCGTCCTCGACGCCCTCGCGGGCCTCCTCGTCGCTCACCTCGTGCCACTCGAAGGTCCGGCTGTCGCGCAGCCCGTCGACGATGTCGTCACCGGCGGTGATCTTCTTCCCGCCCGCCGTGGCGCCCTTGTCGTCGTTCACCAGGGCCACCGGGATACGGTCCAGACGGCCGTACGGGTCCCAGAAGGACCAGAGGTACAGGGCGCCGTAGAGCAGGGGCAGCACGAGCAGCGCGACCAGGGCGGCGCGCGGCAGCTTCCCGCGCCCGAAGCGCCTCAGCTCAAGCGCGGCCAGCCTCGGCGAGCGCATCGGCTTCCCCCTCCTTCTCCTTCTTCTCTCCGGGGTGCGTGGGCACGGGGACGCAGTCCTCGGGAGCGGTGCGGCACACGGCCACGACGGTCGTCCCCGCGCGCGTGAGGGACCGCAGCAGGTCCCAGATCCCGGCGCGCTCGGCGTCCGAGAGCTTCATGTCGACGTCGTCGACGCCGATCAGCCGGGGCCGCCCGAGCAGGGCCAGCGCGAGGGACAGACGCAGCTCCTGCGGCCGTTCCAGATCGCGTACGGCCGTCCGGGAGCCCTTCGGGAGGGTCTCCAGGTCCAGCCCGGCGGCGGCCAGCGCCGCGTCGACGCGCAGCCGGGCCTCGTGGACGCGCCGGGCCCCGGGGTGCAGCAGCTCGCGCAGGGAGTCGCCGAAGCGGCGCTGCAGCAGGGCCCGCTCGCGCAGGTGCTCCCCGACGGTCAGGGCCGGCTCCAGGTCGGTCACGCCGGTCACGTTGGCCACCGCGCTGACGCGGCGCAGGGCCGCCATGTGCCGGGGAAGTGTGAACCCGCCGACGGTGGCCACTCCTGTGGTGGGCTTCATCCGTCCCGTGAGCGCGAGCAGCAGACAGGTGCGGCCCGAGCCGGAGGGTCCCTCGATCGCGATCAGCGCACCGGGCTCCGCGTCGAGGGTGACGTCGCGGAAGGCCCACCCCCGTGGCCCTTTGAGTCCGAGGCCGTCGGCCTTGACGCGCGCGCCGTCCGTACGGTCCGTGCCGTCCGTGTCGTCCACGAGCCCCCCTGCGAGGCGAATTTGAACTGACTGGTCAGTTCAAAAATACGCCCGAACCTACGCTCGAAGCAAAAGCCCAGGTCAGAACGGATTGTCAGTGGCATACCTCACGATGGGCACATACGGCATTCGTGCCGTCACCCAGACGACAGGAGGTTCGTCATGGCCCACTCGTCCGCAGCCGCCGCCCGCCGGCGCCGCGCCACCGGCCCTGCCCCCTCACTGAACGGCCCGGCGAGCGACGTGCACCCCGTGCTCCGCCGGGCCACCGCCCCGCCCGCCGCCCTCGACCTGCTCGCCCAGGCCCGTGCCGGACTCGACGAGGCCGCCGTCCTGGAGACACCGAACGAGCGCTATGCGACGGCCCACCTCGCCGCCCTGCGCACCGCCGCCGCCGTGCTCGCCGCCCGCGGCCGGGCCGAGACCTCGCCCCGCCGCCGGGCCCGGATCCGCAGCGCGTGGGAGGTACTGCCCGAGATCGCCCCGGAACTGACCGAGTGGAGCGCGCTGTTCGCCTCCGGCGCCGCGCGCCGCGCCCGCGCGGAGGCGGGCATCCAGGGCGCGGCCGGCCAGCGGGACGCCGACGACCTCATACGGGACGTGGCGATGTTCCTCCGCATCGTGGAGCGGATGCTGGTCCTCCAGCCGGTCCTGCCCCAGCCCCGCCAGGACACCGACCCCGACGGGAACACCCCGGGAACGGGAGGCGACCTGCCGGACGCGAGCTGACCACGGCGCGCCCGCCGTCCCGCCCGCCGGGCCGGCCCCCGACGCCCGCCGGCTCCGCCCCGGCCGCGCCCGGACCGTCCGGCGGGCGGGACCCCCGTCGTCGCGCACCGCCGCGGTGACCAGGTGCGGTGTGGAGGCAATAGGGTGGAGGACGCCTGAAGCGTTCCGCCCTGCCGAGGAGTCAACTGCCGTGTCGGACCCGATGCGCCCGCCCGTCTCCCCTCACCAGCCCCCGACGACGCCGCCGCGCTCCGACCCTCCTCGTCCTCGCGCCTCGCTCCGTACCGCCGTGGTCTGGGAGGTCCTGCAGGACGCCCTCGACCGCCGGGTCAAGGCCACGGGCCGGGACGCGCTCGACGTCCTCGACACCGGAGGCGGCAGCGGCCACTTCGCCGTGCCCGTCGCCCGCCTCGGCCACCGCGTCACCGTGGTCGACCCCAGCCCCAACGCCCTGTTCGCGCTGGAGCGCCGCGCCGCCGAGGCCGGCGTCGCCGACCGGGTCAAGGGCGTCCAGGGCGACGCGCACGGCCTGTTCGACGTGGTCGAGCGCGGTGGCTACGACGCCGTCCTGTGCCACGGCGTCCTGGAGTACGTGGACGATCCGGCCGAGGGCGTGCGCAACGCGGTCGCCGCGCTGCGCTCCGAAGGCGTCCTCAGCCTGCTCGCCGCCGGCCTCGGCGGCGCCGTGCTCGCCCGCGCCCTCGCCGGCCACTTCACCGAGGCCCGGCAGGCGCTCCAGGACCCCGACGGCCGCTGGGGCAGCGGCGACCCGATGCCCCGCCGGTTCACCGCCGAGCAGCTCACCGCGCTGGTCGAGGGCGCCGGCCTGCGGGTCGGCGCGGTGCACGGCGTGCGCGTCTTCGCCGACCTCGTGCCCGGCGTCCTGGTGGACACCGAGCCCGGTGCCTTCGACGCCCTGCTGAAGCTGGAGGCCGCGGCGGCCGAGCTGCCCGCGTTCCACTCCGTCGCCACCCAGCTGCATGTGCTCGGTGAGACGACGGCTGCCACAGCGGCCTGAGCACCCCGAGGGCTCCGGGCGCACCACCGGGACAAGGCGCTGATCAGCGCCTTGGCCGCAGATGGAGTACGCCACAAGCCCCCCGATCGAGGGGTTTGCGCCGTATGATCGAGGTACACCGCCCGGCATGACGGGTCGGCAGCCGGGGAATGGAAGCCTCAGCGAGCCGGATGTTCATGGCGGACTCCGGTTGGCCAATTGGCGTAGAGGGGCGGGTTTCACGGGGGCGATTCCCTGCCTATCCTGAAGGGACCCCCCGGGTCGCCCCGGCGACTGCACGATGAGGAGGACTCCGTGCCGCTCTCTGAGCACGAGCAGCGAATGCTTGAGCAGATGGAGCGAGCGCTGTACGCCGAAGACCCCAAGTTCGCGTCGGCGCTTGAGGGAAACGGACTGCGGACGTACACCCGGCGGCGGGTCTACCAGGCGGTCGCAGGCTTCCTCGCGGGTATCGCGCTCCTCATGGCCGGAATGGTCGCGCAGCTGATCTGGGTCAGCGTGGTGGGTTTCCTCGTCATGCTGGGCTGTGCCGTCCTGGCCGTCACCGGTTGGCGCAAGGCCCCGAAGCCCGGCGAGCAGCCCCAGGGCGCCGCTCGCCGCCAGGCGCGGCCGAAGCGCTCCATGATGGACCGGATCGAGCAGCGCTGGCAGCGCCGCCGGGACGAGCAGGGTCACTGACCACTTCCGCGCCTCAGGCGCCGGGATCACCACAGACACATCCGAACAGACATCCGTGAGGGGCGGGCCCCCCCCGGGGGGGCGCCCCCACCCGGCGTAATACGGGAGAACGGCGCGGCCAGCAGCTCGGGC
>NZ_JBEYYR010000033.1:64575-107109 GCF_040645635.1 Streptomyces sp. NPDC046727
TCCGTGCTGGCTACCTTACCACTCCCGCCCTTCGGGCGCGGGTATCACCACCCACACACCCCAACCGACCTCCGGGGGGGCGGGCCACCCGCGGGTGGCCGCCCCTCACGCGTCGTACTCGGTCCTTCCGGACCGCTCAGCTCCGCTGCCCGGACGGCCGGCGCAGCGCCGGCCGGGCCGCCGAGGCCCGGGCCTTCAGCGCCGCCCAGCGGGCCGACACCGCCCACAGCACCCGGACCGACGATCGGGGCAGGAACAGCGCCCGCAGCCGCGTCCCGGTGCTCACCGTCGCCCGCAACGCCTCGATCACCCGGCGCACGTCCTGCGCCGTTCCCGCCGCCGGATGCGGCCGGGGCGCGTACAGCACCTGCTCCACCGCGTCCGCGACCCGGTGCACGGCGGCCCCGGCGGCCGGATCCAGGTGCCCGAGCCGCACGATCCGGTCGGCGGCCTTGCGCGCGGTCAGCGACTCGTCCGGCGCGATGCCGTGGTCCCAGGCGCTGTCCGTCAGCTCCTGCCACGCGGCCAGGGTGTGCGCCGCCGCGCCCTGCGCGTCCCGGGCGTGCCCGCCCAGCCGGCGCCCGCGCACCTTCTGCCGCCACAGCAGCGGCGACAGCGGCACGGCCAGGACCAGCAGCACGCCCAGCCCGATCAGCACCCACCACCACGGGGCCGGACCGTCGTCCCCGGGGGGCGGGACAGCCGCCGCGGACGAGCTGCCGCAGGCCTCCAGCTTGCGCAGCGCGCTGGTGCAGCTCTCGCTCGCCGAGGCCGAGGCCGAGGGCGCCGAGGACGCGCCCTTGGACGGCAGCACCTCCTCCGGCAGCGAGCTGCCGGGCGTGTCCTGCTGGGTGTACGACGGCGTGGTGCCGCGGGTGGGGGTCGGCTCGAAGCGGGTCCAGCCCACGCCCTCGAAGTACAGCTCGGGCCAGGCGTGCGCGTCCTTCTGGTTCACCGCGATCGTGCCGTCGGCCTGCGGGGTGCCGGGCGCGAAGCCCACCGAGACCCGGGCCGGGATGCCGAGGGTGCGGGCCATCGCCGCCATCGCGAAGGAGAAGTGGACGCAGAAGCCCTCCTTCTTCTTCAGGAAGTTCGCTATCGCGTCCGGGCCGCGGCCCACCTTCACCGAGGTGTCGTACTGGAAGCCCCCGGTGACGGCGAACCAGTCCTGGAGCTTGACGGCCTCCTCGTAGTGGCTCCGCGCGCCCGCGGTGATCTCCTCCGCGGTGCGGGCCACCACCTTCGGCAGCGAGCCCGGCACCTTGGTGTACTCGCTCTTCAGGGCGGGCGGCGGCTGCGGCGCGGAGGCCAGCTGCGCCGCCGTCGGCCGCACGTCCAGGCTGGTCACCTGGTAGGTCTCGCCGCGCGTGGTCTGGCCGCGGTCGCCGACGAGGGTCATCCCGACGGGCTCGTACCGCCACCGGCCGTCGACCTTCACACCGCTCGGCGGGTAGGGCATCGGCAGCCAGTTCTGGGCGTACGTGTCCGCCGCCGTGACGGTCGTCCTCACCTCGCCGCGCTTGATGTCCGGGCCCAGGCCGTCGGGCGTCGGCAGCTTGCCCGGCACGCCGACGACGTGCCGCTGGGCCGGCGTCCAGGTGGTGCCGTCGAACTCGTCCAGGGAGACGATCCGCAGATACAGGTCGGAGATGTCGTTGGTGGTGGTCCGCAGGGACAGCACCTGGCGGTCGTCGTTCGTGTTCAGGTTGTCGCGCAGCGACACCAGCGGGTTGATCGCCGAGATCGTGCCCCCGTGGCCGTTGCCCGCCCCCACGCCGGTGCCGGCGGGGTCCAGCAGGCCGCCGTGCATCGCGGGCAGGGCGAGCGGCACCATCAGGGCGACGCCGAGGGCGACCACGCCGATCCGGCGCCCGGTGCGCACCGGCGCCATGGCGCCCGTCTCCGGGGCGCCCGGCGTGCGGGGCGCGCCGCCGAAGACCCGGCCCCACTGGGCGAGCCGGTCCCGGCCCTCCGCGAGCAGCAGCATCAGATAGCCGCCCGCCGCCACCAGGAACCACAGCCAGTCGGCGCCGCCGTCGGACAGCCCCGCGGCCACCGAGTACAGCGCGAGCAGCGGCAGCCCGGCCGGGGCCGCGCTGCGGAAGGTCACCGCGAGCACGTCCACCAGCAGCCCGATCAGCAGCGCGCCGCCGATCAGCATCAGCTTGATGCCGTCGGTGACCGGCGCCGGTATCGCGTACCGGCTGACGTCGTCCGCGCCCTGCCGGAGCAGCTCGGCGAAGTACCGGAAGGTGTCCGGGCCGGGGACCAGCCCCGCGACCGCGTGCTGCCGGGCGAACATCAGGGTGAGCAGCACCAGGCTGGCCAGGGCCTGCGCCGCCACGGTCAGCGCCCGGCCCAGCGGCACCCGCCGGGCCGCCGCGCCCACCCCGGTCTGCACGGCCAGCAGCGGCAGCAGCTGCAGCAGCCAGGTCGGCTCGGCCACCAGCGGCAGCAGCGCGCAGGAGGCCATCAGCGTGGCCGCCGCCGCGCACAGCGCCAGTCGTGCCCGCCCGCTCATCCCCGTGCCTCCCCGCTCATCGCGGTCAGGCCGGAGGGTTCCCGGTCCGCCTGCCGCCACAGTTCGTCCAGTGAGGCGCCGCGCGGCACGCTCAGTGCCGTCCAGCCCGCCTCGCGCAGCATGCGCAGCCGTTCGGTGTGCCGGTCGCCCGGGCGGGGCACGTCGGTCGCCTCCCGCGTCCAGATGTCGGGGTCCAGCACGAAGGCGACGGCGCCGCCGCTGCGCCGGCTCATCTTGGCGACCGTCGTGGCCTGCTCCTCGTCCAGGTCGCCGAGGAAGGCGACCAGCAGCCCCTCGTTGCCGCCGCGCAGCATGTCGTACGCCCGGGACAGGCCGTCGCCGTCGGAGTGGTCGATCACCGCGAGGGTGTCCATCATCAGACCGGCCGCGTCCGCCGTCTCCTGGCCGGTGCCCGCGAACCCGTCGCCGCCCTCGCCGGGCACCGCGCTGCCGCTGTCGGTCAGCAGCCGTACCGAGAAGCCGCGTTCCAGCATGTGCACCAGCACCGAGGCGGCACCGGAGACGGCCCACTCGAAGGCCGAGTCCGGGCCCGCGCCCTCGTAGGCACCGCCGCGGGTGTCCAGGAGCACGGTGCACCGGGAGCGCCGGGGCTGCTCCTCGCGGCGCACCATCAGCTCGCCGTAGCGCGCGGTGGACCGCCAGTGCACGCGGCGCAGGTCGTCGCCGTAGCGGTAGCCGCGCGGGATCACGTCGTCCTCGCCCGCGAGGGCCAGCGAGCGCTGCCGCCCGTCGCCGTACCCCTGGGCCTCGCCGCCGAAGCGGACCGGGGCCAGCGGCTCCACGCGCGGGATGACCGTCAGGGTGTCGTACGCCGCGAAGGAGCGGGTCAGTTCGCACATGCCGAAGGGGTCCGTGAGCCGCAGCTGGAGCGGGCCCAGCGGATACCGGCCCCGCAGGTCCGAGCGGACCCGGTAGGACACCTCGCGGCGGCCCCCCGGCTCCACCCGGTCCAGCACGAACCGGGGGCGCGGCCCGAGGACGTACGGCACCCGGTCCTGGAGCATCAGCAGACCGGTGGGCAGCCGGGAGACGTTGTCCATGCGCAGATGCACCCGGGCCTCGCTGCCGGCCGGGACGCGCGCGGGGGAGAGGCGGCGGCTCGCGGCGACCCGGTAGCGCGTGCGGTACAGCACGGTCGCGCAGATCAGGGGCAGCACGGCGAGCAGCAGGCCGACCCGCAGCAGATCGCTCTGCCCCAGCACGAACGCGCAGATCGCGGCGGCGATCCCGGCCGCGAGGAAGGAACGGCCGCGGGTGGTGAGACCCGCCAGGGCCGTACGGACCGCGCCCGTCTCCCCGCGGTCGGCCTCCGCCGGCGCGGTCCCCCCGGGGTTCATCACAGACTCCGCGGGGGCTGCTGGGGGTAGGCCGGGACGGTGCGGCCCAGACCGCCGAAGCCGTTCTGCCGGCCCGGGGCCGCGGGCACCGGCGTGTGCTGCAGGATCTCCTGCACCACCTGCTCGGACGTACGGCGGTTGAGCTGGGCCTGGGCGGTGGGCAGCAGGCGGTGGGCGAGGACGGCGACGGCGAGCGCCTGGACGTCGTCCGGCAGCGCGTACTCCCGGCCGGCCAGGGCCGCGGACGCCTTCGCCGCGCGCAGCAGGTGCAGCGTCGCGCGCGGGGAGGCGCCGAGTCTGAGGTCGGGGTGCGTGCGCGTGGCGGCGACCAGCTCCACCGCGTACCGCCGGACCGGCTCGGCGACGTGCACCCCGCGCACCGCCTCGATCAGCTTCACGATCTCGTGCGCGTGCGCCACCGGCTGGAGGTGCTCCAGCGGGCTGACCCCGCCGTGGATGTCGAGCATCTGCAGCTCGGCCTCCACGCTCGGGTACCCGACGGAGACGCGGGCCATGAAGCGGTCGCGCTGCGCCTCGGGCAGCGGGTACGTGCCCTCCATCTCGACCGGGTTCTGCGTGGCCACCACCATGAAGGGGCTGGGCAGTTCGTAGGTCTGCCCGTCGATGGTGACCTGCCGCTCCTCCATGGACTCCAGCAGCGCGGACTGGGTCTTGGGCGAGGCGCGGTTGATCTCGTCGCCGATCACGATCTGCGCGAAGATGGCCCCCGGCTTGAACTCGAAGTCCCGGCGCTGCTGGTCCCAGATCGACACGCCCGTGATGTCCGAGGGCAGCAGGTCCGGCGTGAACTGGATGCGCCGCACCGAGCAGTCGATGGACCGCGCCAGCGCCTTGGCGAGCATCGTCTTGCCCACGCCCGGGACATCCTCGATCAGCAGGTGGCCCTCGGCGAGCAGCACGGTCAGCGCGAGTCGTACGACCTCGGGCTTGCCCTCGATCACGCCCTCCACCGAACCGCGCACCCGCTCCACCGTGGCGGTCAGATCAGTGAGGCTCGCTCGATCGTCATAGGTCGTCACCCGGCCCTCCTCGGCCCGTTCATTCCGGGCCGACGCTCTCGATGCGAAACCGGCCCACCCCGAAACACGGACACCACGCGGGAAAGGTTCCGCGTGACGTCACACCCGCATTCTTGCCGCCGTTACCGATTCGTGTCACTCGCCTGTGGACAACTGACCCCACGATGCCGGTCGTGCGACATTATCGACTGCGTTTTCGATGCGGACGGCGGGATGCGTTCCAGGGCGGCCGGCCGGTGCGTCCGGATCAGGCCGGGTCGACCTCGCGCAGCAGACCGGTGCGCACGTCGAAGACGAAGCCGCGGACGTCGTCGTTGTGCAGCAGGAAGGGCGAGGTGCGCACCCGCTGCATGGACTGGCGCACGTCCTGGTCCACGTCCCGGAACGACTCCACCGCCCACGCCGGCCGCTGCCCGACCTCCATCTCCAGCTCGTGCCGGAAGTCCTCGGTGAGGGTTTCCAGGCCGCAGCCGGTGTGGTGGATCAGGACGACGCTGCGGGTGCCGAGTGCGCGCTGGCTGATGGTCAGCGAGCGGATCACGTCGTCGGTGACGACACCCCCCGCGTTGCGGATGGTGTGACAGTCGCCGAGCTCCAGACCGAGCGCGGCGTGCAGGTCGAGACGGGCGTCCATGCACGCGACGACGGCGACGCGGAGAACGGGATGGGCGTCCATGCCAGGGTCCGTGAAGGCCTCGGCATAGTGGCGGTTGGCCTCGACGAGGCGGTCGGTCACGGTCTCGCCAGTGGGTATGGCGCCTTCGGATCCAGTGGGCACTGCTGCAGAAGTCGTCATACCGACGACGTTACTGGTCACGATGCGTTCTGGCCCGCTGTGAGAGGGGACAAAGAACGTCATCGTGGCTTGTTGTGAGCTAACCCACAGGGGGGCCAAAGCTGGGCCGAACGGGGGGATCGGCGCGAATCGAGGTTCCCGCCGTGTCGCGGTGCGCGACGCGCAGGCCGGTTGATTGACCAGGGGACAGCGTGGACTAAAGTGGCGCGAAAGCGGGAGACGAGTCTCTCCTCGCTGGTGAGACCCCCGGAGACCCCGGCACGTGCCCGGACCCGTCTCCTCGCGCGCGCGGCGCGTACGTACGGCTCGGGGGACCGACGGTGCGTACGGCCCGCCGGAAATGAGAGGCCCCCTTGAGCCAGAGTCGACACGTCCCGGTGATGCTCCAGCGGTGCCTGGACCTGCTGGCACCCGCCCTGCAGCATCCCGGAGCGGTGGTCGTCGACTGCACCCTCGGCCTCGGCGGGCACAGCGAGGCGCTGCTGACCCGGTTCCCCGACGCGCGGCTGATCGGGCTCGACCGGGACAAGGAGGCGCTGCGCCTGTCCGGCGAGCGCCTGGCGCCGTTCGGGGACCGTGCCACCCTCGTGCACGCCGTGTACGACGAGCTGCCCGACGTACTGCGCCGGCTCGGCATCGCGCGCGTGCAGGGCGTGCTGTTCGACCTCGGGGTCTCCTCCATGCAGCTCGACGAGGCCGGCCGCGGCTTCGCGTACGCCCAGGACGCGCCCCTGGACATGCGCATGGACCAGACGACCGGCATCAGCGCAGCCGAGGTGCTCAACACCTACCCGGCCGGCGAACTCGTGCGCATCCTGCGCGCGTACGGCGAGGAGAAGCAGGCCAAGCGGATCGTCGCCGCGATCGTCCGGGAGCGCGAGAAGGAGCCGTTCAGCAACAGTGCGCGGCTCGTGGAACTCATCCGCGACGCCCTGCCGCAGGCCGCCAAGCGCACCGGCGGCAACCCGGCCAAGCGCACCTTCCAGGCGCTGCGCATCGAGGTCAACGGCGAACTGTCCGTCCTGGAGCGGGCGATCCCGGCCGCCGTGAAGTCCCTGGACGTCGGCGGGCGCGTCGCCGTGCTGTCGTACCACTCGCTCGAAGACCGGCTCGTCAAGCAGGTGTTCGCGGCCGGGGCCGCCTCCACCGCGCCGCCCGGACTGCCCGTCGTGCCCGAGCGCTACCAGCCGCGGCTCAAGCTGCTCACCCGCGGTGCCGAACTTCCCACCGAGGAAGAGATCGCCGAGAACCGCAGGGCCGCGCCGGCCAGGCTGCGGGGTGCCGAGCGGATCAGGGAGGACGTCGAGTGAGCGAGACGGGTCGGAAGATCCCCTCCGCGCGCCGGGGGAGCGGTTTCCCCGATGCGCCGGGGGAGCGTTGGCCCCACGCGCAGGGAGAGCGTTTCCCTCACGCACCGGGGGAGCAGTGAGCAGGAAACCCGAGCTGAAGGGGAGGGCGGCCCGGCTCGCCCGGCTCCTGCCGGCCGGCCGCGCCCAGGCGGCCCGTACCCCGTTCGTCCTGCTCGTCGTCGTGCTCCTCGGCGGTGGCCTGATCGGACTGCTGGTGCTCAACTCCGCGCTCAGCGAAGGCTCGTTCAAACTCGCCGACCTGCAGAAGCGGACGAAGAGCCTCACCGACCGGGAGCAGGCCCTGCAGCGGGACATCGACGCCTACTCGTCCCCCGACGCCCTCCAGCGGCGCGCCCGCGAACTCGGCATGGTCCCCGGCGGCGACCCCGCCTTCCTCGGCCCCGGCGGCACCGTCAAGGGCGTCCCCGGCGCCGCCCCCGAAGCCGCGACCGCCGCGACCCTCTCCGGCCCGGGCAGCCCCGAGGCGTTGATCCCGGCCGCCGGCCTCTCCGCCGCCCCCGCCCCCACGGCGGCACCCGCCTCCCCGGCGTCCCCCGCGACAGCGCCCTCCGCCACGCCGGCACCCCCCACGGCCCCCGCGCCGCCCGCCGCCCCCCAGCCCCTTTCCACCCCGACCCCCGGCAGGTGACGGAAGTGTCCGACAGGGAACCGCGCGGCCGCGTGCCCGGGCCCGCGTGTGCGCTGCGCTCCGGTGACCGTGGTGGCGGTGGCCGGTTTCGGCGCGGTGCCGGGCCGGTTCCGCGTGCCGGGCGGTCGTATCCGGTCAGCCGGCGCCGTCCGGCCCGGAGATCCGCCCCGGCGGGTGCGATGACGCCGTTCTCGATGCCCCAGCCCATGCCCACCCCGACCCCCGGCAGGTGACGGAAGTGTCCGACAGGGAACCGCCGCGCCGCCGTGTGCCCGGGCCTGCCAAGCCTCCTCGGCCGCGGAATGCCGTCCGGCGGCAGCCGGGGCCCGGGGCGCGGCCGGCCCGGCGCCCCGGCGGAGCCCGGCCCATGCCCCCGCCCCCGCTCCGGCTCGGCAGCCCCCGGCCCAGGCTGCGCCTGGTCGGCCTCGCCCTGACCCTGGTGCTGCTCGCCTTCGTCATCCGGCTGCTCCAGGTGCAGGCCGTCGACGCGAGCTCCTACACGGCACGGGCCGAGCAGAACCGGTACGTGGTGCACACCCTGGCCGCCGAGCGCGGCGAGATCACCGACCGCAACGGCGTCGCCCTCGCCGTCAGCGAGGACGCGTACGACATCACGGCCGACCCGACCATGTTCAGCGCCAAGCAGCTGAAGATCACCAACGGACCGGAGCAGGCCGCCGCGCTGCTCGCCCCGATCCTCGGCCAGGACCAGGCCGCGATCGTCAGGAAGCTGCGCCCCGAGAACAGGAACGCCCGCTACACCCGGCTCGCCACCCGGCAGACCCCGCAGGTCTGGAAGCAGATCAAGGACCTGAAGGCGGCCCTCACCAACAAGGCCGAGACCGACCACACCACCGTCAACGTGCTGACCGGCGTCTTCGCGGACCCCAGCAGCCAGCGCGTGTACCCGAACGGCGACCTGGCCGCCGGGATACTGGGCTGGGTCAACGCCGACGGCCAGGGCGGCGGCGGCATCGAGCAGGAGCTGGACAAGCAGCTGGCCGGCAAGGACGGCAAGGTCCGCTACGCCCAGGCCGGCGGGCGCGAGGTGCCCACGGCCGGGTCCACCGAGACGCCCGCCGTGCCCGGCTCCGACGTCGAGCTGACCGTCGACCGGGACATCCAGTGGGCCGCGCAGAACGCGATCACCGAGCAGGTGCGCAAGTCCAAGGCGGACCGCGGCTACGTCATCGTCCAGGACACCCGCACCGGCCAGATCCTGGCCATGGCCAACTCGCCGGGCTTCGACCCCAACGACCTGTCGAAGGCCGACGGCGACGCCATGGGCAACGCCGCCGTCCAGGACGCCTACGAGCCCGGCTCCACCGCGAAGGTGATGTCGATGGCGGCCGTGCTGGAGCGGAACGTGGCGACCCCGCTCACCCACGTCGTCGTACCCAACCGGCTGCACCGCGGCGACCGGCTCTTCCAGGACGACATCGACCATGCCACCTGGTACCTCACGCTCAACGGCGTGCTCGCCAAGTCCAGCAACATCGGCACCATCCTGGCCACCGGCGAACTCGGCAAGAGCCAGCCCGAGGCCAACAGGATCCTCTACTCGTACCTGCGCAGGTTCGGCATCGGCGGCTACACCGGCCTCGGCTTCCCCGGTGAGACCCGCGGCATCCTCGCGCCGCCGCAGAAGTGGTCCACCTCGCAGCAGTACACGATTCCTTTCGGCCAGGGCTTCTCCATCAACGCGATGCAGGCCGCCTCCGTGTACTCGACCATCGCCAACGGCGGCGTCCGCGTCGAGCCGACCCTGGTGCGCGGCACCAAGGGCGCCGACGGGCGCTTCACCCCGGCGCCGAAGCCGAAGCAGACGCGGGTGGTCAGCGAGAAGACCGCCAGGACCCTCGCCCAGATGCTGGAGTCCGTCGTCGACGACGAGCAGGGCACCGGCGCCAAGGCCCGGATCCCCGGGTACCGGGTGGCGGGCAAGACCGGCACCGCCAACCGCGTGGATCCGGCCACCGGCCGCTACCGCGGCTACACCTCGTCGTTCGCCGGCTTCGCCCCAGCCGACAAGCCGCGGATCACCGTCTACTGCGCCATCCAGAACGCCACCGCGGGCAGCTACTTCGGCGGCCAGATCTGTGGACCCATCTACAAGCAGGTGATGGAGTTCGCCCTGAAGACCCTCCAGATCCCGCCGACCGGGGCGAAGGCCGCCAACCTGCCCGTCGAGTACAAGCCCTGATCAGCACCACGGAAACACCAGGAACCAGCTCGTGACAACGATCACCCCCGACCCCGGGAACCACGGGACCGAGAGCCCCTCACTTCGCTCCGGAGCGGGTACGCCCGGTACGCTCACCGCCGTGCCACACGCTGATCAGTCCCAAACCACCCAGAAAGGCGCTTCCGTGACATATCCGGGACCGCCGCGACCGGTCCAGGTCCCCGCCGCACCCCTCGCGGAACTGGCCGATCAGCTGGGTGTCGCCGCTCCGGCCGGCTCCGCCGAGGTCACGGGGATCACCCACGACTCGCGGGCCGTCCGCCCCGGTGACGTGTACGCCGCCCTGCCGGGCGCCCGGCTGCACGGCGCCGACTTCGTCACCCAGGCCGCCGGCCTCGGCGCGGTCGCCGTGCTCACCGACCCGAGCGGCGCCGAGCGCGCCGCCGCGACCGGCCTGCCCGTCCTGGTCGTGGACGACCCGCGCGCGCGGATGGGCGAGCTGGCGGCGACGATCTACGGCCACCCCGGCCGCGATCTGCTCCAGATCGGCATCACCGGCACCTCCGGCAAGACCACCACCGCCTACCTGGTCGAGGGCGGCCTGAAGAGCGCCCGCAGCACCGGACTCATCGGCACCGTGGAGATGCGCATCGGCGACGAGCGCATCAAGTCCGAGCGCACCACCCCCGAGGCCACCGACCTGCAGGCCCTGTTCGCCGTCATGCGCGAACGCGGCGTCGAGGCGGTCGCCATGGAGGTCTCCAGCCACGCCCTGGTCCTCGGCCGGGTCGACGGCTGCGTCTTCGACATCGCCGTCTTCAGCAACCTCAGCCCGGAACACATGGAGTTCCACTCCGACATGGAGGACTACTTCCGGGCCAAGGCGCAGCTCTTCACGCCGAAGCGCAGCAAGCTCGGCGTGATCAACATCGATGACGAGTACGGCCGCCGGCTGGCGAAGGAGGCGACCGTCCCGGTCGTCACCTTCTCCGCCGAGGGCCACCCGGACGCCGACTGGCGCGCCGAGGACGTCCAGGTCGGCCCCATGGACTCGACGTTCACCGTCCTCGGCCCGAACGGCGAGCGCCTGCACGCCAAGTCGCCGCTGCCGGGCCCGTTCAACGTGGCGAACACCCTCGCCGCCGTCGTCGCCCTCGCCGCCGCCGGTCTCGACCCGCAGACCGCCGCCGACGGCGTCGCCGCCGTACCCGGCGTCCCGGGCCGCCTGGAGCGCGTCGACGCGGGGCAGGCCTACCTCGCGGTCGTCGACTACGCCCACAAGACCGACGCCGTCGAGTCGGTGCTCAAGGCGCTGCGCAAGGTCACCAAGGGCCGCCTGCACGTCGTCCTCGGCTGCGGCGGCGACCGCGACCGGACCAAGCGCGCCCCGATGGGCGCCGCCGCGGCCCGGCTCGCCGACACGGCCGTACTGACCTCCGACAACCCCCGCTCCGAGGACCCCCTCGCGATCCTCGCGACCATGCTCCAGGGTGCGGCCGCCGTGCCCGCGCACGAGCGCGGCGAGGTGCTCCTCTTCGAGGACCGGGCCGCCGCCATCGCCGCCGCCGTGGGCCGCGCCGCCCCCGGTGACACCGTGCTGGTGGCCGGCAAGGGGCACGAGCAGGGCCAGGACATCGCCGGCGTGGTCCGTCCCTTCGACGACCGCCAGGTGCTCCGCGAAGCCATCCAGAAGACCCAGGGATGAAAATCCAGAAGACCCAGGGGATGAACTTGTGATCGCCCTCTCCCTCGCCGAGATCGCAGCTGTCGTCGGCGGGCAGACGCACGACATACCGGATCCGTCCGCGCAGGTCACGGGACCGGTCGTCCGGGACTCCCGCGAGGTGGTGCCCGGCAGCCTGTTCGCCGCCTTCGTCGGCGAGCGCGTGGACGGCCACGACTACGCACCACAGGTCGTCGCGGCCGGAGCGGTCGCCGTCCTGGCCTCCCGGCCGGTCGGTGTCCCCGCCGTCGTGGTGGACGACGTCCAGACCGCCCTCGGTGCCCTCGCCCGGCACGTCGTACGCCGGCTCGGCGCGACCCTGGTCGCCCTGACCGGCTCGGCCGGCAAGACCAGCACCAAGGACCTCGTCGCCCAGGTGCTCCAGCGCAAGGCGCCGACCGTGTTCACGCCCGGCTCGCTCAACAACGAGATCGGGCTGCCGCTGACCGCCCTGTCCGCCACCGAGGAGACGAAGTTCCTCGTGCTGGAGATGGGCGCGCGCGGCATCGGGCACATCCGCTACCTCGCCGGCCTCACCCCGCCGAAGATCGGCCTGGTGCTCAACGTCGGCACCGCCCACATCGGCGAGTTCGGCGGCCGCGAGCAGATCGCCGAGGCCAAGGGCGAACTGGTGGAGGCGCTGCCCGAGGACGGAGCCGCGATCCTCAACGCCGACGACCCGCTGGTCCGGGCCATGGCCTCCCGTACCAAGGCGAAGGTGGTCCTTTTCGGAGAGTCGGCCGAAGCGGACGTACGCGCCGAGAACGTACGACTCACGGACAGCGGACAGCCTTCCTTCAGGCTTCACACACCCTCCGGTGCAAGCGATGTGACCATGCGCCTGTACGGTGAGCACCACGTGTCGAACGCGCTCGCCGCGGCCGCCGTCGCCCATGAGCTGGGCATGTCCGCGGAAGAGATCGCCACCGCGCTCTCCGAGGCGGGCACCCTCTCCCGTTGGCGCATGGAGGTCACCGAGCGCCCGGACGGCGTGACCATCGTCAACGACGCCTACAACGCCAACCCCGAGTCCATGCGGGCCGCCCTCAGGGCGCTCGCGGCCATGGGCAAGGGGCGCCGCACGTGGGCGGTGCTCGGCAAGATGGCCGAGCTGGGGGACGAGGCGCTCGCCGAGCACGACGCCGTCGGACGGCTCGCCGTCCGGCTCAACGTCAGCAAGCTCGTCGCGGTCGGGGGGATTGAGGCCTCCTGGTTGCAATTGGGCGCATATAACGAGGGTTCGTGGGGTGAGGAGTCGGTGCACGTGTCCGACGCACAGGCGGCGATCGACCTGTTGCGCAGCGAGCTGCGCCCGGGGGACGTCGTGCTCGTGAAGGCGTCCCGTTCGGTGGGGCTGGAGAGCGTCGCCCAGGCGCTCGTCGAGGCCGGTGCCGAGGGTGAGGTTGCCGCCCGATGATGAAGCAGATCCTGTTCTCGGGAGTCATTGGCCTCTTCCTGACGCTGATCGGCACGCCGCTGCTGATCAAGCTCCTCGCCCGCAAGGGCTACGGCCAGTACATCCGTGACGACGGCCCGCGCGAGCACGCCAGCAAGCGCGGTACGCCGACCATGGGCGGTATCGCCTTCATCCTGGCGACGATCGCCGCGTACTTCCTGAGCAAGCTCATCACCGGTTACACGCCGACCTACTCCGGTCTGCTGGTCCTCGGCCTGATGTTCGGCATGGGCCTGGTCGGCTTCCTCGACGACTACATCAAGATCGTCAAGCGGCGGTCGCTGGGTCTGCGGGCCAAGGCGAAGATGGCCGGCCAGCTGATCGTCGGTATCGGCTTCGCGGTGCTGTCGCTGCAGTTCTCCGACGCCCGCGGCAACACCCCGGCCTCCACGAAGCTGTCGTTCATCACCGACTTCGGCTGGTCGATCGGCCCGGTGCTGTTCGTCGTCTGGGCGCTGTTCATGATCCTCGCGATGTCGAACGGCGTGAACCTCACCGACGGTCTGGACGGCCTCGCCACGGGCGCCTCCGTGCTCGTCTTCGGCGCCTACACCTTCATCGGCGTCTGGCAGTTCCAGGAGTCCTGCGCCAACGCGGGCACCCTGACCAACCCGGGCGCCTGCTACGAGGTGCGCGACCCGCTGGACCTCGCCGTCGTCGCCTCCGCGCTGATGGGTGCCTGCCTCGGCTTCCTGTGGTGGAACACCTCGCCCGCCAAGATCTTCATGGGCGACACCGGTTCGCTCGCGCTCGGCGGTGTCCTCACCGGTCTGGCCATCCTCTCCCGCACGGAGCTGCTGGTGGCCATCATGGGCGGCCTGTTCGTCCTCATCACCATGTCGGTCGTCATCCAGGTCGGCTCCTTCCGGCTCACCGGAAAGCGTGTCTTCCGGATGGCGCCGCTCCAGCACCACTTCGAACTCAAGGGCTGGTCCGAGGTCCTGGTGGTGGTCCGATTCTGGATCATCCAAGGCATCTGTGTGATTGTCGGACTGGGCCTCTTCTACGCGGGATGGGCAGCGGACAAGTGACCTCCTCGGTGCCTTCTGAATTCCAGGGCAAGCGCGTCACCGTCGCCGGGCTCGGCGTCTCGGGCGTCCCGGCGGCCAAGGTGCTGCACGCGCGCGGGGCGATCGTCACGGTCGTCAACGACGGCGACGACGCACGCGCGCGTGAGCAGGCCGCGGAGCTGGAGGCGCTCGGCGTCACCGTGCGTCTCGGCGACGGGGCGACCCTGCCGGAGGGCACCGAGCTGATCGTCACCGCGCCCGGCTGGAAGCCCGACAAGCCGCTGTTCCTCGCGGCCGAGCAGGCCGGCGTGCCCGTCTGGGGCGACGTGGAGCTGGCCTGGCGCCTGCGCGGGCCCGACGCGGCCCCCTGGCTGGCCGTGACGGGCACCAACGGCAAGACCACCACCGTCCAGATGCTCGCCTCGATCCTGCGGGCCGCAGGGCTGCGCACGGCCGCCGTCGGCAACATCGGCGTCTCCCTGCTGGACGCGGTCCTCGGCGAGGAGCGGTACGACGTGCTCGCCGTGGAACTGTCCAGCTACCAGCTCCACTGGGCGCCCTCCCTGCGGGCGCACTCGGCGGCGGTCCTCAACCTCGCGCCGGACCACCTGGACTGGCACGGCTCCATGGAGGCGTACGCGCGCGACAAGGGCCGCATCTACGAGGGCAACGAGATCGCCTGCGTCTACAACGTCGCGGACAAGGCCACCGAGGACCTCGTGCGCGAGGCCGACGTCGAGGAGGGCTGCCGGGCCGTCGGTTTCACCCTGGGCACGCCCGGGCCCTCCCAACTCGGTGTCGTCGACGGCATCCTGGTCGACCGGGCCTTCGTCGAGAACCGGCAGAAGAACGCGCAGGAGCTGGCCGAGGTCTCCGACGTCCACCCGCCGGCCCCGCACAACATCGCCAACGCCCTCGCGGCGGCGGCCCTCGCGCGCGCCTTCGGGGTGCCCGCCGGTGCCGTACGGGACGGTCTGCGGGCCTTCCGCCCGGACGCCCACCGCATCGCGCACGTGGCCGACATCGACGGCGTCGCGTACGTGGACGACTCCAAGGCGACCAACACCCACGCCGCGGAAGCCTCGTTGGCGGCATATGAGTCGATCGTATGGATTGCGGGCGGTCTGGCGAAGGGCGCGACCTTCGACGAACTGGTCGCCAAGTCGGCACAGCGACTTCGCGGAGCCGTCCTGATCGGTGCCGACCGCGCCCTGATCCGCGACGCCCTGGCGCGACACGCCCCGGAAGTACCCGTGGTCGACCTCGACCGGACCGACACTGGGGCGATGCTCCAGGCGGTGACGGAAGCGAAGCGGCTGGCCCGAACCGGCGACACGGTACTGCTGGCCCCGGCCTGCGCCTCCATGGACATGTTCACCAACTACAACCAGCGCGGTGACGCGTTCGCGGCAGCCGTCCGCGAACTCGACGCCTGACCCCGGCCGCCTGCCGGGCGGATCTTGGGAGGGACGCGTGGGACGGTCGACGTTCAGTGGAGGCGCCGATGCCCGGTAGCCGTACCGGCCGGCCGCCCGTACAGCGGGCGTCCCGGCGTCCCGCCGTCTCCCGCTCGCCGCGCGAGAACCCCGTCCAGCGGTTCTACACGCGCGCGCGAAAGGCCTGGGACCGGCCGCTGACCGCCTACTACCTGATCGTCGGCGGCAGCGTGCTGATCACCGTGCTGGGTCTGGTGATGGTCTACTCGGCCTCCCAGATCACCGCGCTGCAGCTGTCGCTGCCCGGGTCGTACTTCTTCCGCAAGCAGTTCCTGGCCGCGCTCATCGGCGGCGCACTGCTGTTCGTCGCCTCCCGCATGCCGGTGAAGCTGCACCGGGCGCTGGCCTACCCGATCCTCGCCGGCGCCGTCTTCCTGATGGCCCTGGTGCAGGTGCCCGGGATAGGAATGGCGGTCAACGGCAACCAGAACTGGATCTCCCTCGGCGGCTCCTTCCAGATCCAGCCCAGCGAGTTCGGCAAGCTGGCCCTGGTGCTGTGGGGGGCGGACCTGATCGCCCGCAAACAGGAGCGGAAGCTGCTGACCCAGTGGAAGCACATGCTGGTGCCTCTGGTTCCGGGCACCTTCCTGCTGCTCGGGCTGATCATGCTCGGCGGCGACATGGGCACCGCGATCATTCTCACAGCGATCCTGTTCGGCCTGCTGTGGCTCGCGGGGGCGCCGACCCGGCTGTTCGCCGGCGTGCTGTCGGTCGCCGGTCTGATCGGTGTGGTCCTGATCAAGACCAGCCCCAACCGGATGGCCCGGCTCGCCTGCATCGGCGCCACCGAGCCCCGGACCGGGGTCGCCGACTGCTGGCAGGCCGTGCACGGCATCTACGCCCTCGCCTCCGGCGGAATCTTCGGCTCCGGGCTCGGGGCGAGTGTGGAAAAATGGGGTCAACTCCCCGAAGCCCACACCGACTTCATCTTCGCCGTCACCGGTGAGGAACTGGGCCTGGCGGGGACGCTGTCGGTGCTCGCCCTGTTCGCGGCTCTAGGCTATGCGGGTATCCGCGTGGCCGGACGCACGGAGGACCCCTTCGTGAGGTACGCCGCGGGAGGCGTGACCACCTGGATCACCGCCCAGGCGGTGATCAACATCGGTGCGGTGCTCGGCCTGCTGCCGATCGCCGGTGTCCCCCTCCCGCTGTTCTCCTACGGAGGGTCCGCCCTGCTGCCGACCATGTTCGCCATCGGGTTGCTGATCGCCTTCGCGCGCGACGAGCCCGCTGCGCGGGCGGCGCTTGCGATGCGGCAACCTCGCTTTGGTAGAAAGCGGGCGGGAGGCTCCGGTGCCGAGCGGGGGCCTCGGAGATGGAACACGATGCGACGGCGTGCCTCAGCGGCGCGTTCGTCCGGAGAGCGGTGAATTTCGGTGCATGTCGTACTCGCCGGTGGGGGGACCGCCGGCCACATCGAGCCCGCGCTCGCCCTCGCGGACGCCCTGCGCAGGCAGGACCCGACCGTGGGGATCACGGCCCTGGGCACGGAGCGGGGCCTGGAGACCCGGCTCGTCCCGGAGCGCGGCTATGAGCTGGCGCTGATCCCCGCGGTGCCGCTGCCCCGCAAGCCCACGCCCGAGCTGATCACGGTCCCGGGCCGGCTGCGCGGCACGATCAAGGCCGCCGAGCAGATCCTGGAGCGCACCAAGGCCGACTGCGTGGTCGGCTTCGGCGGCTACGTCGCCCTGCCCGGCTACCTGGCCGCCAAGCGCCTCGGTGTGCCCATCGTGATCCACGAGGCCAACGCGCGGCCAGGCCTGGCCAACAAGATCGGCTCGCGGTACGCGGCCCGGGTCGCCGTCTCCACCCCGGACAGCAAGCTGCGCGACGCCCGCTACATCGGCATCCCGCTGCGCCGCTCCATCGCCACGCTGGACCGCGCCGCCGCCCGGCCCGAGGGTCGCGCCCGCTTCGGCCTCGACCCCAACCTGCCCACGCTGCTCGTCTCCGGCGGCTCCCAGGGCGCCCGGCGCCTCAACGAGGTGGTCCAGCAGGTCGCCCCGTGGCTCCAGCAGGCCGGCATCCAGATCCTGCACGCGGTCGGCCCGAAGAACGAACTGCCGCAAGTGCATCAGATGCCGGGAATGCCCCCCTACATCCCGGTAAGTTACCTGGACCGGATGGACCTCGCGTACGCCGCGGCCGACATGATGCTCTGCCGCGCGGGCGCGATGACCGTCGCCGAACTCTCCGCCGTCGGGCTCCCGGCCGCGTACGTCCCGCTGCCCATCGGCAACGGCGAACAGCGGCTGAACGCCCAGCCGGTGGTCAAGGCCGGCGGCGGACTCCTCGTCGACGACGCGGAGCTGACGCCCGAGTGGGTGCAGCAGAACGTGCTGCCCGTGCTCGCCGACCCGCACCGGTTGTACGAGATGTCCCGCGCGGCAAGCGAGTTCGGCCGCCGGGACGCCGACGACCTGCTCGTCGGCATGGTGTACGAGGCGATCGCCTCGCGCCGTTAGGACCGTATGACGAAAGGGCAGTGAACGTGGCCGGACCGACTACCGCCGAGCGCGGTCAACGCCAGCGGGAGTCGTCCGGCCCCCCGCCCGCCCGCGGGTTCGGACGGCCGCGGCTTCGTACGATCGTCATCCTGGCCGCCCTCCTCGTGCTCCTCGGGGCCGGTTCCGCTTGGGCGTTGTACGGCTCCGCATGGCTGCGTGTCCGGCAGGTCTCGGTGTCGGGCACGCTCATGCTGACCCCCGCGGAGGTCCGCGGGGCGGCGGCCGTGCCCGTCGGGGACCCGATGATTTCCGTCGACACGGACGCCATCGAAGCCCGACTTCGCCGGAAATTGCCCCGAATTGACACCGTAGACGTCGTTCGTTCCTGGCCCCATGGAATCGGGCTGAAAGTGACCGAGCGGACTCCGGTGCTCCTTGTCCGAAAAGGCGGGAACTTCGTCGAAGTCGACGACGAAGGTGTCCGTTTCGCTACGGTTTCGCAGGCGCCGAAAGGCGTTCCGGCGCTGGAATTGACCGCCTCCCGGACAGGCCCGGGTGCCGCGAGCTTCCGGCGCTTCGGCACCCGCCGGCTGGTGCGCGAGGCCGTCCGGGTCGCCGGCGACCTGCCCGCCGTCGTTGCGCAGTCCACCCGGACCGTCCAAGTCCGTTCCTACGACGCCATCTCGCTGGAGTTGGGCGACGGCCGCACGGTGGCATGGGGCAGCAGCGAGGACGGCCGCGCCAAGGCGCGGGCCCTCACGGCACTCATGAAAGCAGCTCCCGGCGCGCGGCACTTCGATGTCAGCGTTCCCACCGCCCCTGCGTCATCGAGGAGTTGACGCACATCAGCGCAGGCCAGCACCCTGGTTGGGCACTGCTACGGCTGATCACATAGGGTGAAAAGAAAAACGGGAGGTTCGGCGTGTTCGTTGAACGGGCGCCACTTGTCGACTTAGTGTCCTGTTCAGAAGACTCCAGGGAACAGACACACTGGTAACCCTAAACTTCAGGGTTAGGGTTCGGGTCGGCGCTACGGACCGTCCCATTCGGCATCTGTCGTCCCGGCGCGGGGCACCGCGCGGCGGCGACAACGTAATTCGAGGCGAGAGGCCTTCGACGTGGCAGCACCGCAGAACTACCTCGCAGTCATCAAGGTCATCGGTGTCGGCGGCGGTGGTGTCAATGCCATCAACCGGATGATCGAGGTCGGTCTCAAGGGCGTCGAGTTCATCGCCATCAACACCGACGCACAGGCGCTGTTGATGAGCGACGCCGACGTCAAGCTCGACGTCGGCCGCGAACTCACCCGCGGACTCGGCGCCGGAGCCAACCCGGCCGTCGGCCGCAAGGCCGCCGAGGACCACCGCGAGGAGATCGAGGAGGTCCTCAAGGGGGCCGACATGGTCTTCGTGACGGCCGGTGAAGGCGGCGGCACCGGCACCGGCGGCGCGCCCGTCGTGGCCAACATCGCGCGCTCGCTCGGCGCCCTCACCATCGGCGTGGTCACGCGCCCGTTCACCTTCGAGGGACGGCGCCGCGCGAACCAGGCCGAGGACGGCATCGCCGAGCTGCGCGAAGAGGTCGACACCCTCATCGTCATCCCGAACGACCGGCTGCTGTCCATCTCGGACCGCCAGGTCTCGGTCCTGGACGCCTTCAAGTCCGCCGACCAGGTCCTGCTCTCCGGTGTCCAGGGCATCACCGACCTCATCACCACGCCCGGTCTGATCAACCTGGACTTCGCCGACGTCAAGTCGGTCATGTCCGAGGCCGGTTCGGCACTGATGGGCATCGGCTCGGCCCGTGGCGACGACCGCGCGGTTGCCGCGGCCGAGATGGCGATCTCCTCGCCGCTCCTGGAGGCGTCCATCGACGGCGCCCGGGGCGTGCTGCTCTCCATCTCCGGCGGTTCCGACCTCGGCCTGTTCGAGATCAACGAGGCCGCACAGCTGGTCAGCGAGGCCGCCCACCCCGAGGCCAACATCATCTTCGGCGCGGTCATCGACGACGCCCTCGGCGACGAGGTCCGGGTCACCGTGATCGCGGCCGGCTTCGACGGCGGCCAGCCGCCGGCCCGCCGGGACAACGTCCTCGGCTCGGCCTCCGCGTCGTCCTCCGGCCGCCGCGAGGAGCCCGCCCCGGCCCGGCCGAGCGAGCCCAGCCGCCCGGCCTTCGGCTCGCTGGGCAGCGTCAAGCCCAAGGAGGAGCCGGAGCCGGCGCCCGAGCCGGTGGCCGACATCCCGGTCACCCCGCCGGTGACCCCGTCGCCCCGGACCTACGCGGACAGCGCGGCCGAGGAACTGGACGTTCCGGACTTCCTCAAGTGATAGGACAGCGCGAGAGCGTGAGCGGCGCGCACTTCGCCTTCACCGACCGGTGGGGCGGGGTGAGCGCCGCTCCGTATGAGGAGCTGAACCTCGGCGGAGCGGTCGGCGACGCGCCCGAGGCGGTGCGCGGCAACCGGGAGCTGGCGGCCAAGTCGCTCGACCTGGACCCGGGCCTGGTCGTCTGGATGAACCAGGTGCACGGCGCCGACGTCGCCGTGGTGGACGAGCCGTGGGGCGAGCGGCCGGTGCCGGAGGTCGACGCGATCGTCACCGCCCGGCGCGGACTCGCCCTCGCCGTCCTGACGGCCGACTGCGTGCCGGTGCTGCTCGCCGACCCCGTCGCCAGGATCGCCGCCGCGGCCCACGCGGGCCGGCCCGGCATGGTCAAGGGCGTTGTCCCCGCCGCCGTACGCGCCATGGTGGAACTCGGCGCCGAGCCCGGCCGGATCGTCGCCCGCACCGGGCCGGCCGTCTGCGGCCGGTGCTACGAGGTGCCGGAGGCGATGCGCGCCGAGGTGGCGGACGTCGAGCCGGCGGCGCACGCTGAAACGAGCTGGGGCACACCGGCGGTCGACGTGAGCGCCGGAGTGCACGCGCAGCTCGACCGGCTCGGGGTGCGCGACCGGGCGCAGTCCCCGGTGTGCACGCTGGAGTCGGGCGACCACTTCTCGTACCGCCGCGACCGCACCACCGGGCGGCTCGCGGGCTATGTGTGGCTGGACTGATGGGGCATGACGGACCGTAAGACCGAACTCGCCGCAAACCTGGCGAAGGTGGAAGAGCGCATCACCGCCGCGTGCGGGGTGGCCGGGCGCGAGCGGGAGGAGGTGACCCTGATCGTGGTCACCAAGACCTACCCGGCGAGCGATGTGCGGATCCTGTCGGAACTCGGTGTGCGCCATGTCGCCGAGAACCGCGACCAGGACGCGGCCCCCAAGGCCGCCGCCTGTGCGGATCTGCCCCTGAAGTGGCACTTTGTCGGCCAGTTGCAGACCAACAAGGTGCGTTCCGTGGTCGGTTACGCCGATGTCGTGCAGTCCGTCGACCGTTCCCGGCTCGTCTCCGCCCTGTCGAAAGAAGCGGTGCGCGTCGGGCGCGAGGTGGGCTGCCTGATCCAGGTCGCACTGGACGCCGGCGAGAGCGAGCGGGGCGAGCGCGGGGGCGTGGCGCCGGGCGGAATCGAAGAGTTGGCCGACGCCGTCGCCGACGCGCCCGGGCTGCGGCTCGACGGACTGATGACCGTCGCTCCGCTCACCGGGGAGTACGCGGGGCGTGAACGGGCGGCGTTCGACCGCCTCATGGATTTGTCGACTGACCTGCGCCGAGCCCATCCGACTGCAACCATGGTGTCGGCAGGGATGAGTGCGGACCTCGAACAGGCCGTGGCTGCCGGGGCGACACATGTGCGCGTCGGCACTGCGGTACTCGGAGTCCGCCCCAGGCTCGGGTAACGTCGCCAGGAAGTCGGACCACAGCAGAAAATATGGTCAATGCGCGCCAAGGCGGGCACAACGACCACGTGGATCGCGGGCACTTGGCAGTCGTCAGTCGATCCACCACAGAGCGGAGGACTCAGAGAATGGCCGGCGCGATGCGCAAGATGGCGGTCTACCTCGGCCTCGTGGAGGACGATGGGTACGACGGTCGCGGATTCGACCCCGACGACGACTTCGAGCCCGAGTTGGACCCGGAGCCCGAGCGGGACCACCGACGGCATGAACCGTCACACCAGTCGCACAGCGCACACCAGTCCCAAAGGGACGAAGAGGTGCGAATCGTGCAACCGCCCGCGCCTCGCGAGCCCGTGGCCCGTTCGGCTTCGCTCGCCGCGGAATCCGGACGTCCGGCGCGCATCGCGCCCGTGGCATCCATCACACAAGAACGTCAGTCCCTGGAGAAGAACGCACCGGTGATCATGCCCAAGGTCGTGTCCGAACGAGAGCCGTACCGGATCACCACGCTTCACCCCCGGACCTACAACGAGGCCCGTACCATCGGGGAACACTTCCGTGAGGGCACCCCGGTGATCATGAATCTGACTGAGATGGATGACACAGATGCGAAGCGACTTGTCGACTTTGCGGCCGGTTTGGTGTTTGGTCTTCACGGCAGCATCGAGCGGGTGACGCAGAAGGTGTTCCTGTTGTCTCCTGCTAACGTCGATGTCACGGCGGAGGACAAGGCCCGCATCGCAGAGGGCGGGTTCTTCAACCAGAGCTGAGACGCACGACCGGATCGATGCACGGAAGAGCACAGGACAGGGGAGAGGGAACCACAGGCCATGAGCGTGTTCGCGCAGGTGATCTACATCGCGCTGATGGTGTTCCTCGTCGTGCTCATCTTCCGGCTGGTCATGGATTACGTGTTCCAGTTCGCCCGCTCGTGGCAACCCGGCAAGGCGATGGTGGTCGTACTGGAGGCCACCTACACTGTCACCGATCCACCGCTGAAGCTTCTGCGGCGGTTCATCCCGCCGCTGCGTCTCGGGGGCGTGGCGCTCGACCTGTCCTTCTTCGTACTGATGATCATCGTCTACATTCTCATCTCCATCGCGCAGAGCTTCGTGAGGTGAGTGTGGGGACGATCCGGTCTTGCCGACTGCCGATGACTACGTTGAGGTGAAGAGATGCCGTTGACCCCCGAGGACGTGCGGAACAAGCAGTTCACGACCGTCCGCCTCCGAGAAGGCTATGACGAGGACGAGGTCGATGCCTTCCTCGACGAGGTCGAAGCCGAACTGACCCGTCTGCTCCGCGAGAACGAGGACCTGCGCGCCAAGCTGGCCGCGGCGACGCGAGCCGCTGCCCAGAACCAGCAGAACATGCGCAAGCCTCCGGAGCAGGAGCAGCAGCAGGGCATGCCTCAGCAGGGCATGCCTCAGCAGGGGATGCGAGGTCCCGGCGCTCCGGTGCCCGCCGGCATATCGGGCCCGCCGCAGCAGCAGATGGGTGGCCCCATGGGTGGCCCGCCCCAGCTGCCGAGCGGTGCCCCGCAGCTGCCCGCCGGCCCCGGCGGTCAGGGCGGCCCGCAGGGTCCCGGCCCGATGGGCCAGGGTCCGATGGGTCAGGGCCCGATGGGCGGTCAGCCGCCCATGCAGCAGCAGATGGGTGGTCCGATGGGCGGCCCCATGGGCGGTCCGATGGGCGGCCCCGGTCAGGGCCCCGGTGGCGACAGCGCCGCCCGTGTCCTCTCGCTGGCCCAGCAGACCGCCGACCAGGCGATCGCCGAGGCCCGTTCCGAGGCCAACAAGATCGTCGGCGAGGCCCGCAGCCGCGCCGAGGGTCTGGAGCGGGACGCCCGTGCCAAGGCCGACGCCCTGGAGCGGGACGCGCAGGAGAAGCACCGTGTCGCCATGGGCTCCCTGGAGTCCGCGCGCGCCACGCTGGAGCGCAAGGTCGAGGACCTGCGCGGCTTCGAGCGCGAGTACCGCACGCGCCTGAAGTCGTACCTGGAGTCGCAGCTGCGTCAGCTGGAGACCCAGGCCGACGACTCCCTGGCCCCGCCGCGTACTCCGGCCACCGCTTCGCTGCCGCCGTCCCCGGCGCCCTCCATGGCCCCGGCCGGCGCGAGCGCCCCGTCCTACGGCGGCAACCAGACGATGGGCGGCTCGCCCGCTCCGTCCGCCCCGTCCTACGGCGGCCAGCAGCAGATGACCCCGGCCATGACGCAGCCCATGGCTCCGGTCCGCCCGCAGGGTCCGTCCCCGATGGGCCAGGCTCCCTCGCCGATGCGTGGGTTCCTGATCGACGAGGACGACAACTGAGCACCGGGCACGGTGAGTAGTACGCCATAGGCGTCGGCAGCGTTCAGGGCGTGGCCCCGGGTTTCGATCCGGGGCCGCGCCCTTTTTACGCGGGTTGCGCGGAGTGCCGAAGGGGCGCGCATGCCGTGCTGCGCTACCGCACGCAGGGGAAGCGCGGGGCCCCGGAAAACCGTTGGGCCCTGATGATCGGCTCGTGTAGCGTTCCGGGTGCGCCGGGGCGCGTAGCGCAGATGGTTGTCGCGCCTCGATGGCATCTAGGAGGACGCCGGTTCGAATCCGGCCCGCCCCGGCGTGCTTGATCGCTCTTCCGTGACGCGAAGGCCCGGCCCCCGTACCAGGGGGCCGGGCCTTCCGGCTGTCCGGCGGTTACGCCTTGCGCAGGCAGAACGTGAGCGACAGGCCCTCGTCCGTGAAGGGTTCGCCGTACGTCTCGTCCGCCTCACCCTGGCCGAAGTCGGTCGCCAGCACCTCGTCGGCGATCAGCTCGGCGTGCTCGGTGAGGGCCGCGACGACCGCCGGGTCCGTGGAGGTCCAGCGCAGGGCGATCCGGTCGGCGACGTCCAGGCCGCTGTTCTTGCGGGCCTCCTGGATCAGCCGGATCGCGTCCCGGGCCAGGCCCGCCTGCCGCAGCTCCTCCGTGATCTCCAGGTCCAGCGCCACCGTGGCACCGGAGTCGGAGGCCACCGACCAGCCCTCGCGCGGGGTCTCCGTGATGATCACCTCGTCGGGAGCGAGGGTCACCGTCTCACCGTCGACGTCCACGGACGCCGTGCCCTCGCGCAGGGCGAGGGAGAGAGCGGCCGCGTCGGCGCCCGCGATGGCCTTCGCCACGTCCTGGACGCGCTTGCCGAACCGCTTGCCGAGCGCCCGGAAGTTGGCCTTGGCCGTCGTGTCGACCAGGCTGCCGCCGACCTCGCTGAGCGACGCCAGTGCTTCGACGTTCAGCTCTTCGGTGATCTGCGTGTGCAGCTCCCGGTCCAGGGCCTCGAAGCCGGTGGCCGCGATCAGCGCGCGGGACAGCGGCTGACGGGTCTTGACGCCCGACTCCGCGCGCGTGGCGCGGCCCAGCTCCACCAGCCGGCGGACCAGGACCATCTGCCTCGACAGCTCCGGGTCGATCGCCGACAGGTCCGCCTCCGGCCAGGCGGCCAGGTGCACGGACTCCGGCGCGCCCGGGGCGACCGGAACGATCAGGTCCTGCCACACCCGTTCGGTGATGAACGGGGTGATCGGCGCCATCAGCTTGGTGACCGTCTCCAGCACCTCGTGCAGCGTGCGCAGCGCGGCCTTGTCGCCCTGCCAGAAGCGGCGGCGGGAGCGGCGGACGTACCAGTTGGACAGGTCGTCGACGAACGCGGACAGCAGCTTGCCGGCGCGCTGGGTGTCGTACGCCTCCAGCGCCTGGGTCACCTGGTCGGTCAGCGCGTGCAGCTCGGACAGCAGCCAGCGGTCCAGCACCGGGCGCTCGGCCGGAGCCGGGTCCGCCGCGGACGGCGCCCAGTTCGACGTACGGGCGTACAGCGCCTGGAAGGCGACCGTGTTCCAGTACGTCAGCAGCGTCTTGCGGACGACCTCCTGGATGGTGCCGTGGCCGACCCGGCGGGCCGCCCACGGGGAGCCGCCGGCCGCCATGAACCAGCGCACCGCGTCGGCGCCGTGCTGGTCCATGAGCGGGATCGGCTGCAGGATGTTGCCCAGGTGCTTGGACATCTTGCGGCCGTCCTCGGCCAGGATGTGGCCGAGGCAGACGACGTTCTCGTACGACGACTTGTCGAAGACGAGCGTGCCGACGGCCATCAGCGTGTAGAACCAGCCACGGGTCTGGTCGATCGCCTCGGAGATGAACTGGGCCGGGTACCGGCTCTCGAACAGCTCCTTGTTCTTGTACGGGTAGCCCCACTGCGCGAACGGCATCGAACCCGAGTCGTACCAGGCGTCGATGACCTCCGGCACGCGCGTGGCCGTCTTGCCGCAGCCGTCGTGACGGCAGGCGAAGGTGACCTCGTCGATGTACGGGCGGTGCGGGTCCAGGGCCGACTGGTCCGTGCCGGTCAGCTCGGTCAGCTCCGCGCGGGAGCCGACGCAGGTGAGGTGGTCGTCCTCGCAGCGCCAGATCGGCAGCGGGGTGCCCCAGTAGCGGTTGCGGGACAGCGCCCAGTCGATGTTGTTGTTCAGCCAGTCGCCGAAGCGGCCGTGCTTGACCGTCTCCGGGAACCAGTTGGTCTTCTCGTTCTCCTGGATCAGGCGGTCCTTGATCGCCGTGGTGCGGATGTACCAGGAGGGCTGCGCGTAGTAGAGCAGCGCGGTGTGGCAGCGCCAGCAGTGCGGGTAGCTGTGCTCGTACGCGACATGCTGGAACAGGAGGCCGCGCTGCTGGAGGTCCTCGGTGAGCTTTTCGTCCGCCTTCTTGAAGAAGACGCCGCCGACCAGCGGGACGTCCTCCTCGAAGGTGCCGTCCGGGCGGACCGGGTTGACCACGGGCAGGCCGTAGGAACGGCAGACCTTGAGGTCGTCCTCACCGAAGGCGGGGGACTGGTGGACCAGACCCGTACCGTCCTCGGTGGTGACGTAGTCGGCGTTCACCACGTAGTGCGCCGGCTCCGGGAACTCGACCAGCTCGAACGGACGTTGGTACGTCCAGCGCTCCATCTCGGCGCCGGTGAAGGTCTGGCCCGTGGTCTCCCAGCCCTCGCCGAGCGCCTTGGCGACGAGCGGCTCGGCGACGACGAGCTTCTCCTCGCCGTTGGTCGCGACGACGTAGGTGACCTCGGGATGGGCGGCGACGGCCGTGTTGGACACCAGGGTCCAGGGGGTCGTCGTCCACACCAGGAGCGCGGCCTGGCCGGCGAGCGGACCGGAGGTGAGCGGGAAACGGACGTACACGGACGGGTCGACGACCGTCTCGTAGCCCTGCGCCAGCTCGTGGTCGGACAGACCGGTGCCGCAGCGCGGGCACCAGGGGGCGACGCGGTGGTCCTGGACCAGCAGGCCCTTGGTGAAGATCTCCTTCAGCGACCACCAGACGGACTCCACGTACTCGGGGTCCATGGTGACGTACGCGTCGTCCAGGTCGACCCAGTAGCCCATGCGGGTCGTCAGCTCGGAGAACGCGTCGGTGTGGCGGAGCACGGACTCGCGGCACTTGGCGTTGAACTCGGCGATGCCGTACGCCTCGATGTCCTGCTTGCCGGAGAAGCCCAGCTCCTTCTCGACGGCCAGCTCGACGGGCAGGCCGTGGCAGTCCCAGCCGGCCTTGCGGGCCACGTGGTAGCCGCGCATGGTGCGGAAGCGGGGGAAGACGTCCTTGAAGACGCGCGCCTCGATGTGGTGGGCGCCGGGCATGCCGTTGGCGGTGGGCGGGCCTTCGTAGAACACCCATTCCGGGCGGCCCTCGGACTGCTCCAGGCTCTTGGCGAAGATCTTCTGCTCGCGCCAGAAGTCGAGCACGGCGTGCTCAAGAGCGGGCAGGTCGACCTGTGCGGGCACCTGGCGGTACGTCGGCGCTGTCATCTGCGAGCATCCTCCAACGGACTTGCTGCCTTCCGTCGGAGGGACGAGAGCCTTCGTTCCTGTCTACGCCGTGTGCGGCGCGCTCCCGCGGTACCACCCTCCTTGGCCCTCCGGCGCGCCGTACACGCCGGTGAGCCCCCTCATTGGGGTCGCGAAGCCGGTTCTACTCGCCATGGCCTCGCGGCTGCGGCTTTCCTCCGGCGGCTCCGGGGTGATCTTCACGTCGCGCTCGCCCCCGGGCTCACACCGTCCCCGGGTCGCTCTGGGCTGCGTACGCCGCTACTCGTCCCCATCCACGCTTCTCGCTCCGCCCAGTGTACGGCGCCCCGCGGACAGTGGCGGACCGGTTTTCCGTGCGGCCCCGGCGCAGGCCGTACGACCTGGTCGCATGACCCGAATGGCGAGGGCGTGGGCGCCGGGGTGCGTGCGGGCGGGGCCCGGCGGATTACCCGGCGGGGAGCTGGGCACAACGGATGCAGGCCCGTGGCTCGGGGGGTGCGGGCGGGCGAATCGGGCGGTGTGCCCCGTTGCCGCGGGACTCAAGTCGATTTATCGTCCCAGCACGATTCGCGAGCAAGATCACAATATGTGAAGGGGCCGCGGCCATGGTGGTGAAGAAGACCGCCGTACAGCAGCCGGCGACCGGGAAGACCGGCGTGAGGCCTGCCACCGAGAAGACGGCCCCGCGCAAGTCGGCCGCCAGGAAGTCGGCTGCCAACAACTCGGCGGCCACGAAGCCGGTCGCCAAGAGGACGATCGCGAAGAAGCCGGCGGTCAGGGAGACGGCCGCCGAGCGAACGGCTGCCGAGGAGAGGGCCGCGGGGAAGGCGGGGGCGAAGAGGGCGGTCGCGAAGAAGACGGCTGCCAAGGAGACGGTCGCGAAGAAGGCCGCTGACAAGGAGGCGGTGCCCAAGAAGACGGTCGCCAAGAAGTCCGTCGGTGGGAAGACGGCCGACAAGGGGGCGGCTGACAAGAAGACGGCTGGCAAGAAGGCGGCCGGCGAGAAGACGGCCGGCGAGAAGACGGTCGGCAAGGAGGCGGCCGGCAGGGCGGCGGCTGAGAAGACCGGTGCCAAGAAGGCGGTGGTCGAGAAGGCCGTGGCCAAGGGGACCGCCACCAAGAGGTCGGCCGGTGAGGAGTCGGCCGTGAAGGAGGCGGCGGCCAGGAAGGCGGCCGCCGGGGAGAAGACCGGAGTGGAGAAGGCGGCCCCGAAGAAGGCCGCCGCGAAGAAGACGGCCGCCAAGAAGACCGTCGCCGAGAAGACCGCCACTGAAAAGACCGCCACTGAGAAGGCCGCTGCCGAGAAGGCCGCGGTGAAGAAGGCGGCCGAGAAGAGCACGGCCAAGAAAGCGGGCGCGGCGCGGGCCGCGAAGCAGACGGGAGCCACGACAGTGGTTGCGAAGAAGACTCCTGGCACGGCCACGGCGGCTCAGACCGCCGTTCCCAAGGCACGCGTCGCCGCGGCGGAGCCCGGCGAGCTGGCGGTGCGCCCCGGTGAGGACCCCTGGACCCCGGAAGAGGTCGCCGAGGCCCGCGCGGAGCTGCAGTCCGAGGTGGAGCGGCTTCAGGAGGAGCTCAGCTCGTCCGAGGCGTCCCTCGTCGGCCTGATGCGGGACTCCGGGGACGGCGCCGGAGACGACCAGGCCGACACCGGCACCAAGAACATCACCCGCGAGCACGAGCTGGCCCTGGCCGCCAACGCGCGCGAGATGCTGATCCAGACCGAGCGCGCCCTGGAACGGCTCGACGCGGGCACCTACGGCCTGTGCGAGAACTGCGGCAACCCCATCGGCAAGGCCCGTATGCAGGCGTTCCCGAGGGCCACGCTGTGCGTGGAGTGCAAGCAGAAGCAGGAACGTCGCTCCTGAGCGTGGGGGGCCGTCGGGGCGTGCCGTAGTCTCGTCCTCAGTCAGGCACCTAGGTTGAGGGACTCACGTGGCAGAGGCGGAGCGCATCATCGGTACGCCGGACACCCCGGACGACGGCGGCCAGCGGACGGCGGCGGCCGGAGCACCGGTCGGCTCCGGCGCGGCCGGCGTGCCCGGGGAGGCCGGCGCGGGCGAGCGGCAGGCCCCGGCACCGCGGCGGACCGGCCGCGGACGCCGGATCGCCGTACTGTTCGCGGTGGCCACGTTCGCGTACGCCCTCGACCTGATCAGCAAGATGCTCGTCGTGTCCCGGCTGGAGGGCCACGCGCCGATCCAGGTGGTCGGGGATCTGCTGGAGCTGCACGCGATCCGCAATCCCGGCGCCGCCTTCGGGTTCGGCGCGGCCTTCACCGTGATCTTCACGCTGATCGCCGCGGCCGTGATCGTGGTGATCATCCGCCTGGCCCGCAAGCTGTACAGCTTCCCCTGGGCGGTCGCGCTCGGCCTGCTGCTCGGCGGCGCGCTCGGCAACCTCACCGACCGGATCTTCCGGGCGCCCGGTGTCTTCGAGGGCGAGGTGGTGGACTTCATCGCGCCGAAGGGCTTCGCGGTGTTCAACCTCGCCGACTCGGCGATCGTGTGCGGCGGCATCCTGATCGTGCTGCTGTCCTTCCGCGGCCTGGACCCGGACGGCACGGTCCACAAGGACTGAGTGCCCGAGCGCCTGAGCCCGGGTTTTCCACAGGCCCGTTCGGGGCCGTCCGGCCCGTCCGGCATACTCGACGGGTGAGCACGATTCCCGAGATCCGTACCCTGCCCGTGCCCGACGGCCTGGAGGGCGAGCGCGTCGACGCCGCCATCTCCCGCATGTTCGGCTTCTCCCGCACGAAGGCGGCGGAGCTGGCCGCGGCCGGCAAGGTCCAGGTCGACGGCGCGGTGGTCGGCAAGTCCGAGCGGGTGCGCGGCGGCGCCTGGCTGGAGGTCGAGATGCCGCAGGCGCCCGCGCCGGTGCAGGTGGTCGCCGAGCCGGTCGAGGGCATGGAGATCGTGCACGACGACGATGACGTGGTCGTGATCGTCAAGCCGGTCGGCGTGGCCGCGCACCCGTCGCCGGGCTGGTCCGGCCCGACCGTCATCGGCGGTCTCGCCGCCGCGGGGTACCGGATCTCCACCTCCGGCGCCGCCGAGCGCCAGGGCATCGTGCACCGTCTGGACGTCGGCACCTCGGGCCTGATGGTGGTCGCCAAGTCGGAGTACGCGTACACGTCGCTGAAGCGCCAGTTCAAGGAGCGCACGGTCGACAAGCGCTACCACACGCTGGTCCAGGGCCACCCGGACCCGATGAGCGGCACCATCGACGCCCCGATCGGCCGCCACCCGAACCACGACTACAAGTGGGCGGTCACCGCCGACGGCAAGCCCTCGGTGACCCACTACGACCTCATCGAGGCCTTCCGCGCCGCCTCCCTGCTGGACGTGAAGCTGGAGACGGGCCGCACGCACCAGATCCGCGTCCACATGGCCGCGCACCGCCACCCGTGCGTCGGCGACCTCACCTACGGCGCCGACCCGACCCTCGCCAAGCGGCTGCGCCTGACCCGCCAGTGGCTGCACGCCGTCCGCCTCGGTTTCGAGCACCCCGGCGACGGCGGCTGGGTCGAGTTCGCGAGCGACTACCCCGAGGACCTCCAGAAGGCCCTCGACCAGGTCCGGGAGGAGACATGGGCGTGAGCCCGTCCTACGCCGTCCGGGTCGCCGAGGACCCCGCCGACCGCGAGGCGTGCTTCGCGGTCCGCAAGCAGGTCTTCGTGGTCGAGCAGGGCGTCGCCGAGGACATCGAGTACGACGCCTACGACGCCGTGGCCGTGCATGTGCTGGCGGTCCGCGAGGACGGGGTGCCGCTGGGCACCGGCCGGCTGCTGTACGGCGAGGCGGCGGCCGGCAAGACCGGCGGGGACCCGGCGGTCGGCTCCCTGGGGCGGCTCGCCGTGTCCCAGGAGGCGCGCGGGCTCGGCGTCGGCGCGGCCCTGGTCCGCGCCATCGAGGACGCGGCACGCGCGCGTGGTCTCACGGCGGTCGACCTGCACGCCCAGACGCACGCCCTGGGCTTCTACGAGCGCCTGGGCTACGCGGCGTACGGCCCGGAGTTCCCGGACGCGGGCATCCCGCACCGGGCGATGCGCCGGTCCCTGTAGCCGCGGTGGTCACTGCCGGGCGGCCCTGAGGGATGCTGCCGTGCCGGACGTCGCCGGGTAGCCGTGAGGGGTGCCGCCGGGGGGCGCGCGGGCCGGGTGGCGTCGGGACGGCCGGGGCGCGGGCGCCGTGGCAGGCTTGAGATCTGCCGTGCGATCGTCGACCCCCGGAGCGCCGTCCGTGGATCAGCTGGTCCTGTTGTTCGTCCTGCTGCTCGGGGCCCTGGTGAGCGTCCCGCTGGGGGACCGGTTCGGGGTGCCGGCGCCGGTGCTCATGACCCTGTTCGGCGGGGCCCTGGCGGTGGCCGACTTCGTGCCGAACGTGAACATCCCGCCGGACCTGATCCTGCCCGGTCTGCTGCCGCCGCTGCTCTACGCCGCCGTCCGCCGGACCTCATGGCGGCAGTTCGCGGCCAACATCCGCCCGATCTTCCTGCTGGCCGTCGCCCTGGTGTTCGTGACGACGGTGTGCGTGGCGTTCGTCGCCAACGCGATCGTGCCCGGGCTGCCGATCGCCGCCGCCGTCGCGCTCGGCGCCCTGATCGCCCCGCCCGACCCGGTCGCCGCGACCAGCGTCGCCGGTCAGCTGGGGCTGCCGCGCCGCCTGGTGTCGATCCTGGAGGGCGAGGGCCTCTTCAACGACGTCACGGCCATCGTGCTGTACCACGTGGCGATCGCCGCCGCCGTGAGCGGCTCGTTCTCGCCCTGGCAGGCCGGGCTCGACCTCGTGCTGTCCGCCGTCGTCGCGGTGGCCGTGGGCCTGGTGCTGGGCTGGGGCGCGAACCGGCTGATGGACCTGCTGGGCGACCCGACCCTGCAGATCGGCATGACCCTGCTGGTGCCGTACGCCTCCTACGTGCTCGCGGAGAAACTGCACGGCTCCGGAGTGCTCGCCGTGCTCACCACGGCGCTCTTCCTCGCCGAGTACGCCACCGGCGCCGACGACGTGATGACCCGGCTCGCCGGGCACACCTTCTGGGACATCATCGACACCCTCGTCACGGGCGTCGCCTTCGGACTCATCGGCCTGGAACTGCACAACGCCATCCGCACGGCCCAGGGCCGCTGGCCCGAGATGCTCGGCTGGGCAGCGGCCGTCGTCTGCGTGGTGGTCGTCGTACGGCTGCTGTGGCTGCTGCCGGCGACCTGGCTGACCAAGCGGCTGCACGCCCGCCGGGACTACGACGAGGAGATCCCGGTGAGCTGGCGGGAGACCGTCGTGATGTGGTGGTCCGGGATGCGCGGGGTGGCCTCGGTGGCGCTGGCGCTGGCCGTGCCGCTCAGGACCGCGGACGGGTCTCCGTTCCCCGACCGGGACGAGATCATCTTCATCGCGTTCGGGGTGATCGTCGCCACGCTGGTGGTGCAGGGGCTGACGCTTCCGTGGCTGGTGAAGCGGCTCGGGGTGCGGGCCGACTCCGAGCGGGAGAAGGAGTTCGAGAAGGAGCTGGCGGTCCGGGCGGCCAAGGCGGCGAAGCGCCGGCTGCGGGAGATCGAGCAGGTGGAGGATCTGCCGGAGGACCTGGCCGAGCAGATGCTGCGACGGGCCTTCGACATCGGGATCCGGATCAGCCCGGACATGGGGGACGAGGAGCGGCGTGAGGCGCAGCGACAGCGGGCCAAGCGGCTCCGGCGGGTGCGGCGCATCCAGAACGAGATGCTCAGCGCCGCGCGGCACGAGGTGCTGGCGGCGCGCAGCGAGCCCGGGGCGGATCCGGAGATCGTGGACCGGGTGCTGCGCCATCTCGACGTGCGCAGCCTGCGGTGAGCGGTGCGTCCACGTTCACCCAATTGATCATATAAATGCACCGATGCTGTGGATAACTCCCAGCAGCCGTCGCCGGGCGCACCTACTCTCGGATCATGACTCGCAACATCGTGATCAGTGGTGGCGGTACGGGCATCGGCCGTGCGGCGGCGCGGGTGTTCGCGGCGGACGGGGACCGCGTGCTGTTGCTCGGGCGGCGCGCGGAGGTGCTGGAGAAGGCCGGCGTGCCGGGGGCGCTCACCTGTGCGGCGGACCTGACCGAGCCCGGTGACGTGCGGGGCGTCGCCCGGTTCGTCGCCCAGGAGCTCGGCACCGTCGACGTGCTCGTGCACAGTGCGGGAGGCGCCGGAAACCTGGAGCCGGGCCCCGGCAGCGACGACCCCCTCGACCGCGTGGCCCACGACTGGACCGTCAACTTCCGGCTCAACACCCTGACGGCCGTTCTCCTCACCGAAGCGCTCAAGGACCGGCTCGCCGACCCCGGCGGGCGGGTGCTGTTCCTGAGTTCCATCGCCGCCTACCGGGGCTCGGGCAGCGGCGCCTACGCAGCGGCCAAGGCCGCGCTGCACCCGTACGCCCACGACCTCGCCCGGCAGCTGGGGCCGCGCGGCGTCACCGTGAACGTGGTCGCGCCCGGGTACGTCGAGGACACCGAGTTCTTCGGCGACGGCATGACCGAGGAGCGGCGCGCCCGGCTCGTCGGCGAGACCGTGAACGGCCGCGCGGGCACACCGGGGGACGTCGCGGCGACCCTGCACTGGCTGGCCTCGCCCCTCGCCGGACACATCACCTCCCAGGTCATACAGGTGAACGGGGGTGCCGAGCGCGGTCACTGAGCCCGGCCGGTCGTCAGCCCCGGCCGGTGCGCGGGAAGTCGTAGGCCCTGCGGAGGGAGGCCCCGTCCGGAGAGGGGACGTGGTGCGGCGGGAGCACCGCCTCCGCGGTGTTCACCCGGGGCAGCGCGTAGGGGTGCTCCGTGGACAGCCAGGTGATCATCTGCTCGCGGACCGTGACCCGCACCGTCCAGATGTCGTCGGCGTCCTTCGCCGTCACCAGTGCGCGCACCTGGACGGTGTTGGGCGTGGTGTCCGTCACCTGCAGGCTGCAGGCGCGGCCGTCCCAGGCGGGGCACTCGCGCAGGATGTCCCGCAGCTTCTCGCGCATCGCCTCCATGGGGGCGCTGTGGTCGAGATGCCAGTAGACGATCCCGGTCATCTGCGGGGTGCCCCGGGACCAGTTCTCGAAGGGTTTGGAGGTGAAGTACGACACCGGCATGGTGATCCGGCGCTCGTCCCAGGTCCGTACCGTCAGAAAGGTCAGGGTGATCTCCTCGACCGTGCCCCACTCACCGTCCACGACGACCGTGTCGCCGAGCCGGACCATGTCCCCGAAGGCGATCTGCAGCCCGGCGAACATGTTCGACAGCGTGGACTGGGCCGCGACGCCGGCCACGATGCCGAGGACGCCGGCGGAGGCCAGCAGGGAGGCGCCGGCCGCCTGCATCGCCGGGAAGGTCAGCAGCATCGCCGCCACGGCGACCACGCCGACGACCGCCGCCACCACCCGCATGATCAGCGTCACCTGGGTGCGCACACGCCGGACCCGCGCCGGATCCTGCTGGGCGCGGGCGTAGCGGGTGTACGACGTCTCGACGACGGCCGCCGCGATCCGGATCACCAGCCAGGCCGCCGCTCCGATCAGCACCAGGGTCAGCGTCCGGCCGACGCCGGTCCGGTGCTCCTGGAGCAGCTCCGCCTGGTCGTAGGAGCCTCTGAGCAGGGCCGCGCACAGCACCATCTGGTACGGCACACGGCCACGCCGCAGCAGGCCCCACAGCGGAGTCTCTCTGTGGCGCTCGTCGGCCTTGCGCAGCAGCATGTCCGTGACCCAGCCGATGAGGACGGTCAGGATCACGGAACCGCCGACCACGACGACAGGACGGAGTACGGTCTCCATGCCTCCGAACGTAACCGGCTTCGGCAGGGCATGAACATGTGAATTTCGGGGAAGCCGGCCGGGACGGCCGCGGTAGGGCTCCGACCGGCCCTGCTGGCACCATGGCCTCATGAACATCATGCTCTTTCACTCGACCTACGGGCTCAGGCCCGCGGTGCGCGAGGCCGCGGACCGGCTGCGCGCGGCCGGCCACGAGGTGTGGACGCCGGACCTCTTCGAGGGCCGCACCTTCGACACCGTCGAGGAGGGCATGGAGTTCAAGGAGACCGTCGGCAAGGAGGAGCTGCTGCGGCGGGCCGTGCTGGCGGCGGCGCCGTACTCGGAGCGGGGGCTGGTGTACGCCGGGTTCTCGCTCGGCGCCTCCGTCGCCCAGACCCTCGCGCTCGGCGACGAGAAGGCGCGCGGGCTGCTGCTCCTGCACGGCACGTCGGACATCGCGCCGAACGCGCACGTGGACGAGCTGCCGGTGCAGCTGCACGTGGCCGAGCCGGACCCGTTCGAGACGGACGACTGGCTGAGCGCCTGGTATCTGCAGATGGGCCGGGCGGGCGCCGACGTGGAGGTCTACCGGTACGCCGGGGCCGGACACCTCTACACCGACCCCGGGCTGCCGGACTACGACGCCGAGGCCGCCGAGGCCACGTGGCGGGTGGCGCTCGGCTTCCTCGACAGCCTGTAGCGGGCGTTTAGACGGGGTCGTAGGTCCGCTCGACCTTCTGGGTGCCGCTGCGGGTGAGGTAGGAGCGCGCCCAGCTGGACGTGGCATTCGGGTCGGTGCGGTCGGACAGGACGTAGTAGTCCATCTGCGCGCGGTCGGCGGTGATGTCCAGCACGCCGTAGCCGTGCCGGTCGGTGTCCACCCAGTGGACGTGCCGGTTGGCGGCCTTGATGACCGGCGAGGCGATCGCGGAGACCGTGCCCTCGGGCACCTTCACGATGTCGTCCAGGTTGTCGGAGGTCACCGAGGTCACCACGAACTCGGTGGCCGCCGACGCCGACAGCGGGTAGGTGCCCGCGTCCACCGGCACGTCGTTGGCCCACGCCATGTGGATGTCACCGGTCAGGAAGACGGTGTTGCCGATGGCGTTGGAGCGCAGGTGGGCCAGCAGTTCGCGGCGGTCGTCGGTGTAGCCGTCCCACTGGTCGGTGTTGGCGGCGATGCCCTCCTGCGGCAGTCCGAGCAGCTTGGCGAGCGGCTTGAACAGGTCGGCGGAGAGGGAGCCGAAGGAGAACGGCGAGATCATCACCGAGTTGCCGACCAGCCGCCACCTGGTGTCGGAGGCCTTCAGTCCGGCCTTCAGCCAGTCGAGCTGGGCGCGTCCGGTGAGCGTGCGGTCCGGGTCGTCCACCGAGCCGCTCGCCGTGGACGCCTGCTGGGAGCGGAAGGAACGCAGGTCCAGCAGGGACAGGTCGGCGAGCTTGCCGAAGCGCAGCCGCCGGTAGGTGGTGCCGGCGACGGCCGGGCGGACCGGCATCCACTCGAAGTAGGCCTGCTTGGCGGCGGCCTGACGGTCTGCCCAGGCGCCCTCGGCGCCCTCGGTGTGGTTGACCGCGCCGCCCGACCAGGCGTTGTCGGCGAACTCGTGGTCGTCCCAGATCGCGACGACCGGCGCCTTCAGGTGCAGGGCCTGCAGATCGGGGTCCGTCTTGTACTTCGCGTGCCGGATCCGGTAGTCGGCGAGGGTGAGGATCTCGTTCGCCGGGGCGTGCGGGCGGACGACCTTGCCCCGGGTGGCGTACTCGCCGGACTTGTACTCGTAGATGTAGTCGCCGAGGTGCAGCCAGGCGTCCAGGTCGTTGCGGGCGGCGAGGTGGCGGTAGGCGGAGAACCAGCCCGCCTCCCAGTTGGCGCAGGAGACCACGCCGAACCGCAAGGAGGACACGTCCGCGTTCGCCGCCGGCGCGGTGCGGGTGCGCGCCACCGGCGAGTCGGTGCCGCCGGCCGAGAAGCGGAACCAGTAGTCGGTGGCCGGTTCCAGGCCGCGGATGTCGGCCTTCACGGTGTGGTCGGAGGCGGCCTTCGCGGTGGTGGAGCCCTTGGCGACGACGTTCGTCAGCGCCTTGTCCTTGGCGACGACCCAGCTGACCTCGGTGTCCGGGCCGACCCCGGAACCGGGTATCGCCTCCGGGACCGGGGTCACGCGGGTCCACAGCAGCACGCCGTCGGGCAGCGGGTCGCCGGAGGCGACACCGTGCAGGAAGGCGGGGGTGCCCGTGGCGGCGCGGGCCGGCAGTGCGGCGGCCAGCGGGCCGGCCAGGACAGCGGTCGCCGCCGCGGCCTTGACGACCGTACGGCGGCGAGGGGAAAGCGAGTCGAGGCCGCGGGCGGCCTCGGATGATCTGTATCGACTGGTCACGGTCGATCAGGTTACTGATCGGTACGCGCCAGAGCGGGCGAACTCACAAAAGTTCGCCCGCTCTTTCACGGAACGTCAGCTCAGCCCTTGAGGGCCGCCTCCAGCGCGGTGTTGAACTCCTCGACGGACATCGGCGCGTTCCTGCCGTCGGGGCCGGTCAGCTTCTTGCCGTCCATCTTCAGGGTCGGGGTGCCCGAGATGTCGTCCTTGTAGAAGATCTTGGACTCTTCCAGCGCCCACCGGTCGTAGGTGCCGTTCTTCACAGCCTTCTGGAAGGCCGCGTTCCCCTTCAGGGCGGGAACCGTGTCGGCGATCTCGATCAGGTAGGCGTCGTCCTTGAACTTGTCGGTGGTCTCCTCGGGGTGCCACTTCTTCTCGTACATCGCGGTCTTGTACTCAAGGAAGGCCTCGGGGCTGACATTGAGCGCGGCACCCAGGGCGCTGAGCGCGTTCTTGGAGCCCTCGCCGGTCAGGTTCTTGTCGAGGAAGGTGGCACCGACGAACTGGATCTTGAACTTGCCGGCGTCGAGGTCCTTCTTGACGGTCGGGCCGACCGTCTGCTCGAAGGTCGCGCAGACCGGGCAGCGCGGGTCCTCGTACATGACCAGGGTCTTCTTGGCGCTGCTCTTGCCGAGGACGATCGTCGTGCCGTCCTTGCCCGAGGTGTTGGCCGGCTTGACGAGCCTGTCGTCCTTCGCGGCCTCCCAGTGGGCGGGCTTGTTGGCCTGGACGACGAGGTAGCCGATGCCGCCGGCCACGGCCAGGACGGCCACGACCGAGGCGGCCACGACGAGCTGCCGCCTGACCTTGTCGCGCTTGGCCTGCCGCTCGCGCTCCTGGCGCAGCCGCTCCCGGGCCGCGTTCTTCGCCGCCTGGCTGTTCCGCTTGCTCATAGTGGTGTTCTCCATGGGGGACGCGCACACGTCGTACGCGGGATACGTGTGGGGGATTGGTCGTGCTCAGGCGAATGCCGGTGAGCACGGCGGTCCACGCCGTCCCAGGGAGTGCACGAGGAGCCGGTCGCGGGCGGCGGCGCGGCGCGGGGCCGGGCGCGGCAGCCGGCGGGCCGGCAGCGGCCGTACGGCGACCGCGGCCACGGCCAGCAGCAGCGGCCGGAAGGTGGTGGCGGCGACCGCGCGCAGCAGCTGGGTCAGCGCCCGCTCGCCCCGGCGCAGCCAGGCGGCGGCGAGCAGGCCCACGCCGATGTGCGCGGCAAGCACCAGCCAGGCGGCGGCCGGGCTGGCGTGCGCGAGCAGCGCTCCGGCGTGCTCGGGGTCGCCGGTCATCCGGGCCAGCGGGGTGCCCACCGAGCCCTCGCACAGCACGTCCAGGCCGACCGCGCGCAGCGGGCCCGCGACCGGGCCGCCCGCCCGGCCGTAGCAGGTGTGCTGGCCGGTGGTGAACACCGTGTCGGCGGCCAGCTCCAGCGGGATCAGCAGGGCGGCGATCCGGCCGAAGCCGCGCTCGCGGCCCGCCAGCGCGTACGCGGTGACGAACACCCCGGCGGCGACCGCGCCCACGGTCGCCAGCGGCAGCGGAGCCCGGGACAGCAGCACGTGCGACGCGGTGCTGAGCGTCACGACGAAGGCCGTGAACAGCGCCGCGCGCACGGCTCTGAGCTGGGTCCCGGATATGTCCATAGCGAAAGGAGAGTCTGTCACGTACGCGAGTAAGGGACCCCTAAAGGGTGCCTGTGAATCCGCGGAGGTTACAGCCCCGGAATCCGGCCGTTGCGGAACAGGTCGAGGAAGATCTGGTGGTCCGCACGCGCGCGTGCGCCGTAGCCGTGCGCGAAGTCCACCAGCAGGGGCGCGAAGCCCTCCTCGTCGGCCGCGAGGGCCGCGTCGATGGCCCGCTCGGTGGAGAACGGCACCAGGGACTCGCCGGAGGTGTCGTCCGCCGCCGCGTGCATCGTGGCGGTGGCCCGGCCCAGGTCGGCGACGACGGCCGCGATCTCCTCCGGGTCGTCGATGTCGCCCCAGTCCAGGTCCACGGCGTACGGCGAGACCTCGGCGACCAGCTGGCCCGCGCCGTCCAGCTCGGTCCAGCCCAGCCACGGGTCGGCGTGCGCCTGCAGGGCGCGCTGGGAGATCACCGTGCGGTGGCCCTCGTGCTGGAAGTACTCCGCGATGGCCGGATCCGTGATGTGCCGGGAGACGGCCGGGGTCTGGGCCTGCTTGATGTAGATCACGACATCGTTCTCCAGGGCGTCGCTGTGACCCTCCAGGAGGATGTTGTACGACGGCAGGCCCGCGGAGCCGATTCCGATGCCCCGGCGGCCCACGACGTCCTTCACCCGGTACGAGTCCGGGCGGGCCAGGGAGGAGTCCGGCAGCGTCTCCAGATAGCCGTCGAAGGCCGCCAGGACCTTGTAGCGGGTGGCCGCGTCCAGCTCGATGGAGCCGCCGCCCGGGGCGAAGCGGCGCTCGAAGTCGCGGATCTCGGTCATCGAGTCCAGCAGCGCGAAGCGGGTCAGCGAGCGCGCGTCACGCAGCGCGTCGAGCAGCGGACCCTGCGCGGTGTCCAGGGTGAACGGCGGCACCTCGTCCCGCTTGGCGCCCGTGGCCAGGGCGTGGATGCGCTCGCGGTAGGCGGCGGCGTAGACCGTCACCAGCTCGGTGATCTGCTCGTCGCTGAGCGCCTTCGCGTAGCCGATGAGCGCGATGGACGCCGAGAAGCGCTTGAGGTCCCAGGTGAAGGGCCCGACGTACGCCTCGTCGAAGTCGTTGACGTTGAAGACCAGGCGGCCGTTGGAGTCCATGTACGTGCCGAAGTTCTCGGCGTGCAGGTCGCCGTGGATCCACACGCGCGAGGTGCGGTCGTCCAGGTAGGGGCCGCCCCGCTTCTCCGCGTCGAGGTCGTGGTAGAAGAGGCACGCCGTGCCCCGGTAGAACGCGAAGGCCGAGGCCGCCATCTTCCGGAATTTCACCCGGAACGCGGCCGGGTCGGCGGCCAGGAGCCGGCCGAAGGCGGTGTCGAAGACGGCGAGGATCTCCTCGCCGCGCTGCTCCTCGTCGAGCTGGGGGACCGACATCGCGGGGTGCCTCCTGGTGCATTGCCTGTACGACAGCGTTTCTGCCGTCTCCAACGCACGACGGTACGCGGTAGTGCCCGTCGGCTGTCAGTCCCGAGGCATAGACTTCGACGCTGACCCCAGAACTGTCCGCCAGCCCGTCGCCGAGTGTTTCCCCGGAGGCCGAAACCGTGTCGAAGCCGCCCTTCACG
Organism: Streptomyces sp. NPDC046727; assembly: GCF_040645635.1. Taxonomy (NCBI): domain Bacteria; kingdom Bacillati; phylum Actinomycetota; class Actinomycetes; order Kitasatosporales; family Streptomycetaceae; genus Streptomyces; species Streptomyces sp. NPDC046727. The sequence goes on from NZ_JBEYYR010000033.1 coordinate 105,572, forward strand.
CACCTGCACGTTCACACCCAGTACTCGCTGCTGGACGGTGCCGCGCGGCTGAAGGACATGTTCAACGCCTGCAATGAGATGGGCATGACACACATCGCCATGTCCGACCACGGCAACCTCCACGGGGCGTACGACTTCTTCCACTCCGCGAAGAAGGCCGGAATCACCCCGATCATCGGGATCGAGGCGTATGTCGCCCCCGAGTCCCGGCGCAACAAGCGCAAGGTGCAGTGGGGCCAGCCGCACCAGAAGCGGGACGACGTCTCCGGTTCCGGTGGTTACACCCACAAGACGATGTGGGCCGTGAACCGTACCGGTCTGCACAACCTCTTCCGGCTCTCCTCGGACGCGTACGCCGAGGGCTGGCTGCAGAAGTGGCCCCGCATGGACAAGGAGACCATCGCCCAGTGGTCCGAGGGGATCGTCGCGTCCACCGGCTGCCCCTCGGGCGAGGTGCAGACCCGGCTGCGCCTCGGCCACTTCGACGAGGCCCTGAAGGCCGCCGCCGACTACCAGGACATCTTCGGCAAGGACCGGTACTTCCTGGAGCTGATGGACCACGGCATCGAGATCGAGCGCCGGGTCCGCGACGGCCTGCTGGAGATCGGCAAGAAGCTCGGCATCCCCCCGCTGGTGACGAACGACTCGCACTACACGTACGCGCACGAGGCGGGCGCCCATGACGCCCTGCTCTGCATCCAGACCGGCAAGAACCTCTCCGACCCCGACCGCTTCAAGTTCGACGGCACCGGCTACTACCTGAAGTCCACGGACGAGATGTACGCCATCGACTCCTCGGACGCTTGGCAGGAGGGCTGCGCCAACACGCTCCTCGTCGCCGAGATGGTCGACACCACCGGCATGTTCGAGAAGCGCGACCTCATGCCCAAGTTCGACATCCCGGAGGGCTACACCGAGGTCACCTGGTTCAAGGAGGAGGTCCGCCGCGGCATGGAGCGCCGCTACCCGGGCGGCATCCCCGAGGACCGCCAGAAGCAGGCGGACTACGAGATGGACACCATCATCTCGATGGGCTTCCCCGGCTACTTCCTCGTGGTCGCCGACTTCATCATGTGGGCCAAGAAGCAGGGCATCGCGGTCGGCCCCGGGCGAGGCTCCGCGGCCGGTTCGATCGTCGCGTACGCCATGGGCATCACCGACCTGGACCCGATCCCGCACGGTCTGATCTTCGAGCGGTTCCTGAACCCCGAGCGCATCTCGATGCCGGATGTCGACATCGACTTCGACGAGCGCCGGCGCGTCGAGGTGATCCGGTACGTGACCGAGAAGTACGGCGCCGACAAGGTCGCCATGATCGGTACGTACGGCACGATCAAGGCCAAGAACGCGATCAAGGACTCCGCACGCGTGCTGGGCTACCCGTACGCGATGGGCGACCGCATCACCAAGGCGATGCCCGCCGACGTCCTGGGCAAGGGCATCCCGCTGTCCGGGATCACCGACCCGAGCCACCCGCGCTACAGCGAGGCCGGCGAGGTGCGGGGGATGTACGAGAACGAGCCGGACGTGAAGAAGGT
>NZ_JBEYYR010000034.1:0-106777 GCF_040645635.1 Streptomyces sp. NPDC046727
CCTCGGTGCTTTCCAGGTTCCCGCTCTCGCGTTTCCCTTTCCGGCGGTTCCGACTCTATCAGATCCTTTCGGCGTCTGACTCCCAGTCAGGGGGGCTTGTCTTCCGGGCCGTTGGGCCGTTCCGACGTCTCAAACCTTAGCGGATCCGCCCGGCGATTCCCAATCGGACCGCCGAGTCCCTATTCGAATTGAATTCGGGCGCGCCGAAATCAACCCGATTGGGGGATCGTGCTGTGGTGTGAGGGGTGCCGCCTGCGGCGGCTGAGGTGCTGTCGAAGAACCGTTACGGCTCCGCGGCAACCCGAAGAACTTTACGGAGCGGGCAGGGGCGTGTCAACACCCTGCTGTCAAGATCTTTTATGACCGCTTCAGTCGAGGTCGCTGAGCCGGCCGCCCGCGTCCGGCTGGGCGTGCTCCACCCTGCGCAGGAGCCGGGTCAGGACCTCGCCGAGCACCGCGCGCTCCGCGGGGGTGAGGTCCTGGAGCAGGTCCTCCTCGAAGACCGTCGCCAGGCGCATGGCCTCCAGCCACTTCTCGCGACCCTCCGGGGTCAGCTCCACGATGACCCGGACGCGGTTGGACTCGTCGCGCTCCCGGGTGACCAGTCCCTCGGCGACCATGCGGTCGATCCGGTGGGTCATCGCGGCGGGGGTGAGGCCGAGCCGCTTGGCCAGGTCGCTGGGACCCATCCGGTAGGGGGCGCCGGAGAGGACCAGCGCCTTGAGGACCTCCCACTCGGCGTTGCTGATGCCGAGGGCGCCGGTCTGGCGGCCGTACGCGACGTTCATACGGCGGTTCAGCCGGGACAGCGCCGACACGATCTTCTCGACCTGGGGATCCAGGTCGCGGAACTCGCGCTGGTACGCCGCGATCTGCTCTTCGAGTGTCGGCTCCGTGATGCCGGGGGTGTCGGCCATGTCCGCAGTATCGCACGCGACCCCTTTGCCTTGAAGTCCTTGACTGTGTACTCTTTAGCTTCGAACTTTAGCTTTGAAGTCTTCAGACTTAACTAGTGAGAGAGGTGAACGTGACCAGGGCGATGGGCGCAGCGATGCGCCGGATCCACGTGGGCAACGCACTCAGCGCGTTCGGGCTCGGCTTCACCGTCCCCTACCTGTACGTCTATGTGGCGCAGGTGCGGGGTCTGGGAGCCATGACGGCGGGACTCGTGCTCGCCGTCTTCGCCGTGGCCGCGCTGATCGTGCTGCCGTTCGCCGGCCGGGCGATCGTGCGGCGCGGCCCGCTGCCGGTCCTGCTCGCCGCCCTGGTGACCGCCGCTCTGGGCGCGCTGAGCCTCGGTCTGGCGGGCAGTGCCGCGACGGTGCTGCTGTCCGCGGCGGCGCTCGGTGCCGGGCAGGCCGTGATGCAGCCGGCGCTGGCGACGATGATCGTCGACTGCTCCTCGGCGGACACCCGCTCGCGTGCGTTCGCGACGCAGTTCTTCCTGCAGAACCTGGGCCTCGGTGTCGGTGGCCTCATCGGCGGCCATCTCGTCGACACCACGCGCGTGTCCTCGTTCACCCTGCTGTTCGCGATCGAGGCGGCGATGTTCCTGCTGCTGGTCGTGGTGATGGCCACGGTACGGATGCCGCATTCGCCGCGGATCGAGGACGCGCCGGCGCGGTCGGCGAAGGGCAGCTGGAAGCAGCTGCTCGGGAACCGGGCGATGGTGCAGCTGTGCGTTCTGGGCTTCGTGCTCTTCTTCGCCTGCTACGGCCAGTTCGAGTCGGGGCTGAGCGCCTACGGCGTGGAGGCGGCCGGGATATCCACGTCCGCTCTGGGTACGGCGCTGGCCGCGAACACCCTGATGATCGTGGTCGCCCAGTTCGCCGTGCTGAGGCTCGTGGAGCGGCGCCGCCGGTCCCGGGTCATCGCCGCGGTCGGCCTGATCTGGGCCGTGGCCTGGCTGACCGCCGGGTACGCGGGGCTGGGGCACGGCAGCCAGGAGATGGCCACGGCCGCGTTCGTGTCGACGTACGCGCTGTTCGGGCTGGGTGAGGCGATGCTGTCGCCGACGGTCGCGCCGCTGGTCGCCGATCTGGCGCCGGAGGGCATGGCCGGGCAGTACAACTCGGCGTTCGCGCTGGTCAAGCAGCTGGCGCTGGCGGTCGGCCCGGCGGTGGGCGGCCCCCTGGGTGCCTCGCTGCACGGTCCGTACGTCGTGACCTTCCTGCTGTTCTCGCTGGGGATCACCTACCTGGCGCTGCGGCTGGGCCGGCAGCTCACCGCCGTACAGGACCGGCCGTGGCTGGCGCGCGGGACCCGGGTGGTCAGGCGTGGCGGGGCGCCGGCCGAGCCGGTGGCGGCGGAGGCGTAGGCGCTCCGCTGTCGTCAGCGGGTCGCTGTGACCAGGACCGCGGTGAAGGGCAGGGTCGTCGTGCCGTCTGCGGCGAGGTGGGTGGCCAACTCGTCGCGGACCAGGTCGGCCGCGCGGCTGAGGGCTTCCTCGCCGCCGGCCTCCCTGAGCAGGCCGCCCCAGAGGGCGGACAGGTGGGCGTGGGCGTACTCGTCCAGTGGGGGCAGGGTGATGCCGAAGGTGACCTCGCGGTGGGCGGTGTCGCGGTAGCCGGCCGTGTCGAGGGCGGTGGTGAGCTGCTCGGCGGTGGTGGTGAAGGCCCGCGTGAAGTAGCGGGCCGCGTCGGGGCCTCCGTACCGCTGGACGGCTCGCTGCTGGGCGAGGAAGTAGGGCTGGCGGTCGACGGGGGCCCAGACGGTCGCGGCGAAGCGGCCCCCGGGGCGGGTGACCCGGGCCGTCTCCGTGAGGGGGGCGGCGAGGTCGGGGAAGAACTGGACGCCCTGCTGACAGACGACCGCGTCGAAGGCGGCGGTGTCGTACGGCAGGTGGTCGGCGGGGGCCACCGTGAACTCGATGTCCGGGTAGAGGCGGGGGTGGCGGTCCCGGGCCACCCGGATCATGTCCGCGTCGATGTCGGCGCCGAAGACCCGGCCGGTGGGGCCGACCAGGGGTGCCGCGGCGCGGGCGGCGAAGCCCGTGCCGCACGCCAGGTCGAGGACGACGGCTCCGGGGCCGAGGTCCACCGCGTCCAGCAGCTCGGCCACGAACGGGCCCATGATCGGGGCGTTGTGGGTGTCGTAGCCCTCGGGACCTGCACTGCTGTGGTGTCCGTGTGCCATGGCTGAGCTTCTAACACCGGATGCGGCTCATCGCCGTGTGCCGCGCGGGACGGTACGGCGGCCGGTCAGTGCTTTGCCTTCGGCAGGACGAACTCGCACCACACCGCCTTGCCGCCGCCCGGGGTGCGGCGGCTGCCCCAGCTGGAGGCGATCGTGGCCACGATGGCGATGCCCCGGCCCGACTCGTCGCCGGGCTCGGCGCGGCGGCGCCTCGGCAGGTGGTCGTCGCCGTCGGTGACCTCGACGATGAGGCGGCGGTCGGTGCGGCGGAGTCTGAGCCGCATGGGCGGGGTGCCGTGCTGGAGGCTGTTGGCGACCAGTTCGCTGGTGGCGAGGACGCCGAGGTCGTGCAGCTCGGCGGGGAAGCGCCAGCTGGTGAGGACGCCGGAGGCGAAGGCTCGCGCGCGGGGGGCGGCTTCGACGCCGCCGAGGAGTTCGAGGGCCGCGTTGCGGAAGAGGTCGCCGTCGGGGCCCGTGCGGGCCGGGTGCTGGAGGACGAGGACGGCGACGTCGTCGTCGTGGTCGGCGGTGACGCCGGCCGAGCGGACCAGGCGGTCGCAGACGACCTGGGGGGTGCCGGTGGCGCCGGCGAGGGCGCGTTCGAGCGCGGCGATGCCCTCGTCCAGGTCGGCGTCGCGGCGCTCGACCAGGCCGTCGGTGTAGAGGACGGCCGTGGCGCCGGGGCCGAGGGCGATGGAGCCGGAGGCGTGGATCCAGCCGCCGGTGCCGAGCGGCGGGCCGGTGGGTTCGTCGGCGCGGGAGACCGCGCCGCTCTCGTCGCGGACGAGGATCGGCAGATGGCCCGCGGACGCGTACACCAGGCGGCCCTCGTTCGGGTCGTGGACGGCGTAGGCGCAGGTGGCGATCTGGTTGGCGTCGATCTCGGTGGCGAGGCCGTCGAGGAGCTGGAGCACCTCGTGCGGGGGCAGGTCGAGGCGGGCGTAGGCGCGGACGGCCGTGCGGAGCTGGCCCATGACGGCCGCCGCGCGGACACCTCGGCCCATGACGTCGCCGATGACCAGGGCGGTCCGGCCGCCGCCGAGGGTGATCACGTCGTACCAGTCGCCGCCGACCGCGGCCTCGGTGCCGCCGGGCAGGTAGGTGGCGGCGATGCGCAGGTCGTCGGGCTGCTCCAGTTCCTGCGGGAGCAGGGAGCGCTGGAGGGTGACGGCCGTTTCGCGCTGGCGGCGCTCGCTGGCGCGCAGGCGTTCGGCGGCCTCGGCGTGGTCGGTGACGTCCGTGGCGAAGACCAGCACGCCGGCATCGCGGTCGCCGTCCTCCGCGACGGGCGTGCAGGTGAAGGTGTACGAGCGGCCGTCGACAGCCTTGCGCGACTTCAGCGTGCGGGGCTTGCCGCTGCGCAGCACCTGGTCGAGCAGCGGGAGCAGGCCCAGTTCGGCGAGTTCGGGCAGGGCCTCGCGGGCGGCCGCGCCGGTGGCGCGGGCGCCGAAGGCCGCGGTGTAGGCGTCGTTGACGTAGGCGATGCGGTGGTCGGGGCCGTGGACGAGGGCGACGAGGGCCGGGACGCGGTCCAGGACGTCACGCGCCGGCAGTTCGTCGACGGCGGGCACCGGGGGTCTGTCGTCTGCGGGCGGTTCGGCGCGGGCCGCGGGCACGGAGCCTTCCCCCCGCCGGTCCGGGGAGACCGGGGTCTCGGTCCGCGCGGCGGCGCGGCGCTGCGTTCCGGGGAGCCGGGCGCTCCAGCGCGTGAAGTTCACTGTGGGGAAAGCCTCGTGGGTGCGGTGGGCGGGCAGGTGGCCCGTCCGAGGACGTGGGGCAGTCTGGCAGGGAGCGGGCCGCGGCGACACCGGTCAGACGCATCGGCGGTCCATGGAGTTCCTGGGTCCGGTCAGGAAGACCCCTTCGGGTCGTCCGAGGGGCTGTGAGGAGGCTTTCCACCGGCCGCCAGTTCGAACTCCGCTCGGGGATGTTCGAGCGAACCGAGCGAGACGATCTCCCGTTTGAAGAGCCCGGCGAGGGTCCATTCGGCGAACACCCGTGCCTTGCGGTTGAAGGTGGGCACCCGGCTGAGGTGGTACACGCGGTGCATGAACCAGGCAGGGTAGCCCTTCAGCTTGCGCCCGTAGACCTGCGCGACGCCTTTGTGCAGGCCGAGGGAGGCGACCGAGCCGACGTACGCGTGGGCGTACGTCTGGAGGGGCTCGCCGCGCAGGGAGCGGACGATGTTGTCGCCGAGGACCTTGGCCTGGCGGACCGCGTGCTGGGCGTTGGGGGCGGTCTCGGTGCCGGGTTCGGCGGCCGTGACGTCGGGTACGGCGGCGGCGTCGCCCGCGGCCCAGGCGTGCTCGGTACCGTCGATGGTGAGCTGGGCGGTGCACTTCAGCCGGCCGCGGTCGGTGCGCGGCAGGTCGGTGGCGGCGATCAGCGGGTGCGGTTTGACGCCGGCCGTCCAGACGACCGTACGGGTCGGGAAGCGCTGGCCGTCGCTGAGTACGGCGACGCGGTCGGCGCAGGACTCCAGCCGGGTGTCGAGCAGTACCTGGATGTTGCGGCGGCGCAGCTGGGTGACGGTGTAGCGGCCCATCTCCGCTCCGACCTCCGGGAGGATGCGGCCGGTGGCCTCCACGAGGATCCATTTCATGTCCTCGGGGCGGAGGTTGTGGTAGTAGCGCGCGGTGTAGCGGGCCATGTCCTCCAGTTCGCCGAGGGCCTCGACGCCGGCGTAGCCGCCGCCGACGAAGACGAACGTGAGGGCGGCGTCACGGATCGCGGGGTCGCGGGTGGAGGAGGCGATGTCCATCTGTTCGATGACGTGGTTGCGCAGGCCGATGGCCTCTTCGACGGTCTTGAAGCCGATGCCGTACTCGGCGAGGCCGGGGATGGGCAGGGTGCGGGAGACCGATCCGGGGGCGAGCACGAGTTCGTCGTAGCCGAGGAGTTCGGCGGGCCTGCCCTCCTCCTCGGCGGTGGCGAGCGTGCTGACGGCGGCGGTGCGCGTCGCGTGGTCGATGGAGGTGACCTCGCCGATGACGACGTGGCAGCGGTCCAGGAGGCGGCGCAGCGGTACGACCACATGGCGCGGGGAGATCGAGCCGGCGGCGGCTTCCGGGAGGAACGGCTGGTACGTCATGTAGGGGTCGGGAGTGACGACAGTGATGTCGACCTCGCCCCTCCTCAGCTCGGCCTTCAGCTTCCGCTGGAGGCGCAGGGCCGTGTACATCCCGACGTAGCCGCCGCCGACAACCAGAATGCGCGCACGTTCCTTCACCATCCCATGACGCACCCGGCGCTGGTGTTTGTCCACAGCCCCGGCAATTTGTGTGACCGGCGGGCGGGTGTGCGGGGGGCCGGCCGCGGTGTCCGTGCAGGACGAAAGGGGGCAGGTCAGCGGGGGCGGGCGACAGGGGGCGAAGGGCGGCAATCGGGACGTACACGCCCCGTACTCCGATCGGGGGGCGCACTGTGCGGAACCTGCCCCTTCTGAATTGACTCCCTCTCAACTATGTTCGTGTGTCGACGGGGTGTAGGGAATGTGGTCGACGGGATCCGCGACGGGCGGTTCCGGTCGGGACCGATGCCAGTTCCGCGCACCCCGGATTCAGGGGAGAGTCTCCGGGGGGAGACGTCATTACCGGGGGAAACACATGCATGTTCAGGACACGCATTGGGCATCTGCGGCCGCCATCGCGCCCGGCGGCAAGACGATGACCGCGGCGGTGGGCAACGGACGCGCGGACGCCGCGCGGACGACTCCGCTGCGGGTGGACGCACAGCGCAATCTGGAGCACGTGCTGCGTGCGGCGCGTGAGGTGTTCGGCGAGCTGGGGTACGGCGCGCCGATGGAGGACGTGGCGCGGCGCGCCCGGGTCGGGGTCGGCACGGTGTACCGGCGCTTTCCCAGCAAGGACGTACTGGTCCGGCGGATCGCGGAGGAGGAGACGGCGCGGCTGACGGAGCAGGCGCGGGCGGCGCTCGGGCAGGAGGACGAGCCGTGGTCGGCGCTGTCCCGGTTCCTGCGCACGTCCGTGGCGTCGGGGGCGGGACGGTTGCTGCCGCCGCAGGTGCTGCGGGTCGGCTCCGCCGGTTCCGCCGAGGAGGCTCGGGTGCCTCAGCAGCGGGTGCAGCCGGGCGGTGGTGAGCTGCGGCTGGTGTCGGACGAGACCGCGGTGGTGGCCGACGACGCCGGTGCCGGGGCGCTGCTCGACGTGGTCGGGCAGCTGGTGGAGCGGGCGCGGGCGGCGGGTGAGCTGCGGGCGGATGTGTCCGTGGCCGACGTGCTGTTGGTGATCGCCACGGCGGCGCCCTCGTTGCCGGATGCGGCGCAGCAGGCGGCGGCGTCGGCACGGTTGCTGGACATCCTGCTGGAGGGACTGCGGTCCCGGCCGGCGTAGGCCGCTGCCTAGGCTTCGCCTTCGCCAGGATCCTCGTTTCGCCCACCCGCATCCACCGTGCGGCTTTCGCGGTCGGGTGCGGGTGGCCCTCGTGGGCCGCGTTCGCCGTCGGCGGGCGCGGGTGCCTCGGGGGGGTTCGGGGTGTGTGGGCAAGTCCGCTCGGATGAGTGGATGGGGTGTGCGGAGGGGGCCTTGGGTGAAAGGCCTTGTGGCACTCTGAGCCGGTGACGGGTTGGGCTGGGCCGGTGTCGGGGGCTTTCCGCGATGAGCGTTGACGGGTGGGACGAGTCACGCGGTGACGACGGGGACGCGGAGCCTCGTGGTCTGACCTCACCCCACGTACCGAAGCAAGGCGGGCGCCCGGCTTCCTCCAGTGTTCCGGCCCAGCGCGAGGGAAGCGTGCTGCCGCCGCCCCGGGAGACGCCGGCCGCCGACGGTGAACTGATCGAGCGGATGCGCGGGGGTGACGACTCCGCCTACGAGGAGCTGTACCGCCGGCATGCCGACGCGGTGCGCCGGTACGCGCGCACCTGCTGCCGGGACGGGCACACCGCCGACGACCTCACCGCCGAGGTGTTCGCACGGATGCTGCAGGCCGTGCGCGGCGGATCCGGGCCCGAGCACGCCGTACGCGCCTATCTGCTGACCTCCGTACGACGCGTCGCCGCGCACTGGACCAAGTCCGCCCGGCGGGAGCAGCTCGTCGACGACTTCGCGGTCTTCGCCCAGCACGCCACCCGGTCCACGGAGACGGCCTACGACACCGCGTCCGTCGACGTGCGGGCCATGCACGAGGCCGAGCAGTCCATGGCGATGCAGGCCTTCCGCTCGCTGCCCGAGCGCTGGCAGGCCGTGCTGTGGCACACCGAGGTGGAGGACGAGTCCCCGAGTGAGGTCGCCGTCCTGTTCGGGCTGGACGCCAACGGCACCCGGGTGCTCGCCAGCCGCGCGCGCGAGGGACTGAAGCAGGCCTACCTCCAGGCCCATGTCAGCGCCAGCCTCACCCATGACGAGGAGTGCGCCCGCTACGCCGACCAACTCGGCACCTACGCCCGCCGCAAGCTCCGCGTCCGGGCCGAACGGGGGCTGCGCAAGCACCTGGAGGAGTGCGCCAGGTGCCGGCTCGCGGCGGCGCAGATCGAAGAGGTCGCGAGCGGTATCCCCGGCGTCGTCCCGGTCGCGGTCATCGGCTGGTTCGGGGCCGCCGGGTACGCCAAGGCGCTCGGGATCGTGGCCGGCAGCGCCGGGGTCGGGGCCGCCGGGGCCGCCGCCACGGCCACCGGGTCGTCCGGCGGCGCGGGCGGCGCGAGCGGAGCCGCGGTCTCCGAAGGGCTCGGGGCGCCGGTGAAGGCCGGCATCGCGGCCGGTGTCGTCGCGGTGGCCGCCGCCGCGGTCGCGCTGGCCCTGGCGAACGACAGCCATCCGGCGAAGGAGGTCGCCGAGCCGTCGCCGTCCACACCGATCGTGCAGCCGGGGTCACCGGCGTCCGCACCGCCGAAGAAGCAGAAGCCCGCGCCGAAGCCTGTGCGGCCCGTGGCACCCGTGGCACCCGTGACGCCGGTGACCTCTGTGGCACCCGTGGCCGTGGTCCCCGAGCCGCCCCCCACGCCCACCCCTCCACCGACTCCCACCTCCACACCGACTCCCACACCGAAGCCGACCCCCACGCCCACGCCCACTCCGACCCCGACACCCCCACCCACCCCGCCTCCGACGCCCGCCGTCTACGAGCTGAGCGAGCTGCGCTTCGACGCCAACGGCGACGGCACCGAGCCCGAGATCGCCCTCGGCGCGAGCAGCTGGGTGTGGCAGCGGTACGGCATGTCGATCGGCGGGACGCGCTACGAGGGCGGGGCCACCGTCCACGGCGAGTCCTCCGTCACCATCGCCCTCAACCGGCAGTGCACCGCGTACGACGCACTGGCGGGCGTGGACGACATGACCCTCGGGCTCGGCAAGGTCTCCTTCTCCGTCTACGCCGACGGGGCCCCGCTGTGGCAGTCCGGCATGGTCAAGGGCCGCGAGCAGGCCGTCCCCGTCCATGTGAACCTCACCGGGCGCAAGACCGTACGGCTCGTGGTCGAACCGCACAGCAACGCCATCGACCGGGCGGCGCTGGCGGACTGGGCGGAGTCCCGGTTCACCTGCCGGTAGACAGCCTCCGGCGTCCCGCGGTGTCCAGCTCGCGCAGGACGTCCGGCACGGCGAGGGCGGCGCCCCGCGCGCACTCGGCGGCGTAGCGGTCGGCCCGCAGTGCCGCGCGGGCGCCGGCCCGCACCCGGGCGGCCTCGCCGCGCTCCGGCTCGGGCCGCCGGCAGCCGTCGCGCCACCGGTCCGCGGCGGCGAACAGCCGGAGCGCGCCGGGCAGATCGCCGAGCCGGGCCAGCAGTCCGGCCCCCACGTCCACCAGACCTGCGGTGATCACCTCGGCGCACCGGTGGTCCACGGCCTCGCGCAGGGCGTCCGCCACGATCGGCACCCCGTGCGCCGGGCCCGACTCGTCGGCCGCGAGCAGCGCCTCGACCATCCGCTGAGCCGCGACGAACTGCGGGGGCGGGGTGCCGTCCCCCACCGCGGCGCGGGTCGCCTCGTACAGCTCGCGGGCATGGGCGGTCCGCCCGTCGCGCAGGGCGATGTGGGCGCGCAGCAGCAGCACGAAGGCCCGGGACTCCGGCACCGCGTACCGGTCGGCTGCCGTTCCCGCCTCGTCCAGGGCGGCCAGCGCGGCCTCCCGGTCGCCGGAGCGGAAGGAGATCTCGGCGAGCCGGGCCATCAGGAACGGCGACTCGGCGTACGCGCCCACCTCGTAGGCCAGGCGCAGCGCCTCCTCGTACTCGCTACGGGCCTCGTCGAACCGGCCCCGCGCCATGGCCGCCTCGCCGGCCGCGCTGCACACCTGGGCGCGCATCCAGCGGTCGCCGACGCGGCGGCTGAGCATCCGCAGTTCGGCCAGGTCCTCGTCCACGCCCTGGAGGTTGCCCGGCGAGTCGACGACCACGTGCGCGCGGTACATCAGGGCGACCGCGACCTCCCAGTCGCCGCCGTGCCGGCGTGCGTTGGCGACCGATGCCGTCAGGTCCGGGCGGACGTCCACCGGGCCGCCCAGGTAGTAGGCGGTCAGGGGCCAGACGATGCCCGGGAGCCGGGCGGCCCGGGGACCGCCGCGCTCGTAGGCGGCCCGCACGCGCGCGATGTACCGCGGGGCCCGCTCGTCGGCCGCGAGGTTCTCCGCGCCCGACTCGGAGGTCAGGAACAGGTCGAGCATGCGCAGGTCCATCCGCAGCTCGTCCAGCGGATGCCCGGCCCGGCCCTCGGGTTCGGCGAGGAGGGCGCCCACCGGGTCGGCGGACTCCGCCCGGGCCGTCAGCTCCTCGGGCGGCGCGCCCTCGGGCAGGGCGTCCAGGGCGATGCCCAGGCGGAGCACCAGCCTCACCCAGGCCACCGCCTCCTGGCGGTGGTTGCGCAGCCACCAGAACCAGCCGATGGCCAGGACGACGGCGCCCGCCTCCGCTTCGTCGCCCGCGCGCACCGCGCGGTCCAGGCCCGCGCGGATGTTGTCCAGCTCGGTCTCCAGGCGGGAGAACCAGGGGAGCTGGGCCGCCGACCGCAGCTGTGGCTCCGCCTCCTCCACCAGTGACCGCACCCACGCGCGATGGCGGCGCTCGGCCGCCGCGCGCAGGCCGGGGACCTCGGCCGCGCGCTCGGTGGCGTACTCGTGGATGGTCTCCAGCATGCGGTAGCGCATGCCGGCTCCGAAGCCGGTGCCGGAGCCGGTGCCTGTGCCGTCGGGGTCGTGCGGGGCGGCGACGACGAGGGACTTGTCGACCAGGGCGCCGATCAGGTCCGCCGCCGGGCCGGTGCACACGGCCTCGGCCGCCGTGAGGTCCCAGCCGCCGGCGAACACCGACAGCTCGCGTAGTGCCGTCCGCTCCCGCTCGTCCAGCAGCTCCCAGGACCAGTCGACGACCGCGCGCAGGGTCTGCTGGCGGGGCAGGACCGTGCGGCTTCCGGAGGTGAGCAGGCGGAAGCGGTCGTCGAGGCGGTCGGCGATCTGCCGGGGCGTCAGCAGCCTGAGCCGGGCCGCGGCCAGCTCGATGGCGAGCGGCAGCCCGTCCAGGCGGCGGCAGATCTCCGCCACGGCCGCGGTGTCGCCCAGCACGGCGTCGGCGTCGGGACGGACGGCCTTCGCCCGCTCGGCGAACAGGCGGTGCGCCTGCTCCGGGACGAGGGGCTCGACCGGGCGCACCGACTCACCGGGGACTCCCAGGGGTTCACGACTGGTCGCGAGGATCGTGAGCCCGGGGCAGCGGGTGAGGAGGGTCTCGGCGAGGGCGGCTGCCGCGCCGATGACGTGCTCGCAGTTGTCAAGGATCAGGAGTTGGCTGCGCGGGGCGCAGTACTCGATCAGCAGGACCGTGGGGTCGGCCTGCGGGGTGCCCAGCTCGTTGGTCAGGAGCACGGTCTCGCGCAGACCGAGCGCGCTGACCACCGCGCCGGGCACCGCCTCCGGCCGGTCGAGCGGGGCCAGCTCGACCAGCCAGGCCGAGGGGAGGCCTGCGGCGGCCTCCTCGGCGAGGCGGGTCTTTCCGGAGCCGCCTGGTCCGGTGAGGGTGACCAGGCGGGCGCTGGCGATGTCGGAACGAATGGCCGTGAGCTCTGGTTCCCGCCCGACGAAGGACGTCAGGCGGGGGCGGAGATTCCCCGTGCGCTCGGGGGGTCGGGCGGGGGGCCGAGGGCCCTGGCCCTCCGGGTGTTCCTGTTGCAGCAACGACGCGTGCAGGGCCTTCAGTTCCGGACCGGGGTCGGTGCCGAGGGTGTCGGCGAGGGTGCGGCGGGCGGACTCGTAGGCGGCGAGGGCGTCGGCCGGGCGGCCGGTGTCCCGAAGGGCGCGGATGAGGAGGACGCGCAGGGGCTCGTCGTACGGATGCGCAGCCGTCAGTTCCCGCAATTCCGGTACGGCCTCCCGGGCGCGGCCGAGGGCGAGGGCGGCGGCGGCGCGGGCGCGGGTCGCCTCCAGGCGCAGGGCCTCCGGGCGGGTGGCGGCGGTCCGGTCGGGGAGGTCGGCGAGGGCCGGGCCGTACCAGAGGGACAGGGCCTCGGTGAGGGTGCGGTGGGCGGTGGCCGGGTCGCCGGCGGCGAGGGCGGTGGTGCCGGTGCGGGTGAGCCGTTCGAAGACGTGGAGGTCGACGTCGGCCTCGGTGGCTTCGAGGCGGTAGCCGCCCGGGGTGGAGGCGATGGTGTGCCGGCCGAGGATACGGCGGAGGCGGCCGACGAGGGCCTGGAGGGCGGCGGGGGCGTCCTGGGGCGGGTCGTCCGACCAGATCTCGTCGATGAGGGTGTCGGGGGTGCTGGTGCGGCCCGGACGCTGGGCGAGGGCGGCGAGGAGTGTGCGGAGGCGTTGGCCTCCGATGGGTACGGGGGTGCCCTGGTCGTCTGCTGCTTGGGTTACGCCCAGGATTCGGTACCGCACCTGGTCATTGTCGCGGTGGGTGGGGGATGCGGCACGGGGGTTTTCGAACGGGGGTCGCTTGCCGGCGCCGACGAGGCACGGCGTGCTGCGGCTGAGGGAGTTCGGGTCGCTCGCCCGCGCCGGCGGGGTGCCGCTGGATCGACGGCCGCCCGTAGTCGGCCGGGCTCACGTGCCGGAGGTCAGTGCGCCTCTTCTTGGTTGGATCCCCGAAGGGACCGCGCGGGAGCGGGTCGGGGTGCCTGTCCAGCATGTGCCTCGGCGGGCGAGGAGGCGGCCCAGCCAGAGTTCGAGGGAGATGAGGTCGGCCAGGCCGTCCAGCGGGAGGGGGTCGCCCGCCGCCGCGGCTCGCAGGGCCTTGCGGACGACGCGGGCCTCGACGAGCCCGGCGTCGGCCAGGAGAGGCGTCGCGAAGAGGTCCTGGAGGGGGTCGGCGGCGAGGCGCAGGCCCGCGCGCGCGGCTGCCGCCGTGGAGGCGTGGGAGGGGGCGCCCCAGCCGGGCGGGAGGTCGGTGACGCCGGCGCCCTCCAGGACCGTACGCAGGATCGAGGAGCGGGCGCCCGGTTGGACGCGCAGGGCCTCGGGGAGGTCGCGGCAGGCGCGGACGACCTGGTTGTCGAGGAACGGCGCGTGCAGCCGCTGGGAGCGGACCTCCGCGGCCTGTTCCAGGACGCGGAGGTCGGCGGCGTGCCGGGCGAGTGCCGCACGCGCGCGGTAGTCGCCGGGGCGCTGCACGCCGGTTCCGGAGCGGTCCGCCTCCGACTGGAGCAGAACCGATACTTCAGCCAGTGCCTCCCCCGTCAGCCACCGGGCGGCCGGCCCAGGTCTGGCCCAGGTCAGCGCGGCGAGGGACGCGCCGACCGCCCCCTTGGGCTCCTCGAAGCGGCGCCGCATCAGGCGCTCGGCCAGCACCTCCAGGCCCACCCGGTAGGGGGTACGGGCGAGGCGCCGGGCCGCGCCGTACACGCGCGCGGGGACCAGCACCGAGCCGTCCGCGCGGGCGAGCGCGGCGACCGGCCGGACCAGGTGGCGCCGCTTGCGGTCCACCAGGAGGTCGGCGAGGCGCGCGGGGTGGGCGTCCAGGACCTGGCGGGCGCCGTGGCCGGTGAAGTGGTCGGCGCTGCCGGCGGCGAGCCGGGCACGGTGCCGGGCGGCGAGCACCAGGGAGGGGCCCGGTTCGTCGGTCAGGGGGCCGTCGAGGTCGGCGTACGGCAGGGTCTCCTCGCCGCCGGTGACCACGACGTGGTGCAGGCGGGGGCCCGCGGCCAGGGCGCCGGCGCGTTCGAGTTCGGCCTCGCGGCCGGCCACGGCCAGATCGTTGAACGTGACGGCGAGCAAGCGTTCGCCCGCGCCCGTGCCGTGGCCGAGGAGCGTGCCGGGTCTGCCGGGCAGCCCGGCGGCCAGCAGCGCGAGCGTGCCGGAGGCGGGTCCGCCGGACAGGTCGGCGCCGATGCCGGGGACCGGCATCCCGCGCGCGGCCCGCCGCTCGGCGGGGCCCATGCCGGGCACCGGTCCGGGGTCCAGGTCGGGCACGTGCCGGGGGGCCGACAGCCGGGTGCGGACCGCCTCCACGAGGGCGTCCCGTACGGCGTCCACGGCGCGGTCGGGCTCGGTCGGGGGCGCGGCCACGGCGAGGGAGGCGACGGGCTCGTACCCGGCGATCTCGCGCGCTCCGGCGCGCAGCACCAGCGCATGCCCCGGCGGGATCCGCCGTACGCCGTCGTACGGGGTGGTGTCGCGCAGCGCGGCCGGTACGTCCGGGGCGGCGAGCAGGGCGGCGAGGTGGGTGAAGTCGAGGTTGGCCTCGATGAGGTCGGCGAGGGGCAGCGCGGCGGTGGCGTAGGCCGTGCCGCCGGCCCAGGGGGTGTGGAACACCGGGCGGGCGCCCGCGAGATCGCCGCAGACGGTGATGCGGCGGCCGGCCTGGACGACGGCCGTGTAGCTGCCGGGCCAGGTGGTCAGATGGCGCAGTGCGCCCCCGCGCGCGGTGAACAGCCCGCGGCGCAGCTCCTCGTCGGAGGCGCCGCAGATGCCGAGGACGGCGATCCGGTTCTGCCCGTCGGCGTGCACCACGCGCACCTCGTCCGGGCGCCAGTCGCCGACGGCCCACAGCGGATCCGGGTCGCCCCACAGGAGTTGGGAGCCGACCGGGTGCAGGGTCTCCCCGTCGTACCCGACGGCGCCCGCGGAGCCGATCCCTGCGGAGCCCGCGGCGGTGCTGCTCCAACCCACCAACCACCGCATCGACGCCTCCACAGGCTGTGGACAACCAGTGCACCGTACGAACCGGACCCCATGCTGCCATGAAGGGCACGTGGGAGAGGTGTGGTGGCGCCGCCTTCGATCGAGGGAAGTTCGCGTGGCGAGCGAGGGGAGTTGACGGGCGGCCGACGGGTGCGGGGTGGTCCCGGCCGGGACGGCGCCCGAAGGGTGCGGCGCGAATGCGCCCCCAATGCGCTCCCCCAAAACGCCCTTAGCGCCCTCAAGTTGCATGGTCGGAGCGGCACATCGCCGCATCGAACTGGGGCGATTTTCGGCCAAATACTTGGCGGGGCACCGGATATGAGCACGCTCCGTACAGGCTCGCGGAGCGTCCGGCCGCCCACACACGCGCACAGTCCGGGAGGCGGATGACGCCTCCCGGACCGGTCCGCCACCCGCGGGGATGAAGGTGGCGGTGTCCCCCAGCCCACTGGATCCAGTACAGCGGGCCGACCCACGCAGATGCCATGGAACCGCTCCCCCGGTGGCCGGAGAAGAGCGCACGGACGGGCGCACGGCCACACGCACCGGGGCACGCGGCGACAGCCCGTGCACGGTGCGTACAGGGCCGTACTTCCGTACGGACCACAATCCCGCCATCCGGAACAATGCCCCTTAACGCTTGGGATGCGGCGAACTACGCTGGGTTTACGAATGCCGCGTGGTTATGCCAGCGCGGCAGCCGTCTGTGTCGAGGGGTGGCGCATGTCCAGGGAGCAACGCGGGCCGAACGAAAAACTCGGCGCCGTTCTCGCCCTCGCGGGAATCAGCAACGCGGGACTCGCCCGACGCGTCAACGACCTTGGCGCCCAACGCGGGTTGACGCTTCGCTACGACAAGACGTCCGTGGCGCGCTGGGTGTCGAAGGGCATGGTGCCGCAGGGTGCGGCGCCGCACCTCATCGCCGCCGCCATCGGTCAGAAGCTGGGCCGTCCGGTGCCGCTCCACGAGATCGGCCTGGCGGACGCGGATCCCGCGCCCGAAGTGGGGCTCGCCTTCCCGAGAGACGTGGGCCAGGCGGTGAAGTCGGCGACGGAGCTGTACCGCCTCGACCTCGCCGGCCGCCGGGCGGGCGCCGGCGGCATCTGGCAGTCCCTCGCCGGGTCGTTCGCAGTGAGCGCATACGCAACGCCCGCCTCACGGTGGCTGATAACCCCCGCCGACAGCTCGGTCGCGCGGGAGGCGGGCTCCGCCGAGGGCTCCGGCGCACCGATCAAAGTCGGCCACAGCGATGTGCGGAAGCTGCGGGAGGCCGCCGAGGACGCCAGACGGTGGGACTCCAAGTACGGCGGCGGGGACTGGCGTTCGTCGATGGTCCCGGAGTGCCTGCGGGTGGAGGCGGCACCGCTGCTGCTCGGCTCCTACTCCGACGAGGTCGGCCGCGCCCTGTTCGGGGCCTCCGCGGAGCTCACCCGGCTCGCCGGCTGGATGGCCTTCGACACCGGGCAGCAGGAGGCCGCGCAGCGGTACTACATCCAGGCGCTGCGGCTCGCGCGCGCGGCGGCGGACGTCCCCCTGGGGGGCTATGTGCTGGCCTCCATGTCGCTCCAGGCGACGTACCGGGGCTTCGGGGACGAGGGGGTCGATCTGGCACAGGCCGCCCTGGAGCGGAACCGGGGCCTGGCGACCGCCCGCACCATGAGCTTCTTCCGGCTGGTCGAGGCACGGGCCCACGCGCGGGCGGGGGACGCGCAGGCGGCGGGTGCGGCGCTGAAGGCGGCCGAGGGGTGGCTGGAGCGGTCCCGTCCCGGTGACAACGATCCCTCCTGGCTCGGTTTCTACGGGTATGACCGGTTCGCCGCGGACGCCGCGGAGTGCTACCGCGATCTGAAGGCACCTCGGCAGGTCCGGCGGTTCACCGAGCAGGCCCTGTCGAAGCCGACGGAGGAGTTCGTGCGGTCGCACGGGCTGCGGCTGGTCGTATCCGCCGTGGCCGAGCTGGAGTCCGGGAACCTGGACGCGGCATGCGAGCAGGGGGTGCGGGCCGTGGAGGTGGCCGGGCGGATCTCTTCGGCGCGGACGACGGAGTACGTGAAGGATCTTCTGCATCGGCTGGAGCCGTACGGGGACGAGCCTCGGGTGGCGGAGTTGCGGGAGAGGGCTCGCCCGCTTCTGATGGCGCCGGCGTAGGGCCGCGCCGCTTCGGCGTCTGCCGGGTTGCTGTGCTTCGGTGGCTGCGGCTTCGTCGTGGTCTCTCGCGCAGTTCCCCGTGCCCCTTTCGGGGCGCCGCCCCCGACCGGCGTTTGAAGGCACTGTCAGTGGCGCAGTGCACTATCGATGGCGGAGGTGGTGCAGGTGCGGGTCGGTGCGTATGACTGCGACGTGCTCGTGGTCGGTGGGGGGATCGTCGGGCTGTCGACGGCCTATGCGATCACGCGGGCCGCGCCGGGTACGCGTGTGACCGTGCTGGAGAAGGAGTCCGGGCCCGCCCGGCACCAGACGGGGCGCAACAGCGGGGTGATCCACAGCGGGATCTACTACCGCCCGGGCTCGCTCAAGGCGCGGTACGCGGTGCGGGGCGCCGCCGAGATGGTGAAGTTCTGCGCCGAGTACGGCATCGCGCACGCCGTCACCGGCAAGCTGATCGTCGCCACCGAGCGGGAGGAGCTGCCGCGACTGCACGCGCTCGTGCAGCGCGGCCGGGAGAACGGCATTCCGGTGCGGGAGCTGGGACCCGCGCAGATCATCGAGTACGAACCGGAGGTGCGGGGCCTCGCCGCCATACACGTCGGCACGACGGGGGTGTGCGACTTCGTGGGCGTGGCGCGGGAGCTGGCGCGCGCGTCCGGGGCGGACATCCGGTACGGCGCCCGGGTGGTCCGTGTGGACCGGCGGGCCGACCGGGGCGTGGCCGTGCTCACCGCGGCCGGGGACGTGGTCCGCGGCCGGGTGCTGGTGAACTGCGCGGGGCTGTACTGCGACGAGGTGGCCCGGCTGGCCGGCGACGAGCCCGAGGTCCGGATCGTGCCGTTCCGCGGGGAGTACTACGAGCTGGCGCGGCCGGAGCTGGTGCGGGGGCTGGTGTATCCGGTGCCGGACCCGGCGTTCCCGTTCCTCGGGGTGCATCTGACGCGCGGGATCGACGGAGGCGTGCACATCGGCCCCAACGCGGTGCCGGCGCTGGCCAGGGAGGGGTACGACTGGGGGGTCGTACGGCCCCGGGAGCTGGCCGGGACGGTGGCGTGGCCGGGATCCTGGGCGATAGCCCGGCGGCACTGGCGGTACGGCGCGGGTGAGCTGCACCGCTCGGTGTCGAAGGGCGCGTTCCTGGAGGCCGTGCGGAGGCTGCTGCCCGCGGCGGAGGCCTCGGACCTGGTGCGGGCGCCCGCCGGGGTGCGGGCGCAGGCGGTGCTGCGGGACGGGACGCTGGTGGACGACTTCCTGATCCGGGAGGGCGCGCGGGCGGTGCACGTGCTGAACGCGCCCTCGCCGGCCGCCACGGCGTCCTTGCCCATCGGGCGGGAGGTGGGGCGCCGGGTGCTCTCGCTGCTCGGTTCGCTGTAGGGCGGCACCGGCGCTCCGTCCGGTGCCGGCGGGCGCCGTAAAATCTGTCTTACTGTGTCTGACTTTCTCAACGCCTCCGAAGCCCCCTCCCCGGCCTCCCACACCCCCGGTGTGTCCGTTCGGCACACCCGGGCCAAGGGGGAGCCGCGGTTCCCGGACGGGCCCAAGGCCGATCCCGCCGGGTCCCACTTCGAGCGGCGGATCCGGAGCTTCCAGCCGCGGCGGAGCCGGGTGACGGCCGGGCAGGCCGACGCGCTGCAGCGGCTGTGGCCCCAGTGGGGACTGGACATCGACGGGCAGCGGGTGATCGACCTCGGCGAGCTGTTCGGGAACGACCGTCCCGTGGTGCTGGAGATCGGCTTCGGGATGGGCGAGGCCACCGCGCAGATGGCCGCGGGCGACCCGGACACCAACATCCTGGCCGTCGACGTGCACACCCCGGGCCAGGGCAATCTGCTCAATCTCGCCGACCAGAACGGCCTGTCCAACGTCCGCGTGGGCAACGGCGACGCGATCATCCTGCTCCGCGAGATGCTCCGCCCCGACGCGCTGGACGGGCTGCGCGTCTACTTCCCCGACCCCTGGCCCAAGAAGCGGCACCACAAGCGGCGGCTGATCCAGCCCGAGTTCCTGTCGCTCGCCGCGACCCGGCTGAAGCCCGGCGCGCTCGTGCACTGCGCGACCGACTGGGAGCCGTACGCCGAGCAGATGCTGGACGTGCTCACCGCGCATCCGGACTTCGAGAACACCCAGGCGGACGGCGGTTTCTCGCCGCGCCCCCGGTTCCGGCCGCTGACCCGTTTCGAGGGGCAGGGACTGGACAAGGGTCATGTGGTGAACGATCTGCTGTTCCGGCGCGTACCGCACAGCCAGGACCGATAATCCGCTCCAGCCCCTCGTCCCGTCACCGTTAGGGTCGATGCCGTGGCCACCAGTCCTCCGTTTCCGACCTGTCCCCCGAGCCCCGGCGACGGTGTGCTCCGCCACCCGCACTGGTGGCAGCGCAGGTGGGTGCGGTACGGAGCACTGAGCAGCCTGCTGGCGCTGTCCGGCCTGGTCATCCTGGCGCTCGTGCGGCGGCAGACCGGCACGGAGGGGTTCCTCGTCGGGCTCGGTCTCGCCGTGCTGCCCGTGCCCTGGCTGATAGCCGCCTTCCGGTGGCTGGACCGGGTGGAGCCGGGCCCCTGGCGGAACCTGGTCTTCTCCTTCGCCTGGGGCGCCTGTGCCGCCGCGCTGATAGCCATCGTGGCCAACAGCTTCGCGACCCGGTGGATCGCCACCTCGACCGCGGATCCGGCCAGTGCCGACACCCTCGGCGCCACGGTGATAGCACCGATCGTGGAGGAGTCCGCCAAGGCCGCCGCCGTGTTGCTGGTGTTCCTCTTCCGCAGACGTGACTTCACCGGGATCGTGGACGGCGTGGTGATAGCGGGGGTCACCGCCACCGGGTTCGCGTTCACCGAGAACATCCTCTACCTCGGTACGGCCTTCGGGACCGACCAGCTCACCGGCGACCGCGGCATCGCCTCCGTCACCGCCGCCACCTTCTTCGTGCGCATCGTGATGTCCCCGTTCGCGCACCCCCTGTTCACCGTCCTCACCGGCATCGGCTTCGGCATCGCCGCGCTGTCCGCCGAGCGGCAGCATGTACGGCGGGTTCTGCTGCCGGTGTGCGGGCTGCTGCTCGCGATGAGCATGCACGCCTTCTGGAACGGCTCCTCCACCTTCGGCGAGTACGGCTTCTTCGCCGTCTACGCCGGCTTCATGGTGCCCGCGTTCGGGCTGCTGACCTGGCTCGCGATCTGGACGCGGCAGCGGGAGCTGCGGACCGTGCGGGCGGAGCTGCCCGCGTATGTGCTGGCCGGGTGGCTGGGGCCGGCCGAGCCGTTCGCGCTCTCCTCGATGCGGGCGCGGCGGATGGCCCGGGACTACGCCCGGCACCACCATGGTCGCCCGGCGGCACGGGAGGTGGCGCGGTACGAGGCGTACGCCACCTCGCTGGCGTTCCTGCGGCACCGGGGGCGCACGGGGAGGGCCGGGGCCGACTTCGTCGTACGGGAGCGGGAGTTGCTGGACGAGCTGTGGAAGCGCAGGACCGTGGCCCGGCCCGCGCTGGAGTACGCGGCACGGACGGCCGCGCCGGTACGGCCGGTGTACGCGGGGCCGGTGCCGTACGGGTACGGCTGGCCGACGGCTCCGTACCCCGCGTACAACCCGTACCGGACGTAGCCCCGAGAACTGGCTGACTAGGCCGACGCCTCCGTCAGCTTCGCCAGCTCGGCATCCGTCAGCCTGAGGTCCGCCACGCCCAGCAGGGCCGGGAGCTGCTCCACCGTGCGGGCCGAGGCGATCGGGGCGGTGACCGTCGGCTGGGCGGCGAGCCAGGCCAGGGCGACCGTGGCCAGCGGGGCCTCATGGGCCGCGGCGATCTCGTCGAGGGCCGCCAGGACCTTCTGGCCGCGCTCGGATTCCGCGTACTCCTGGGCCCGGCCGGCGCGGGCGCTGTCGACGGTCGTACCGGGGCGGTACTTGCCGGTGAGGAAGCCCATGGCGAGCGCGAAGTACGGGACGGCGGACAGGCCCTCGCGGGCGACGAGGTCCTGCAGCGGGCCCTCGTAGGTGTCGCGGGAGACCAGGTTGTAGTGCGGCTGGAGGGCGACGTAGCGGGCGAGGCCCTCGCGGTCGGAGAAGTCGAGGGACTCGCGCAGGCGCTCGGCGGTGATGTTGGAGGCGGCGATGTGCCGGACCTTGCCGGCCTTCACCAGCTCGTCCAGCGCGCCGATGATCTCCTCGACCGGCACCTCGGGCTTGTCGAAGTGGGTGTAGTAGAGGTCGATGTGGTCGGTGCCCAGGCGGCGCAGGGAGGCGTCGGCGGCTGCCTTGATGTTGGCGGCGGACAGGCCCTGGAACTCGGGGTGCTGGCTGACCTTGGTGGCGATGACGACATCGGCGCGGTTGCCGCGCGCCTTGACCCACTTGCCGATGATCGTCTCGGACTCGCCGCCCTGGTTGCCCTCGATCCAGGCGGTGTAGGCGTCGGCGGTGTCGATGAAGTTGCCGCCGGCCGCCGCGTAGGCGTCCAGGACGGCGAAGGAGGTGGCCTCGTCGGCGGTCCAGCCGAAGACGTTGCCGCCGAGCGCGAGCGGGAAGACCTCAAGATCGGAAGAGCCGAGTTTACGAAGTGACGTCATACGTCATGTCAACGCCGGCGGGGGACGATCGCATCCCGCCGCCGGCGTCGAATTCCGGCCGAACGCCCGGCTGTCAGGGGTTGAGGCCCTTGCCCCGCAGCCACGCCATCGGGTCGATGCCGGTGGCCTGGCCGCCCGGGTGGACCTCCAGGTGCAGGTGCGGGCCGGTGACGTTGCCGGTGGCGCCGACGCGGCCGATGACGTCGCCGGTGGAGACCTTCTGGCCGGCGGAGACGCTGATCGAGGACTGGTGGCAGAACCACAGCTCGGTGCCGTCGTCCAGGGTGAGGATCGTGCGGTAGCCGTAGGCGCCGGCCCAGCCCGCCTCGGTGATCGTGCCGCTGTGGACGGCCTTGATCAGGGTGCCGGTGGGGGCGGCGAAGTCAAGACCGGTGTGGTAGCCGGAGGACCACATCGAGCCGGCCTGGCCGAACGTGGAGGTGATCGTGTACGAGGAGGTCGGCAGCGTGTACTGCTTGGCCAGCTTGGCCAGCCGCTCCGCCTCGGCCTTCTCGGCGGCCTCGGCCTTCGCCTTCGCGGCGGCCTTCTCGGCGGCGTCCTCCGCCTCCTCCTTGGCCGCGGCGGCCTTGGCGGCGGCCTCCTTCTCGGCCTTGGCGGCGGCGTCGGCGGTCTGCTTCTCGGCGGCGGCGAGCACGGTGGCGGTGGCCTTGCTCTCGGCCTGGCTCTGCTGCTGCTCGGCCTGGGCCATGATCCGGTTGCGCAGGGCCTCGCCCGCGTCGCCGTCCTCGGCGTCGGCGGCGGTCGTGCCGACACCGCTCAGCGTGGTCGTCGCGGCCTCGGCCGGCTGGGAGTCGGAGCCGTCCTCGAAGAGGGAGCCGACGGAGGGCAGGTCGGGCAGGGAGATCGAGACCGGCGGCTTGCCGGTGTGGGCGCTGGCCATGCCGCCCGCGCCGACCGCGGCGATGACGCCGACGCCGAGGACGGTGGAGCTGCGCGCGAGGCCGCCTCGCTGCTTGGCGACGCGGTGCCGGCCGCGGACCGGGGCGACGGAGTCCGCGGTGGGGTTCCACTCCTCCCAGGGGCCCTCTTCGGCGCGGTAGGCGTCGTAGCCGAAGGTCTCGGTGTCGCGCTGTGCCGGTATGAACGGGGCTTCGGGGACAGGCCGGTTGGACGCCACGCGGGCGTGCTCCTTTCCTTCCTCCGCCTACCGGGTTAGCTGACGGGTTCGGAGCAGGAAGGTCTCCTACGCGCGTATACCGGTCGTGGACTCCGTGAGTTCACGGCGGTATCTGCGTGATTCACCCCAGGGTGGTGGTTCCCCGGCTCCCTTGCGGGATTCGGCGCGTGCGCACGGAGCCGCCTCTTGTGACGGCTGGGACGACCGCGCTGCGTTATCGAACGTTAATAGACCCGCCAGTGACTTTCCAAGCCCGTTCGGCTTGATCATTCACGATTTTGACGGCGGAGCTATGCGCCATTACCCCGTCAAACCGGGCGAGTTGACCGGGATGCGGGAGCGTTCAGTAGTCACTGAAGGTTTTGATGGTGACTCAGGCGTTATGCGGAGGGCGTCCATCCGGTCACCTTCGGTGATGATCACGGGGGCGCAAGAAAGCGGGTGTGCAAGCACCCCTCCGCATGACGTATGCTGGTGACACAACGACGCGGGGTGGAGCAGCTCGGTAGCTCGCTGGGCTCATAACCCAGAGGTCGCAGGTTCAAATCCTGTCCCCGCTACTGAAGACTCAGGGCCCGGAATCCATCGGATTCCGGGCCCTGAGTGCTGTCAGCCGAGCAGATGCCCGTTCGGCGCCTTGGCGAGCGCCTCCAGTTCCGGGAGCACGACGACCTGGGCGCCCGCGGCGGTCAGGACGCCCGTGCCGTCGGCCGCGGCGACGAACGTGTCGGGTTCGCGCCAGGCGGTGACCACCCGGCGTACCCCGGCCCGCAGGATCAGCCGGGCGCAGGGCGCGGGCCGGGAGGCGCGGCGGGCACAGGGCTCCAGGCTGCTGTAGACCGTGGCACCGGCCAGCCGGGGATCGGCCGGGCCGATCTTCGCGAGGGCCGCCTCCTCCGCGTGGACCACGGGATCGGCGCCCTCGCGCGAGTGGCCCCGGGCCAGCTCCGTACCGTCGGCGGCGACCACGACCGCGCCGACGCTGAACGCCGTCTCCGAGGGCGGGCACAGCGCGGCGAGGTCACAGGCGGTGCGCAGCCAGTGGCGGTCGGCGGCGGTGGGCAGCGGGCCGGTGCCGGGGGCCGTGGGCGCGTAGCGCATGAGGACGACGTCCTCGATCCGCCGGGTGTCGAGCAGGCGCAGACGTCCGCCCTGGTAGGCGCCCGGTCCGAAGAGGCGCGGGGCCGCGGGGTCGCCCACGAACAGCGGGGCGAGGACGAGCTGGAGTTCGTCGGCGAGGCCCTGCTGGAGGAGCTGGGTGTGGACCGTGCCGCCGCCCTCGACCATCAGCCGCCCGACTCCGCGCACGTCGTGGAGATGCTCCAGCAGGGCCCGCCAGTCCAGGGCGGGGCCGAGCGGGACGACGTCGGCGGTGCGCCCGAGGCGGCGGGCGGCGGGTCCGGCGCCCTTGTCCGTCGTGTAGACGAGTTTCTCGCCGCCGGTGTGCCAGAAGTTGGCCCCGGGGTCGAGGTCGCCGGAGCCGCTCACGGTGACCTTCAGCGGGTACTCCGGCTTGCCCGCCGCCGTGCGGGCCGCGCGCCGCTCGGCGGAGTTGACCAGCAGGCGGGGGTTGTCGGCGCGGATCGTGCCGGCGCCGACGAGGATGGCGTCGACGGAGGCCCGTACCTCGTCGACCCGGTCGAAGTCGGCCGGGCTCGACAGCAGGAGCCGCTCGGGGCCGGTGTCGTCCAGGTAGCCGTCGAGGGAGACGGCGGCGGACAGCAGGACGTACGGCAGGGGCATCGGCGCGCTCTCTTCCGGCGGCGGACGGCTTGGTTCAAGTTTGAAACAAACCTACACTGGCGGCATGACGACCCGCTGGCTCAGCCCCGAGGAGCAGCGCGCCTGGCGCGCCTACATCGCCGCCTCCCGCCTCCTGGAGGACGCGATCGACCGGCAGCTCCAGCAGGAGGGTGGCATGCCGCACCTGTTCTACACGGTGCTGGCCAACCTCTCCGAGGCCCCCGACCGGCGGCTGCGCATGACCGATCTCGCCGAGACACTGAAGATCACGCGCAGCCGGCTGACGTACGCGGTGACCCGGCTGGAGCGGGACGGGCTGGTGCGCCGGGAGGACTGCCGCCGGGACAAGCGCAGTTCGCTCGCGGTGCTGACGGACGAGGGGATGGCCGTACTGGAACGTACGGCACCCGGGCACGTCGAGGCGGTGCGCGCCTCGGTGTTCGACCGGCTCACCCCGGAGCAGGTCGGGCAGCTGGAGGAGATCTGTACGGGGATCGCGCGCGGGCTGCTGGGGGATGCCGAGGAGTCCGGGGCGGGTGACGTCCCGTGGCGGCGCCGTTCGCCCTGCTCGCCGTAGTCACTCGCCCGAGCTGATTGCTTTAACTTTTAAGCATGGGGTAGGGTCCGTGCGAAACACTGCTTCAAATCTGAAGCATCTGTCCCGGAGGGACCCGCATGCCCGACATCCCCGACGCCACCCCGCGCGCACGCGTCCGGGTACCGCTGCGCTTCGCCGACGGCTACGGCGTCGACGCGGAGCTCGTCACCTTCCACGGCCTCACCGACGGCCAGGAGCACCTCGCCGTCGTCCTCGGCGAACCCGGCGAGGTCCCGCTGGTGCGCCTGCACTCGGAGTGCCTGACCGGTGACGTCTTCGGCTCGGCCCGCTGCGACTGCGGGCCGCAGCTGCGCGAGGCCGTCGAGCGCATCGCCGACCGCGGCGGCGTCCTGCTCTACCTGCGCCAGGAGGGCCGGGGCATCGGCCTCTACAACAAGCTCGACGCGTACGCCCTCCAGGACGAGGGGCTCGACACCTATGCTGCGAACGCCGCCCTCGGGCTCCCGGAGGACGCCCGCGACTACACGGCCGCCGCGCAGATGCTCGCCGCCCTCGGCATCACAGAGCTGGACCTGCTGTCCAACAACCCCGACAAGGCCGCGCAGTTGCGGACGCTGGGGGTCGCCGTACGGGACCGGGTGCCGACCGGTGTCTTCACCACGGCCCACAACGTCCGCTACCTGCGCGCCAAGGTGCTCCAGACCCAGCACACGCTGCCGCTGGCCGAGCTGACGGCCGGCTAACTCCTCGCCCCCGCGGGCCGGCCCGGGAGGCGGAGCGCCGACAGGGCGCCGAGGGCGAGCAGCGCGGCCGCCACGGCGTACGTGAGCCGGAAGCCGGCCGGGTCCGGGCCCGTCGCGCCCAGCACCACCGACAGCAGGGCCGTACCGACCGACGCGGCCAGCTGGGCGTTGATGCTCAGCGCGGTGCTCGCCCCGGGCAGCCGGTCCGCGGGCAGGTCGCGGGTGGCGGTGGTCATCGTGGGCATCAGCGTCATGCCCGCGCCGACGCCCATCACCATGCCCGCGGCGACGATCCGCCAGGGCGCGACCTCGGCCGTACCGGTCTGCCAGGCCAGCAGGACCATGCCGAGGGCGCCCACCGCGCACCCGGCCGCGACCAGCCGGCGCGGTACCGCCTTGTCGATCCGCCGGGCCGCGATCTGCATCGTCGTCCCGACCACGAGCCCGGCCGGCGCGCCGAGCAGCCCGGCCGCCGTCGCGCTCAGGCTCCGCTCCTGCTGCCAGTACAGCGGTCCGAGCAGCATCGACCCGAAGTAGCCGCAGGTGAACGGGGCGAGCGTGCCGATACCGGCGGCGAAGGTACGGTCCCGCAGCAGCCGCAGATCCAGCAGCGGCCAGCGGACGGCGAGCGCCCGCCGTACGAAAGCCGCCGCGAGCAGGGCACCGGCGAGCGTCGGCACCAGTACGCCGGGGGCCGTGAAGTCCCCGCGCTCGCCGCCGCGGGACAGGCCGTACAGGAGCAGGGCCAGGCCGGGCGAGAGCATCAGCACGCCGGGGACGTCCAGCCGGGGCGGCTGCGGACCTCGGGCGTCCGGGGCGTCCTTGGGCAGCAGGCGGACCGCGAGAAGCAGGGCCAGGGCGCCGACGGGCAGGTTGATCAGGAAGATCCAGTGCCAGGAGACGGCGTCGACCAGCCAGCCGCCGAGCACCGGTCCTGCGACCGGGCCGACCAGGATGGGCAGCCCCAGCAGGGCCATCGCCCGGCCGAGGCGGGCCCGGTCGGCGACCCGCATGCCCATCGCCATGCCGACCGGCTGCAGCAGCCCGCCGCCCAGCCCCTGCACCGCGCGGAACGCGATCAGGCTGGCCGCGTCCCAGGCACAGGCGGCGAGCAGGGAGCCCAGCGTGAACAGCGCGAGCGCGAGCGTGTAGGTGCGCTTGGCACCGATCCGGCCCATCGCCCAGGCGGCGACCGGGATGACCGCGGCGAGCGCGAGCGTGTAGGCGGTAGCGGTCCACTGGATGGTCTCCAGCGGCGCCCCGAAGGATTCCGAGAGGTGCCGCAGCGCGACGTTGACGATGGTCATGTCGAGCACGGACATGGTGGTACCGAGGACCACGACGGTGACGATGCGGTAGAGGGCGGTGAGGGTGGCGGAAGCGGATACCGGGCCCTCTGTGGCGTCCGGGGCGGGGACCTCGGTGGCGGCCGGAGCCAGGAGCGCGTCGGCATCCAGAGCCGGGGTCGTGGCCGCGTCAGCAGCCGGCTGAGCGCGACGGCCGGACCCGGCAGAGCGGAAGGTGTTCATCTCCGGCCGCCTCAGCCCGCGTAGGGACGCTCGGTGCGCGCGGTGCGCAGGGTCCGGCCCCACCAGGCGAGCTGGCCGAGCATGCCCTTGGCGGCGCCCGCACACACGTCGGCGTCGCGCGGGGCACCGTCCTCGCCGAGGCCGGACCACGGACCGTGCAGGCTGACCGAGTCGCGCACGGTCACGGCGTGCAGCTCGGCGAAGACCAGCCGGAGCTGCTCGACCGCGCGCAGGCCGCCGCCGAGACCGCCGTACGACACGAAGCCGACCGGCTTGGCCTGCCACTCGCGTTGGTGCCAGTCGATGAGGTTCTTCAGGGCGGCCGGGAAGCTGTGGTTGTACTCGGGCGTGACGACCACGAACGCGTCGGCGGCGGCGAGCCGCGGCGAGACGTCCCGCAGCGCGGCGACGGTCTCGGGGCTCGGCGTCCCGCCCCAGCCGGGCAGCACCAGCGGCAGGTCCACCTCGGCGAGGTCGACGACGTCGAGTTCCAGGCCCGGGTCGGCGGCGGTGGCGAGGAACCAGTCGGCGACGGCGCGCCCCTGACGCCCCTCGCGCACGCTGCCGAGGATGACGGCGACGCGGAGCGGACGGTCTTCAGCGGCACGGACATCGGTAGCGGACACAGCTGTCCCCCTCTTTTCTGCGAACTCTTCTGAACACCAGCAAGGTACAACGCTCGTTGTAAAAACTACAACGAGCGTTGTAAGTCAGTTAGAGTTGGCTGGTCGCAAAGGGAAGGGGCAGGCGTGGGCCACACGAACGAGTCACCGCGCAAGCTGCAGAAGCAGATGGACATCGCGAGCGCGGCCTGCACGGTCTTCGGCCGGGAGGGCTACGCCCGCGCCTCCGTCGACGCGCTCGCCGCCGCGGCCGGCGTCTCCACGCGCACGCTCTACAACCACTTCCCCGGCGGCAAGGCGCAGCTCTTCCAGACGGTCGTGACCTGGACGTCGAGCGAGGTCCGCGACGCCCAACTGGCGCGTCTGCACGCCGTACTGGACCCGGAGCGCCCGCCGCACCCCGGCGACCTGGAACGGGATCTGGTCGCCCTGGCCCGCGCCTTCCACCGGCTCATGACCGACTACGCCAACCACTTCGCCCTGGTCCGCCACATCCACGCGGAGGCCGACCACGTACCGCCCGAGGTCCTCACGGCCTGGCACGAGGCCGGCCCGGCGCCGGTCGGCCGGGCCCTCACCGAGGCGATGACCCATCTCGAAGCCGCCGGCCTGCTGAACCTCCACGGCGACGCGTCCCTGGCGGCGAGCCACTTCACGGCCCTGATCTCGCACCGGATCATCCAGACGACCCACTACGGCGTCCTGCCCCTGCCGGAACCGGAGACCGACCGTCTGCTCAGGGCCGGGGTGAGCGCGTTCCTCCGGGCCTACGAGGCGGCACAGGCGTAGGCACGACATACCACTCCACATGCAGTACTCTGCCCGGAGTGATGACCGGACCCCCTCGCACCCGGAGCCGAGACCCATGGTGAGACGGAACGACCAGCGGCGCGCGGCACTCGTCGACGCGGCGATCGAGGTACTGGCCCGGGAGGGCGCGCGAGGGCTGACCTTCCGGGCGGTGGACGCCGAGGCCGCCGTACCCACCGGCACCGCGTCCAACTACTTCGGCAGCCGCGACGACCTGCTCACCCAGGCCGGCGCCCGCGTCTACGAACGCCTCCAGCCCGACGAGGCGACCTACGAGCGCCAGCGGACCGCGCCCCGGGACCGGGAGACGTACGCGCAGCTGATGCGTGAACTCGTCGGCCGCATCGCCTCCTTCCGCACCGGCTACCTCGCCCTGCTGGAGCTGCGCCTGGAAGCCACCCGCCGCCCGGAACTGCGCACGATCCTCACCGAACGCGTCCGCGCCGACCTCGCCGCCAACGTCGCCTACCACGAGGCCTCGGGCCTCCCCGGCGACGCCACGGCCGTCAAACTCCTCTACCTCGCCCTGAACTGGCTGATCGTCGAGCAGCTCACCCTTCCGGACGTCCTCTCGGAGAAGGAACGGGACGAGCTGGTGACGGCGGCGGTGGAGCGGATCGTGCGGGAGGGCTGAGCCAGACCCGCCGCACCCCCGAAAACGAAGCAGCGCCCGAGTCGGCCGAAGCCGACCCGGGCGCTGCGCAGCAGGTCAGAGGGCATAGAGCCCGCCTGCGGAACCGTAGGCCCTGTGGGACTCGAACCCACAACCAATGGATTAAAAGTCCACTGCTCTGCCAATTGAGCTAAGGGCCCAGGCGATGTTGCCTGTCCGAGCATAGCCGGACGAGGCCGTGTCGCCGATCGGGTATCGGGGACACGGCCACGTCGGACCGGTCGGGAGGGGCGGGATGGTCAGATTTCGGCCGGGATGGGAGTGGGGGCGAGGAACCAGTGGCGGGCCGACGCCAGCCACCAGGTCGTCGCGAAGCCGAGGACGACCAGGACGGCCACCGGGGCGTAGTTGAAGGTCTTCCAGGTGACCGGGGAGACCTGCGGCAGCATGAAGAGGACCGTGATCGCCAGCACCCAGGCCACCGAGACGACCCCGATCGCACCCGACCAGCGGCCCAGGTGCCAGGGTCCGCGGTCGAAGGCGGCGCCCTTGCGGACCCGGAGGAAGGTCGGGATGACGTACGCGATGTAGAGGCCGATGACCGCGATCGACGTCACCGCCGCGTAGGCCGTCGTGTTGATCAGGTAGGGCAGGCCCAGGGCCAGCGCGCCGAGGGCGGCCAGCCAGACCGCGGCCACGGGGGTACGGGTGCGCGGGCTGACCGTGTGCCAGACACGGGAGAAGGGCAGCGCGCCGTCCCGCGAAAAGGCGTAGATCATGCGGCTGTTGGCGGTGACGGAGGCCATGCCGCAGAAGAGCTGGGCGCCGATCACCACCAGGAGGAGGAGCTTGCCGGTGGTCGCGCCGAGCGCGTCCAGGAGGATCTGGGCCGGCGGGGCGCCCGTGGGGGAGGCCAGCTCCTCGTCGTACGACTGGATGGCGAACGTGAAGCCGAGGAGCAGGACGAAGCCGGCGATCCAGGAGGTCCAGATCGAGCGGACGATGCCCTTCGGGCCCGCCGTGGCCGCGTCGTGCGTCTCCTCGGTCATGTGGGCGGAGGCGTCGTAGCCGGTGAAGGTGTACTGGGCCATCAGCAGGCCCAGGAGTACCACGTACGGGCCGCTGCCCCAGCCCGTCCGGTTGACGAACTCGGTGAAGACGAACGCCGGCGACTGGTGGTGGTCGGGGGTCAGCGCCAGCGCGGTGACGATCAGCGCCACTCCGAGCACGTGCCACCACACGCTCACGCTGTTCAGGAACGCCACGATCCGGACGCCGAAGGTGTTCAGCAGGCCGTGGAGGACGAGGATCGCCGCGAACAGCAGGACCGTGCGGCCCGGGGTCACCTCGAAGCCGAACTGGAGGTTCAGGTAGGCGCCCAGGAAGGAGGCCGCGCCGAAGTCGATGCCCGCGGTCACCGCCACCTGGCCCAGCACGTTGAACCAGCCCGTGAACCACGCCCAGGCCGCCGCCGACCGCGGGGGCGCCAGCCGGTGCGCCCAGAAGTACAGGCCCGCCGAGGTGGGGTACGCCGAGCAGATCTCGGCCATCGACAGGCCCACGAACAGCGTCATGAGGCCCACCGCCACCCAGCCCCAGGTGATCACGGCGGGGCCGCCGGTGGTCATGCCGAAGAGGTAGAGCGTGAGGCAGCCGGAGAGGACCGAGATGATCGTGAAGGAGACGGCGTAGTTCGAGAACGCCGACATTCGGCGGGCGAGGACCTGGGTGTAGCCGAGCTGGGCCAGCCGTTCCTCGTCCGACAGGCCGGACGCTCCCCGCTGTCCGCTCACTCTCGCGTCATCTGTCATGCCCCCAGCAATTCCCTCGGCGGGGGTGTGATATGCGCCACTCGGGTACGGGAAAGGGCCCGTACGAACAGTGTCGTACGGGCCCTTCCCGATGCCTCACTCGGCGTCAGCCGTTGCGCTTCCAGCGCGGCTTGTCCTCGCGGCGTCCGAAGGAGCCGGTGCCACGGTGGTCGTCACGACGGCCGTAGGGGCGGTCGTGGCCGCCGGAGCGGAAGCCCGGGCGGTCGTCGCGGCGGTCGCGGTTGAACGGACGGTCGCTGCCCCGGTGCCCGCCGCGCTCGTCCCGGCGGAAGCCGCCCCGGTCGTCGCGGCGCTCGAAGGAACGGCCACCGCGGTCATCGAAGGAACGGCCACCGCGGTCACGGTCGAACGGACGGCGCTCGCCCCGGTCGCCCCGGTCGTCGCGGCGCTCGAAGGAGCGGCCACCCCGGTCGTCCCGGCGCTCGAAACCACGGCCGGCACGGTCGTCACGACGGTCGAAGCCACGGTCACGATCGCGGTCCCGGTCGAACGGACGGCGGTCACCCCGGTCACCCCGGTCGTCGCGGCGCTCGAAGGAGCGGCCACCCCGGTCGTCCCGGCGCTCGAAACCACGGCCGGCACGGTCGTCACGACGGTCGAAGCCACGATCGCGGTCCCGGTCACGGTCGAACGGACGGCGCTCGCCCCGCTCACCCCGGTCGTCGCGGCGCTCGAAGCCACGCTCGCGCCGCTCCCGGCGCTCGTACGGCGCCGAAGCCGCCGGACGCTCCTCGC
Source organism: Streptomyces sp. NPDC046727 (assembly GCF_040645635.1). Taxonomy (NCBI): domain Bacteria; kingdom Bacillati; phylum Actinomycetota; class Actinomycetes; order Kitasatosporales; family Streptomycetaceae; genus Streptomyces; species Streptomyces sp. NPDC046727. Next base: position 32,237 of record NZ_JBEYYR010000034.1, read on the forward strand.
GCTCGGTCTCGCGCTCCGCCGGCGCCTCGGCCACGGCCAGCTCCTCCGCCGCCGTCGCCTGGGCCTCGGCCACCGCGGCCTCCGGGTCCTCGCCGCGCTCGCGGGCGACCCGGGCGACCAGCCGGTCGGCCTCCTCGCGCAGCTCGGTCGCGCGGCGCTGGGCGCGCTCCAGCTGCTTGGTGAGCTGGGCGACCTCGCGCTCGGCCTGCTGGGCGGCGTTGCCCGCGGACTCGGCCTGGACCTCGGTCATGGAGCGGGCGCCGGTGATCTCGGCGACCTCCGGGTCGAAGGCACCGGCACCCTGGATGATGTGGCGGGCCGCGTCGACGCCGGCGTCCTCCATCAGGCGGAAGATCTGGCGCCGCTGGTGCGGCAGGGAGAGGGAGACGACCGTACCGGTGCGGCCGGCGCGGGCCGTGCGGCCGGCGCGGTGCAGGTAGTCCTTGTGGTCGCCCGCCGGGTCGACGTTCAGGACGAGGTCGATGCCGTCGACGTGGATACCGCGGGCGGCGACGTCGGTGGCGACCAGGACGTTGACGTAGCCGTCCTTGAAGTCGGCCAGGGTGCGGGTCCGGGCGCCCTGGGTCATGCCGCCGTGCAGCGCGTCGGCCTTCACGCCGGACTCGCGCAGCTGCTCGGCGACACGGTCGGCGCCCAGCTGGGTGCGGACGAAGATGATCGTGCGGCCCTTGCGGGAGGCGATCGCGGCGGTGACCGGCGCCTTGTCCTTGGGCTTCACGATGAGGATGTGGTGCGACATGGTCGTCACCGCGCCCTGGGCCGCGTCCACCTCGTGGGAGACGGGGCTGTTCAGGTAGCGGTCGACCAGGGTCTGGATCTCGTTCTCCATGGTCGCGGAGAAGAGCATGCGCTGGCCGCCGGCCGGGACCTGGTCGAGCAGCTCGGTGACCTCGGGCAGGAAGCCCAGGTCGGACATCTGGTCGGCTTCGTCCAGGACGGCGATCTGCACGTCCTCCAGGGAGCAGGCGCCGCGGTTGATGATGTCGCGCAGCCGGCCCGGGGTGGCGACCAGGATGTCGACGCCGCGCTCCAGGGCGTAGATCTGGTTGCCCATCGACGTGCCGCCGCAGACGACCTTCATCTTCAGGCCGAGGACGTCGCCGTACGGCTGGAGGGCGTCGGCGACCTGCATGGCCAGCTCACGGGTCGGGGTGAGGATGACCGCGCGGGGCTTGTGCTTCTGGGTGCGGCCGCCGGCCAGCGTGGCCAGGGTCGGCAGACCGAAGGAGAGGGTCTTGCCGGAGCCGGTGCGGCCACGGCCGAGGATGTCCTTGCCGGCCAGGGCGTCCGGGATGGTCGCGGCCTGGATCGGGAAGGGGGTCGTCACGCCGTTCTGTGCGAGCTTGCGCACGATGCCCTCGGGGAGGCCGAGGTCGGCGAAGGTGATCTGGGGGGTGGTGTCAGCGGCCTCGGGGGCCTCGGTGACCTCGGTCGTCACGTCAACGAGCTCGTTCTCGTTCTCGGACACGACGATCTGGTCAGTACTGGACACGGACATGCGAATGCGAAACCTTCCGGAGTCTCTTCGGCACGCGCCCGTCAACTCCGTGAGTCGCATTACGACCGCCTCAATGCGGTCCGCCACGGCAAGGGAGAGTACGCGCCACACGGCGCGCTCTGTGGTGGCGCCGGGCAAATGGGATCAAACGATCTACCACCATACGCACCTACCACCCCCCAAGGCAAACCGATCTGCATAAGCCCAGCTCAGCATCCTCTGCGCACGGAGCCGGCCGCCTCTCCGATCACGCCGCCACGCCCGCCGCGGGCGCCGGTTCCCGCTGCACCAGCTGCGGTCCCGTCTCCTCGTGCGCCGACGAGGACGGCTCGGCCGACGGCGGCTCGGAGACGGGCGGCGGCGGGGTGGAGGGCGGCGGCTCGGGCGGGGCGGAGCTGGCCGGGGGCGTCGGCGGCTCCTCGGTCGGCGCCGGGTCCTCGGGCGGGACGGTCTTCCCCGGCTTGCCCGGTTTGCCGCCCGGCTTCCCGGGCTTGCCCGGCGCCGCCGACGCGCTGCCCGCGCCCGCCGGGGTGGCGGACGCCGAGGCCGACTCCCCGCGCTTCTTCTTGCCGCCGTGACCGTGCTTGCCGTCGCCGACCGCACCGCCCTCGCCGGCGAAGCCGCCCACGCCCTGGACCGGGCCGCCGTCGGGTGCCTCGCCGCCGCGCTGCCCCGCCGAGTGGGCGGGCCGGGCCGGGCCCGCGTCGTCGCCCACGTTCACGCAGCCGGCGGCGGCGGTGACCGCCAGCACCGTGACGGCGAGGCGGACGGGTACGTACAAGGGGCGCACGGCGGCCACCTCCGGGGGCAAGGAAAGGAGTCAACCTCCCCAACTCCCGCCGCCCGCAAGAGGACACGCGCCCCGCACGCATCGCCGCCCCGCACGCATCGCCGCCCGGCCGCACCCGGCCGCAGCGCCCGGCCGTGGGCGCACCCGCTCTCAGCCGTACCCGAGCGCGTGCAGCCGTGCGTCGTCGATCCCGAAGTGATGGGCGATCTCGTGCACCACGGTCACCTCGGTCTCCGCGACGACGTCCTCCCGGCTGTCGCACATCCTGAGCGTCGGCCCCCGGTAGACGGTGATCCGGTCCGGCAGGACGCCCGCGTACCACTCGCCCCGGTCGGTCAGCGGTGTCCCCTCGTAGAGCCCGAGCAGCTCGGGATCGTCGGCGGGCGGTTCGTCCTCGACGAACACCGCGACGTTGTCCATCAGCCGTGTCAGCTCCGGCGGGATCCGGTCGAGCGCCTCGGCGACCAGTTCCTCGAACTCCTCGCGCGTCATCTCCAGCACATGGTCATTGTCCGGTACGGAAGGCCCGTACGAGAGTGCCGAACCGTCGCATATCCGCGCCGGGACATGGGCATACGGGACCAATGGCCCGCGTCCCCTTCGCAGCCCTGAGCACCCTGCCGAACCGGACCTCGAACCACATCCGCCGCGCCCGCACCCGCCCGCTCCCCGCTCTGGAACTGGCCGCCCGCCCCCGCCCCTGGCTGCGCGCCCTGGGCCTGGTCGCGGTCGTCCTCGTCGGCGCCTGGCTGGGCCTGCTGGTCGTCGGCGACGTCCGGGCCCCGGTCGGCCCGATGGACACGACGATGGCGCTGCGCCCCTCCCTCACCGGCGGCACGAAGATCAACGTGTCCCCGCTGGGCGCGCTCACCCTGGACAGCCATGCGGCGCCGGTCCGCCTGGACGTGAACGTCGACCAGCTGGACCCGCTCCGCTCACAGGCACTCGTCGACCACCCCGAGCGGATCTCCGGGCTGCAGGACGAGGTCGCCCGGGACGTCGCCCACGGCACGCTGGACCTGGCCGTACGGTCCGGCGTCGCGGTGGTCTCCGGGGCCACGGCCCTCGGCCTCGCCGTCTACCGCCGCCCGCGCCGGGCCCTGGCCGCCGGCGGGCTGGCGCTGGCCCTGCTGGCCGCCTCGGGCGGCACGGCGTACGCCACCTGGAACCCGAAGTCGGTCCTGGAGCCGAGGTTCTCCGGGCTGCTCAGCTCCGCGCCGTCCGTGGTCGGCAACGCCCGCAGCATCGTCACGGAATTCGACGTCTACCAGAAGGAGTTGGCGCGCCTGGTGACGAACGTGACGAGGCTCTACGACGCCACGTCCACCCTCCCCGCCTACCAGCCGGACCCCTCCACCATCCGGGTCCTGCACGTGTCGGACATCCACCTCAACCCGGCGAGCTGGAAGATCATCGACTCGCTGGTGGAGCAGTACCAGGTGAATGTGATCGTCGACTCCGGCGACACGATGGACCACGGCACGGCGGCGGAGAACGGCTTCCTGGACCCGATCCGCGACCTGGGCGTGCCGTACGTGTGGGTGCGCGGCAACCATGACTCCCGGACCACCCAGCGCTACCTGGAACGCATGAGGAACGTGCACGTCCTGGACGACGGCCGGGCGGAGACGGTGGCGGGTCTGCGGTTCGCGGGCATCGGAGATCCGCAGTTCACTCCCGACCGCTCGGTGGTGCCGGGCGGCGAGGCGTCCGAGGAGCTGGCGGGCGCCCGGCTGGCCAGCGCGCTGCGCGACCAGCAGGCGGCCCGCACCCCCGTGGACGTGGCGGTCGCGCACGAGCCGTCCGCCGCGCGGGGGACCGACGGCGAGGTGCCGCTGGTGCTCTGCGGTCATCTTCATCACGAGGGGACGGAGATGCTGCCGTACGGCACCCGGCTGCGCATGGAGGGCTCGACCGGCGGCAGCGGGCTGCGTGCGGTGGAGCACAAGTACCCGGCGCCGATCGAGGCATCGATCCTGTACTTCGACCGGGACAGCCGCAGGCTGCAGGCCTGGGACGCGATCGAGCTGGGGGGCCTGGGCCTGACGACGGCCGAGGTCAGCCGCCATCTGGCGGACGAGAACCAGCCCGGCGCCGGCGGCGCCACGCGCTCACCCTCCCCCTCCCCCGGCACCCCCTCGTCCACCCAGGGCACCAGCTCGCCGTAAACCGTTTTGGCGATACCCCTCGCCATCCCATATGCTTCTCACGTCCCCGACGCGCTGAGAAGCGCCCAGGCGGGCCGATAGCCCTCATCGTCTAGCGGCCTAGGACGCCGCCCTTTCAAGGCGGTAGCACGGGTTCGAATCCCGTTGGGGGCACGCAATACCGTGTGCGACACTGTTGCACACACGCTTGGTCCTGTGGAGCAGTTTGGAGTGCTCGCCACCCTGTCAAGGTGGAGGCCGCGGGTTCAAATCCCGTCAGGACCGCTGGTGTTTCACGTGAAACACCGTGGCTGGGTAGCTCAGTTGGTACGAGCGTCCGCCTGAAAAGCGGAAGGTCGCCGGTTCGACCCCGGCCCCAGCCACAACCGCCCTGACCAGGGCCGAGCCCCTCTCCAGCCTCGCTGGAGAGGGGCTTTCTCGTGCCCTGCCCGCCGACCGGTACGCCCACGGAGCAGACCTGGTGAAGGCATTACCCAGCATCGACCCGGCCCTGCCGCTCGATCGGCACCCCGAGCGCATCTGGTACACGTCCTACGGCACCAACATGCACCTGGACCGCCTCGCCGCCTACATCAAGGGCGGGCGCCTGCCCGGCGCGGCGAGGGAGCACCCGGGATGCCGTAACCCGGCCATGCCGACCCGGTCGATCCCCGTGGAGCTGACCGGCGCGATGTACTTCGCCACCGAATCGCCCGTGTGGGGCGGGGGCAGGGCCTTCTACGATCCCCGGGCGAGCGGGCGGGTGCTGGCCCGGGCGCACCTGGTGACCAGCGACCAGTTCGCCGACATCGCCGCTCAGGAGATGTACCGGTCGCCGGGCATCGACCTGGACCTGACGGACGTACTCCAGCGGGGGCGTGCCGTGCTCGGCGAAGGCCGCTACGAAACGCTCGTCTGCGCCGGCCAGGTGGACGGCCTGCCCGTCCTGACCTTCACGGCGCCCTGGGGAATCAACGACGTGCCGTGGGTCCGACCCTCCGCCGCCTACGTGCGCTTCCTGGCCACCGGCTTACTCTCGGCCGGCGCCTGGGACATGGACGCGGTCGCCTCCTATGTCGCGGCCTGCCCCGGCGCCACGGACCACTGGTCGCCGCAGGACATCACCGCCCTTCTCGGTACGGGCCCGGACAAGCACCGGCCCGGCTGAGCACCGCTCCCTGGAAGGCACTGTTCCGGACCATCGGCGACCAGTACGATCAGGCCACATTTGGCGAGAACCCCCCACTCCCGCTCGACCGGAGGGGGGTTTTCGTCGTCCAGAGACCCTGAGGGGGGTACTTGAGACAGATCTCCAGAGGGTTGGTGACGGCCGGCGCCGTTCTGGTCGCCACGCTCGCCATACCCGGCACCGCCCACGCCGCAGGCCCGACCGTCAAGGACGCGTACAGCGACCAGGCCGACTGGTCGGTGCTCGACGTGCGCCTCAACTACAGCGGCCAGGTCAGCAAGCTCGTCGCGAAGCTCCGCCCGGCCGGCAGCAGCGAGACCGACGAGCCGGTGGCCACGATCACCGACTTCACGAAGCGGTACGAGTCCAGCCCCTGGGACGCCGTCTGGGCGTCCAAGCCCATCCACCTGGACACCCTCGGCGACTACACGGTCGACGTCGAGGCCGTGGACGGTTCGGGCGAGACCACCGCCCAGCAGAACGCGGGCACGCTGCACTACCAGAAGCAGCCCGTCTTCAGCGGCTTCTCCGTCACACCGGACGAGCCGGACATCGAGCACCAGACGATCACGGCCGGCGGCGACATGGTCGTCCGCGACCCCAGCACCCGGGAGACCGTGCCCCTGCCCGGTGCCACCGTGGACCTGTCGTTCGACGGGGGCGGCGGGGAGGCGACCGCCGTCACGGACGACGCCGGCCACTTCTCCGTCCCGCACCAGCTGAGGCAGGCCGGCTGGGTCTCCGCCGACTACAACGGCGCCCTGGGCTTCGCCACCGCCCCCGCGGTCCAGGTCTGGCCGGCGGCCGCGCCGACCCGGATGGTCCTCGACAAGAGCAGCTTCCACGTCACCACCGGCGAGAAGATCAACGTCACCGGCACGCTCCAGTACCAGTACGGCGCGGAGTGGAAGCCGCTGGCCGGCATCCCGCTGGAGATGGACTACAAGGAGTGCACCACCTGCAGTCCGGTCGCGGCGACCACCGACGCGGACGGCCACTTCTCCTTCGTCCGGACCCCGTACGGCAGCAAGAGCGTCTATGAGATCGCCTTCACGTCGTACACCCCGTTCGCGCAGCACAGCACGGCCGATGTCACCGTGGCGGTCACCGCGACGACGAAGTTCTCCGGCTTCACCGCGTCGCTGGACAAGTACGCGCAGCTGAAGGTCACCGGCACGCTCGACCTGATCGGCCGTGACGTCAACGACCAGGCCAGCGTGGACGTCCAGTACTCGCCGGACGGCAAGACCGGCTGGACCACGAAGAAGACCGTGAAGGTCGGCTTCGGCTCCCAGTTCACCGCCGACAAGGTGCCCGGCTACACGGACGGCTACTGGCGGCTGCGGTACGCCGGGTCCACCACCAAGGACATCAAGGGCACCACCAGCAACAGCCTGCGCCGCAACCGCGCCCTCACCCGGATCAAGGACGCGAACGCGTCGCCGGAGCCGGTGACCAAGGGCCGCACGATCACCGTCAAGGGTGTGCTCCAGGAGCGCCCGGTCGGCTCCAGCACCTGGAAGGCGTACGGCGGCAAGAAGGTCCAGATCCTCTTCCGGCCCAAGGGCGCCACGAGCTGGTACCTGATGTCCACGGTCACCACGACGAGCAGCGGATCCTTCAGCAAGGGCTTCACCGCCCGGCAGGACGGCACCTGGGTGCCGGTCCACCTGTACCCCGACAGCAAGCACTTCGTCGGCAGTGGCACGGAGGACTACGTCGACGTGCGATGACGCCTTGGCACCACGCCCGGTCAGCGCTACGTTCAGGCTGATCGCGCGTGGTGCGCGGCGCCAGGGGGAGACATGAGCCGGGACGAGGCCAGGGCCGTTCGGGACACCGAGCTGGAGAAGGACCGGGCCCGGTACGGGCTGCTCGCGGTCGTGATCAGCAACCTCGCGATCGCCGGAGTCGCGATCTTCGGGGTGTGGCAGCTCGACGGGGACAAAGCGGTGATCGTCGGCATCCTCACCGCCGCGTTCACCGCCGTCAGCAGCCTGACCACCGCCTACCTGGGCATCAAGGCCGTCTCCAACACCGCGAAGTCGATCGCCCTCGGCGACGGCCCGGCCCGCAGGCACCCGGAAGCCACCCCGCCGGCTCAGCACACCCCCTAGGTTGTGTCCGCCGCCCCCGGTCAAATCATTCGCGTGATTTTTGGATGGGGTGAGATCCTGGACCGCGTATGTCTACGCATCCCGCCCCCGCCCTCGGCACCCTCGCCCCCCGTCTGACCGAGCTGTCGCTGCGCGACGCGCACCGGCTCGGCCGGCGGCTGGAGGGCGCGCGCAAGATCCGTAAGCCGGAAGCCCGCGCCGCCGTCCTCACCGAGATCGAGACCGAGATCGGCCACGCCGAGGACCGGATGGCCGAGCGACGCACCCGCGTGCCGGCCGTCACCTACCCCGAGCAGCTGCCGGTCAGCCAGAAGAAGAACGAGATCGCGGACGCCATCCGTGACCACCAGGTCGTCATCGTGGCCGGTGAGACCGGGTCCGGCAAGACCACGCAGATCCCCAAGATCTGTGTGGAGCTGGGCCGGGGCGTGCGCGGCATGATCGGGCACACCCAGCCGCGGAGGATCGCCGCCCGTACCGTCGCCGAGCGGGTCGCGGACGAGCTGAACACCCCGCTCGGCGAGGCCGTCGGCTGGAAGGTCCGGTTCACCGACCAGGTGAACCCGGACGCCACCTTCATCAAGCTGATGACGGACGGCATCCTGCTGGCCGAGATCCAGACCGACCGCGAGCTGCGCGCCTACGACACGATCATCATCGACGAGGCCCACGAGCGGTCCCTCAACATCGACTTCCTGCTCGGGTACCTCGCCCAGCTGCTGCCCCAGCGGCCGGACCTGAAGGTCGTCATCACCTCGGCGACCATCGACCCGGAGCGCTTCTCCCGGCACTTCGGCGACGCCCCGATCATCGAGGTCAGCGGGCGGACGTACCCGGTGGAGGTCCGCTACCGCCCCCTCCTCGAAGAGGACGCGGACGACGCCGACCGCGACCAGATCACGGCCATCTGCGACGCGGTGGAGGAACTCCAGGCCGAGGGCCCGGGCGACATACTCGTCTTCCTCTCGGGAGAGCGGGAGATCCGGGACACGGCGGACGCGCTGGAGAAGAAGAAGTACAGGTTCACGGAGATCCTCCCCCTGTACGCCCGGCTGTCCCACGCCGAGCAGCACCGGGTCTTCCAGCCGCACACCGGGCGCAGGATCGTTCTGGCGACCAACGTCGCCGAGACCTCCCTCACCGTCCCCGGCATCAAGTACGTCATCGACCCCGGCTTCGCCCGGATCAGCCGCTACAGCCACCGCACCAAGGTCCAGCGGCTGCCCATCGAGCCGGTCTCCCAGGCCAGCGCCAACCAGCGCAAGGGCCGCTGCGGCCGTACGTCCGACGGCATCTGCATCCGCCTGTACTCCGAGGACGACTTCCTCGCCCGCCCGGAGTTCACGGACGCGGAGATCCTCCGGACGAACCTGGCCTCCGTCATCCTGCAGATGACCGCGGCCGGCCTCGGCGACATCGAGAAGTTCCCCTTCATCGACCCGCCGGACCACCGCAACATCCGCGACGGCGTCCAGCTGCTCCAGGAGCTGCACGCCCTGGACCCGGCCCAGAAGGACCCCCGCAAGCGGCTCACGGACACCGGCCGCAAGCTGGCCCAGCTGCCCGTCGACCCCCGCCTGGCCCGGATGGTCCTGGAGGCCGACAAGAACGGCTGTGTCCGCGAGGTCATGGTCATCGCCGCCGCGCTGTCCATCCAGGACCCGCGCGAGCGCCCCGCCGACAAGCAGGCCCAGGCGGACCAGCAGCACGCCCGCTTCAAGGACGAGACCAGCGACTTCCTCGCCTACCTCAACCTGTGGCGGTACATCCGCGAGCAGCAGAAGGAGCGCGGGTCCAGCTCCTTCCGCCGGATGTGCAAGCAGGAGTACCTGAACTTCCTGCGCATCCGCGAATGGCAGGACATCTACACCCAGCTGCGCACGGTCGCCAAGCAGATGGGCATCCACCTCAACGAGGACGACGCCCCCGCCGACCGCGTGCACGTCTCCCTCCTCGCCGGCCTCCTCTCCCACGTCGGCATGAAGGACGTGAAGGAGGGCAACAAGAACGAGTACCTGGGCGCCCGCAACGCCAAGTTCGCGGTCTTCCCGGGTTCGGCGCTGTTCAGGAAGCAGCCGAAGTTCCTGATGTCGGCCGAGCTGGTGGAGACGAGCCGCCTGTGGGCGCGGGTCAACGCCAAGATCGAGCCGGAGTGGGTGGAGCCGCTCGCCGGGCACCTCCTCAAGCGGACGTACAGCGAACCGCACTGGGAGAAGGACCAGGCGGCCGTGATGGCGTACGAGAAGGTCACGCTGTACGGCGTGCCGATCGTCGCCCAGCGGAAGGTGAACTACGGCCGCATCGACCCGGAGACCAGCCGCGAGCTGTTCATCCGCAACGCGCTGGTGGAGGGCGACTGGCGCACGCACCACAAGTTCTTCGCCGACAACCGCAGACTCCTCAGCGAGGTCGAGGAGCTGGAGCACCGCGCCCGGCGCCGGGACATCGTCGTGGACGACGACACGCTCTTCGACTTCTACGACCAGCGGGTGCCCGAACACGTCGTCTCCGGCGCCCACTTCGACTCCTGGTGGAAGCGGAAGCGGAACGAGCAGCCGGACTTCCTGGACTTCGAGCGGGAGATGCTCATCCGGGAGTCGGCGGAGGCGGTCACCAAGGCCGACTACCCCGACAGCTGGCGTCAGGGCAACCTCAAGTTCCGGGTGACGTACCAGTTCGAGCCGGGCGCGGACGCCGACGGTGTGACGGTCCACATCCCGCTCCAGGTCCTCAACCAGGTCACGGACGAGGGCTTCGACTGGCAGATCCCGGGCCTGCGGGCGGAGGTCGTGACGGAGCTGATCCGCTCCCTCCCCAAGCCGGTCCGCCGCAACTACGTGCCCGCGCCGAACTACGCGAAGGCGTTCCTGGAGAAGGCGGTGCCCCTCCAGGAGCCGCTGACGGTCACGATGGCCCGCGAGCTCAAGCGCATGGTCGGCGTCCCCTTCGAGGAGGAGGACTTCGACTGGTCGAAGGTCCCCGACCACCTGAAGATCACCTTCCGTATCGTCGACGAGCGGCGCCGGAAGCTGGCCGAGGACAAGGACCTGGAGGCGCTGAAGCTGCGCCTGAAGCCGAAGGCCCGCAAGGCCCTGTCCCAGGCCGCGGCGGCGACCGCGTCCCGGGAGGGCGGCGAGTCCCTGGAGCGCAAGGGCCTGACCGACTGGACGATCGGGACCCTCACCCGGGTCTTCGAGACGCGCCGGGCCGGGCAGCCGGTGAAGGCGTACCCGGCGCTGGTGGACGACGGCGACACGGTCTCGGTCCGCCTCTTCGACACGGAGGCCGAGCAGGCCGAGGCCATGTGGAAGGGCACCCGCCGGCTGATCCTGCGCAACATCCCGGTGAACCCGGCGAAGTTCGCCTCGGACAAGCTGACGAACGCCCAGAAGCTGGCCCTCTCCGCCAACCCGCACGGCTCGGTCCAGGCCCTGTTCGACGACTGCGCGATGGCCGCGGCGGACAAGCTCATCGCGGACTTCGGCGGCCCGGCGTGGGACGAGGAGTCGTACCGGAAGCTGTACGACAAGGTGCGCGCGGAGATCGTGGACACGACGGTCCGTACGGTCGCGCAGGTGCAGCAGGTCCTCGCGGCCTGGCAGGCCTGTGAGCGCCGTCTGAAGGGCGTACGGAGCCCTGTCCTGCTGGCGAACCTGACGGACGTCCGCAAGCAGCTGGACGCCCTCATGAAGCCCGGTTTCGTCACGTGGGCGGGCATACGGCGGCTGCCCGACCTGATGCGCTACATGGTGGCCGCCGACCGGCGCCTGCAGCAGATGCCGACGAGCGTGCAGCGGGACACCACGCGCATGGAGAAGGTCCACGAGATGCAGGACGAGTACGCCTGGCTCCTGGAGCAGCTCCCCAAGGGCCGCCCGGTCCCGTCCTCGGTCCTGGACATCCGCTGGATGATCGAGGAGCTGCGGGTCAGCTACTTCGCCCACGCGCTGGGCACGGCGTACCCGGTCTCGGACAAGCGGATCGTGAAGGCGATCGACGCGGCCGTCCCGTAATCGCTCGCGTACAGGGGGTGAGTTCGACCAGGCGGCCCCACCTCCTGTACAGTCCTTCTCGCAGCGCAACGCACGAACAAGCGCCGCGAAACCTGGTCCTGTGGAGCAGTTTGGAGTGCTCGCCACCCTGTCAAGGTGGAGGCCGCGGGTTCAAATCCCGTCAGGACCGCATCGAGAGTGAGGCCCGCGCCCGAGAGGGTGCGGGCCTCAGTCGTATCCCCACCAAGACGGAGGCCGCGCCCGAAAGGGAGTGCGGGCCTCAGTCGTATCCCGGACGACGACCGAGGCCCGCACCCCGAGGGGGCAGCGGGCCTCACTCGTACCCCCGCCTCGCACGGGCCTCAGAAGGGCGCCCTTCCGCCGTTCCCAGGGGGCTCGGCGGAGCCGCTCGCGCCCTTGACGGCGTCACATTCCGTCGGTACCCAAGGAGCAGGGCTCGTTCCCCCTGTGGGGCTCCTGGAGGTGGCGTATGGCGGCATCGGTCAGGCATGAGACGCGAGCGCTTCTGAGGGCGCATCTGTCGGCCGCCTCGTCCTACGGGCATCTGACCCGCCACTGCCCCATCTGTCACCACCTCCTGCGGCTGGCGATGGACGCCGGCTCGCGGGGCCAGGAGGCGGACGAGGAGCCCGTCGAGGGCGAAAGCCCTCGCACCGCGTGACCGGCGGCGGCCCCAACACCCGTCTGTACAGGGGACGCTGGAGCGTCCACCGCCAATAGCGCACACATGCCACGGGCAACAAGCGGATCGGCATGTGACGGGTGTCACCGCATGAGTTTTGTGAACAGCGGTACTTACCCCTCTCCTACAACGGGTCAATTTAATATGTGCAATTGCACCGCTCCCAGAGGTGTCGCACAGCCGTTCCGACACGGCCCCCCAGACTCCGACAAGCGGGCGCACAAAAAAGATCGCGCTGGACCCGGCGGAGTCCAGCGCGATCGACGACGCACCCTGTGTCGCTTGCCTACAACGTTCTCTTCGGCTCGGGCGAGGGCTCTGTTGGGGCAGGTCCCGCGTCGCTTGGAGCTAGGGTTCCGGGCGCCTCGGCCAGTTGGGGGACCGACCGTTCTGCCCGGTTATGGAGTTGTTCAGGCCTCGCTGCGCTGCTGCGGGATGCCCGCGAGCAGAGCGCGGACCTCGGCCTCGCGGTAGCGGCGGTGCCCGCCGAGCGTGCGGATGGACGTGAGCTTGCCGGCCTTCGCCCACCGCGTGACCGTCTTGGGGTCGACACGGAACATGGTGGCGACCTCAGCCGGGGTCAGCAGCGGCTCGGCATCAGGGGTGCGAGCGGTCATGAGCGGCCTCCTCGGGAGAACCGAACCTTCTCGGTTCATTCCTCTAAATTCTGCACCTTGACCCGCGTTGCCCGAAATGGTGGACGCGAGTCGAGTCGGTTATAGGACGAACGGCTTGTCCTCGGCACTACAACTACACCATCTGTCCAGCCGCGTCGGCCAAACCGATGGAATTGCCCTCCCAGGTAGTCATCAGCCGCGGAAGCCGATGGACCATGCCATAGCGGACAGTCACGCCACTGTGACGATCAGTCACAGGACGATCAGGAGTCACCAGACCCCCCAAAGCGTGCAATGCTGAGAATCCGCCCACAGCCGAGCATAGTTGGGCGGACAGAGCCCTCCCCGGACTCCTTGTCCTATTTTGGCACGAGGGATGGCAAGAGGCGCAAGAGCCGGGTAAGTGCCATCCATCACCCTTGAGACAAAAGTCCAGATCGGGACCAACGTCCCGTCAGGTGGTCTAAGCGAGTAGAACGTACGTCGTCCGGCGCCGTTTTGACCGTGACGTACGTCACTCAGTTCGCCGAACGTCTGTCCCGTACCGCCCGCCACCGCTCCACCAGCCGCCCGTACGCCTCCCCGGCGGCCGCCCCGTCCCCCCGGCGCAGCGCCTCGATCCCGGCCGCCACGTCCGCCGCCGAGTGATCGCCCTCCAGCTCGCCCGCCGGCAGCACATGCACCAGACCGCCGTAGTCCAGCTCGACCAGCGAGCGCGGGTGGAACTCCTCCAGCCAGCGGCCGACGTCCACCAGGCCGTCGATCAGCGGGCCCTCCTCGACGGTGTCCTTCAGCGTGCGCAGGCCCCGGGCCACCCGGCGCCGGGCCTGCACCATCGGCGTGCGGTAGCGCAGCACGGGGGGCACCTCGGCGGTCCCCTTGTCGTACCGCCGCTCCTCGTCGGAGACCAGCACGAACCAGTTCAGCGGCACCTGCCAGGTCGCCGTGCGGATCCACGGGCGGGCGTCGGGGTTGCGGGCGAGCCAGCGCTCGTAGTCCTGGGCGGCCTGGCGGCGCACCACCGGCGGCAGCACCGCGTCCAGCACCGGCGCGGGCAGCTCCTCGGCCAGCTCGTCCAGGGCCTGCCAGCCGCGCAGCCGGGTCCGCCAGGGGCACACGCAGACGACCCCGTCGACCTCCAGCACGAAGGCGTCGCTGCTCTCGTGGACCGGCACGGCGATCGGCGGGGTGGGCAGCAAGTCGGCCAGCGACCGGCGCAGTTCGTCCTGGTAGGAGGGGCGGTCGGGGCGGCGGGCGTAGCGCGCCCAGTGGCTGCGCTCCGGTTCCGGGAAGGCGCCCAGCGGCTCGTACACGCGCAGGTACGCGGCATAGGGGACGACCACGGAGGACACCTTCGGCACGCCTGCTCCCTCCCCAACGGACCCGGCTCGAAACCACTGCAAATCGTGCCATGGTCATGCGTGCACAGCGGGCCCGGGAGAGTGATCCTGAACACTGCGCGGATGGTGAGTGGGCCGAGGCTCTACGCTCATGCCACGGCTCCCCGCCACCCGTACGGGGACCGCACCCCACTCGCCGCTAGTACACAGGAGTCACCACAGTGACCGACGTAACCGGCGCGCCTGCTGATGTCCTGCACACCCTGTTCCACTCGGACCAGGGCGGCCATGAGCAGGTCGTGCTCTGTCAGGATCGCGCAAGCGGCCTCAAGGCCGTGATCGCCATCCACTCCACCGCCCTGGGCCCGGCCCTCGGCGGCACGCGCTTCTACCCGTACGCGACCGAGGCCGAGGCCGTCGCCGACGCCCTCAACCTCGCGCGCGGGATGTCGTACAAGAACGCCATGGCCGGTCTCGACCACGGCGGCGGCAAGGCCGTGATCATCGGCGACCCGGAGCGCGACAAGACCGAGGAGCTGCTCCTCGCCTACGGCCGCATGGTCGCCTCCCTCGGCGGTCGCTACGTGACGGCCTGCGACGTCGGCACGTACGTCGCCGACATGGACGTCGTGGCCCGCGAGTGCCGCTGGACCACCGGCCGCTCCCCCGAGAACGGCGGCGCCGGCGATTCCTCCGTGCTCACCGCCTTCGGTGTCTACCAGGGCATGCGCGCCTCCGCCCAGCACCTGTGGGGCGACCCCTCGCTGCGTGGCCGCAAGGTCGGCATCGCCGGCGTCGGCAAGGTCGGCCACCACCTGGTGAGGCACCTGCGGGACGAGGGTGCCGAGGTCGTGATCACGGACGTGCGTACGGACGCCGTCCAGCGGATCCTCGACCAGCACCCGGCCGGGGTGACGGCGGTCGCCGACACCGAGGCGCTGATCCGGGTGGAGGGGCTCGACATCTACGCCCCGTGCGCCCTCGGCGGCGCCCTGAACGACCTCACCGTGCCGGTGCTCACCGCCAAGGTGGTCTGCGGCGCGGCCAACAACCAGCTGGCCCACCCGGGTGTGGAGAAGGACCTCGCCGACCGCGGGATCCTCTACGCGCCGGACTACGTGGTGAACGCCGGCGGGGTCATCCAGGTGGCCGACGAGCTGCACGGGTTCGATTTCGACCGGTGCAAGGCGAAGGCGTCGAAGATCTTCGACACCACGCTGGCCATATTCGCACGTGCGAAGGATGACGGGATTCCGCCGGCCGCCGCGGCCGACCGGATCGCCGAGCAGCGGATGGCGGAGGCCCGGGGGAACCGGGTCGCGCGCTAGTCAGTCGTACACATGAGCGGTACCCGTCGGCGGGAACTTAGAGAGAACTCTCACTTCCACCGGCGGGTCGTTCCCCGATAAGTGGTTAAAATCGCCACTGACCAGCGAGGACGGGGCGCCTCGAAGGTCCTGGGCACACGCGCGTGGTGCGGGCGACGTACCGTATGGGCGCGGGCTCAGGTACCGTGGAAGCCCTACGGACGGCCTCTCCACGGAGGGTCCGTTCCGGATCATGAACGCGTGTCAGACTCTGGGGCCGTCGAGCCCCGTCACCGAGGGGGTCGAGCCATGGGGCGCGGCCGGGCCAAGGCCAAGCAGACAAAGGTCGCCCGCCAGCTGAAGTACAACAGCGGTGGGACTGACCTGTCACGTCTGGCCAGTGAACTGGGCGCATCGACTTCGAGCCAGCCGCCGAACGGCGAGCCGTTCGAGGACGATGAGAACGACGAGGACGATCTCTACTCCCGTTACGCCGACCTCTACGAGGACGACGGCGAGGAAGAGGACGACAACGATCCTCACCAACAGCACCGTCGCGGCGCTTGACCTTGCAGTGACCAGTCCGGTCGGTGGCAGAGCCACCGACCGGTTTCTGTGCTGTCCGCACGGGCACCGCCCGCCGGATCAGGCCGCGTAGTCCCCGACCAGCTCGGCACCGGTCGTCTTCTCGCCGCGCTCGGTGATCTCACCGGCGACCCACGCGTCGACACCCCGGTCGGCCAGCGTCGCGAGGGCGACCTCGGTGGACTCCTCCGGCACGATCGCCATCATGCCGACGCCCATGTTGAGGGTCTTCTCCAGCTCCAGGCGCTCGACGTTCCCGGTCGTGCCGACCAGGTCGAAGATCGCGCCCGGGGCCCAGGTGGAGCGGTCGACCACGGCGTGCAGCCCGTCCGGGATCACGCGGGCCAGGTTGGCGGCGAGACCGCCACCGGTGATGTGGCTGAAGGCGTGCACCTCGGCGGTGCGGGTCAGCGCCAGGCAGTCCAGCGAGTAGATCTTGGTGGGCTCCAGCAGCTCCTCGCCGAGGCTCCGGCCGAGTTCCGCGATCTCCGTCTCCAGGGCCAGGCCCGCGCGGTCCAGCAGGACGTGGCGGACCAGGGAGTACCCGTTCGAGTGAAGCCCGGAGGACGCCATGGCGATCACGGTGTCACCCGTACGGATACGATCCGCGCCCAGCAGCCGGTCGGCCTCCACGACGCCCGTACCGGCGCCGGCGACGTCGAAGTCGTCCTCGCCCAGCAGACCCGGGTGCTCGGCCGTCTCGCCGCCCACCAGGGCGCAGCCGGCCAGCACACAGCCTTCCGCGATGCCCTTCACGATGGCCGCGACCCGCTCGGGGTGGACCTTGCCGACGCAGATGTAGTCGGTCATGAACAGCGGCTCGGCGCCGCACACCACGATGTCGTCCATGACCATGGCGACCAGGTCGTGGCCGATGGTGTCGTAGACGCCCATGCGGCGGGCGATGTCGACCTTCGTGCCGACGCCGTCCGTGGCGGAGGCCAGCAGCGGGCGCTCGTAGCGCTTGAGGGCGGAGGCGTCGAAGAGCCCGGCGAAGCCGCCGAGGCCGCCCAGGACCTCGGGGCGCTGGGTCTTCTTCACCCACTCCTTCATCAGCTCGACGGCGCGGTCGCCCGCCTCGATGTCGACGCCCGCCGCTGCGTAGCTGGCACCAGTTGTCTCAGACATGACTGTGAGAGCTTTCGTGTCGTACTGCGGGGTGTTACGGGCGACGGATCGCGTCGGCCGCGGCCGTGGCGGCGGGACCGGCGGCCAGCTCGGTCTCCAGCAGCTGCTTGCCGAGCAGCTCCGGGTCCGGCAGCTCCATCGGGTACTCGCCGTCGAAGCAGGCGCGGCACAGGTTCGGCTTGGCGATCGTGGTCGCCTCGATCATGCCGTCGATGGAGATGTAGGCCAGGGAGTCGGCGCCGAGGCTGGTGCCGATCTCCTCGATGGTCATGCCGTTGGCGATCAGCTCCGCGCGCGTGGCGAAGTCGATGCCGAAGAAGCAGGGCCACTTCACGGGCGGGGAGGAGATCCGGATGTGGACCTCGGCGGCGCCCGCCTCGCGGAGCATGCGGACCAGGGCCCGCTGGGTGTTGCCGCGCACGATCGAGTCGTCGACGACGACCAGGCGCTTGCCCTTGATGACTTCCTTCAGCGGGTTCAGCTTCAGGCGGATGCCCAGCTGGCGGATGGTCTGCGAGGGCTGGATGAAGGTCCGGCCGACGTAGGCGTTCTTCACCAGACCGCTGCCGAAGGGGATACCGGAGGCCTCCGCGTAGCCGATGGCGGCCGGGGTGCCGGACTCCGGGGTAGCTATGACCAGATCGGCCTCTACGGGGGCTTCCTTGGCCAGGCGGCGGCCCATCTCCACGCGGGAGAGGTACACGTTCCGGCCGGCGATGTCGGTGTCCGGGCGGGCCAGGTACACGTACTCGAAGACACAGCCCTTGGGCTTCGCTTCCGCGAATCGCGAGGTGCGCAGGCCGTTCTCGTCGATGGCGACGAACTCGCCCGGCTCGATCTCGCGCACGAAGCTGGCGCCGCAGATGTCGAGGGCCGCGGACTCGGAGGCGACCACCCAGCCGCGCTCCAGCCGGCCGAGGACCAGCGGGCGGATGCCCTGCGGGTCGCGGGCCGCGTAGAGGGTGTGCTCGTCCATGAAGACGAGCGAGAAGGCGCCCTTGACCTTCGGGAGGACCGCGTGGGCGGCCTCCTCGATGGTCAGCGGCTTGCCGTCCTCGTCGACCTGGGCGGCGAGCAGGGCCGTCAGCAGGTCGGTGTCGTTGGTGGCCGCGACCCGGGTGGAGCGGCTGTTGTTGTCGTTCGGCAGGTCGGCGACCATCTCGGCGAGCTGCGCCGTGTTGACCAGGTTGCCGTTGTGGCCGAGCGCGATCGAGCCGTGCGCGGTGGCACGGAACGTCGGCTGGGCGTTCTCCCACACGGAGGCGCCGGTGGTCGAGTAGCGGGCGTGTCCGACCGCGATATGACCCTGGAGCGAACCGAGCGAGGTCTCGTCGAAGACCTGGGAGACCAGGCCCATGTCCTTGAAGACGAGGATCTGGGAGCCGTTGCTGACCGCGATTCCCGCGGATTCCTGACCCCGGTGCTGGAGGGCGTAGAGCCCGAAGTACGTGAGCTTTGCGACCTCTTCACCCGGAGCCCAGACGCCGAAGACGCCGCAAGCGTCCTGGGGGCCCTTCTCGCCGGGAAGCAGATCGTGATTGAGTCGACCGTCACCACGTGGCACGCCACCGAGTGTAGGCGAGATCGACCACTGGTCCGAATTGGGGATACGGGGCCCTGCCGGATCAGGGCTTTCCGATCACCTTGGTGGATTCTCCGTTTTCCCTGGTCAGCGACTTGTCGGGGCGGTCCGGGCGGCGGGCGGCGGCGCTGCGGGCCGCGCCCTTGGACCTCTTGTCCGCAGGCATGAGTGAGGTGTCGCACATCATTCGGGTGCGCCGCGGCTGAGGCGGACGAGGTCGCCGTCGCCGTCGGTGAGCGTCAGCTTCCCGTCGTCGACACGGGCGGTGAGCGTGCCGGTGGTGAGGGTGCGGGCGAGGGCGCGCTCGAAGTCCATCCGCGCCGGGGCGCAGGCCATCTTGGTGGCCCGGAGGTCGCCGATGGTGATCCGGTCGCCGGCCACGGTGGCCCGGGCGCTGAACCGGTTGCAACCGAGGTTTCCGGTGGCCATGCCGTCCGTGCCGATGCGGATGCGGGCGACGGCGGGCGCGTGCCGGGTGGTGCCGTCGGCGGCGGTGAGGCTGTCGACCCGCCAGTCGATTCCGGTGACGGGCTGCCCGGCCTGCGCGCCCTCGCCGCTGCCACAGGCCAGCGTGAGCGGGACGAGCACGGAGGCCGCCGCCAGGAGCATGCGCTGCTTGTGCCGTTTCATACGGATTCGACGGTCGGGCCGGGCCACCGGTTCCGTCAGGCTCCGTCAGGACATGACCGGCAGCAGGCCCCCGATGTCCGAGCGCTCCCCGCTCGCACTGACCTTCGCCTCCGCAACGGCGTCCGCCCAGGCCAGGCGGCCGGTGGCCAGCCGGAGCCAGGTCAGCGGGTCGGTCTCCACGACGTTGGGCGGGGTGCCGCGGGTGTGCCGGGGGCCTTCGACGCACTGCACGACGGCGTACGGCGGCACCCGCACCTCAGTGGAGCCGCCGGGCGCCTTCGCGGCGAGGGCGTCGGCGAGCAGCCGGGTGGCGGCGGCCAGGGCCTGCCGGTCGTACGGCACGTCCAGACCGGGGACGGCGGCGTTGAGGTCGTCGGTGCGGACGACGAGTTCGACGGCACGGGTGACCAGGTAGTCGTCCAGCGGCAGGGCGCCCGCGCCGGTCTCCAGCAGCCGGCTGCCGGGGTGGGCGTCGAGCAGGGCGCGCAGGCTGTGGTCGACGTCGGTGAGGTAGGCGTCGAGGTCCGGGGTGACGTCGTCGGCGCCGGCGGCGTGGAGCCCGGCGGAGAGCGGCCACTCGGCCAGGGTGACGTTCTGCTTCGGCGGGGCGGGGAGGTCCAGGGCCCGGTGGACGGCGGTGACCGCCCCGCCGATGTGCGCGACCAGGTCCCGTACGGTCCGGTCGCCGAGCTGCTCGGGGGCGAGGCCGCCGACGGCCTCCCGCACGTTGCCGAGCTGAGCGAGGACCGCGGCTCGGGTCCTGCCGGGGTCGTAGCTGCGGGCACGCTTCTTGGCCGGTGGCATGGCGGTGAGCCTATGCCCTGCCCGCGCAGTCCTTCAGGCCGGTTTCGACCGGGTGCCTCGATCCGCGGCAGGGCGCCCGCGCCGGTGCTCTGTGCCTGCTGCCGGCCCTGCGCCTGCCCGAGAGCGTGCCGGCACGGCCCGCGAAGGAACCCGTGGCGGCACGACGAAGGCCCGCCCGTGTCGGTGGGCGGGCCTTCCGGGGTCGTGCGACCGCTTACGCCAGCAGCGCCGGGATCGTGGCCTCGTGGGCCTCGCGCAGCTCGGTGAGGGGCAGTGAGAACTCGCCCTGGACCTCTACGGCGTCACCGTCCACGACACCGATGCGGGTGGCCGGCAGGCCCCGCGCACCGCACATGTCGTTGAACCGGACCTCCTCCGAGCGCGGCACGGCGACGACGGCGCGCCCGGCCGACTCGGAGAACAGGAAGGTGAAGGCGTCCAGCCCGTCGGGTACGACCAGACGCGCACCCTTGCCGCCCAGCAGCGCGGACTCGACCACGGCCTGGATCAGACCGCCGTCGGACAGGTCGTGCGCGGAGTCGATCATGCCGTCGCGGGAGGCGGAGATCAGGATCTCGGCCAGCAGGCGCTCACGCTCCAGGTCGACCTGCGGGGGCAGACCGCCGAGGTGGTCGTGGATCACCTGGGACCAGGCCGAGCCGCCGAACTCCTCCCGGGTGTCGCCGAGGAGGTAGAGCAGCTGGCCCTCCTCCTGGAAGGCGACCGGGGTGCGGCGGGCGACGTCGTCGATCACGCCGAGCACGGCCACCACCGGGGTCGGGTGGATGGCGACCTCGCCGGTCTGGTTGTAGAGCGAGACGTTGCCGCCGGTGACCGGGGTGCCCAGCTGCTGGCAGGCGTCCGCCAGACCGCGCACGGCCTCGGCGAACTGCCACATCACCGCCGGGTCCTCGGGGGAGCCGAAGTTCAGGCAGTCCGACACCGCGAGCGGCTTGGCGCCCGTGGTCGCCACGTTCCGGTACGCCTCGGCCAGGGCCAGCTGGGCGCCCGCGTACGGGTCGAGCTTGGCGTAGCGGCCGTTGC
The DNA here is from genome assembly GCF_040645635.1 of Streptomyces sp. NPDC046727. NCBI lineage: Bacteria > Bacillati > Actinomycetota > Actinomycetes > Kitasatosporales > Streptomycetaceae > Streptomyces > Streptomyces sp. NPDC046727. Next base: position 53,731 of record NZ_JBEYYR010000034.1, read on the forward strand.
CGTCCGTGGCGATCGCGACGCCGAGGCCGCTCTCCTCGTCCACGCGGATCATGCCGGAGTCCTCCGGCTGGGCGAGGACGGTGTTGCCCTGCACGAAGTGGTCGTACTGGGACGTGATCCACTTCTTCGACGCCTGGTTCGGCGAGGCCACCAGCTTCCGGACCTGGTCCTTCAGCTCCTCGCTCGACGACGGCCTCGGCAGCTTGTTCGCGTCGTCCGCCTGGAGCGCGTCCTGCCACTCGGGGCGGGCGTACGGACGCTCGTACACCGGGCCCTCGTGGGCCACGGTCCGCGGGTCGACGTCGACGATCTTGCCGCCGTGCCAGTAGATCTCCAGGCGGTCGCCGTCGGTCACCTCACCGATGACGGTGGCGATGACGTCCCACTTCTCGCAGATCTCCAGGAAGCGGTCGACCTTCTCCGGCTCCACGACCGCGCACATGCGCTCCTGCGACTCGCTCATGAGGATCTCCTCAGGAGACAGGGTCGAGTCGCGCAGCGGGACGTCGTCCAGGGTGACGCGCATGCCGCCGGAGCCGTTCGAGGCCAGCTCGGAGGTGGCGCAGGACAGGCCGGCCGCGCCCAGGTCCTGGATGCCGACGACCAGCTTCTCCCGGAACGCCTCCAGGGTGCACTCGATGAGGAGCTTCTCCTGGAAGGGGTCGCCGACCTGGACCGCCGGGCGCTTGCTCGGCTTGGCGTCGTCGAAGGTCTCGGACGCGAGGATCGAGGCGCCGCCGATGCCGTCGCCGCCGGTCCGGGCGCCGTAGAGCACGACCTTGTTGCCCGCGCCGGAGGCCTTGGCGAGGTGGATGTCCTCGTGCCGCATCACACCGATGGCACCGGCGTTGACCAGCGGGTTGCCCTGGTAGCAGGCGTCGAAGACGACCTCGCCGCCGATGTTGGGCAGGCCCAGGCAGTTGCCGTAGCCGCCGATGCCGGCGACGACACCCGGCAGGACGCGCTTGGTGTCGGGGTGGTCGGCGGCGCCGAAGCGCAGCGGGTCCACGACCGCCACCGGGCGCGCGCCCATCGCGATGATGTCGCGGACGATGCCGCCGACACCCGTGGCCGCGCCCTGGTAGGGCTCGACGTACGACGGGTGGTTGTGCGACTCGACCTTGAAGGTCACGGCGTAGCCCTGACCGACGTCGACCACGCCCGCGTTCTCGCCGATGCCGACGAGCAGCGCGTCGCTCTGCGGCGCCTTCTCGCCGAACTGGCGCAGGTGGACCTTGGAGGACTTGTACGAGCAGTGCTCGGACCACATGACCGAGTACATGGCGAGTTCGGCGCCGGTGGGCCGGCGGCCGAGGATCTCCACGATCCGCTCGTACTCGTCCTTCTTCAGGCCGAGTTCGGCCCAGGGCAGCTCGACGTCGGGGGTCGCGGCCGCGTGCTCGACCGTGTCCAGAGGCGTCCGGCTCATGCGTTGACCAGCTTCTTGAGGATCGAGGTGAAGAAGGGGAGGCCGTCGGTGCGGCCGGTGCCGATGAGCGGCTCCACGGCGTGCTCCGGGTGCGGCATGAGGCCTACGACGTTCCCGGCCTCGTTGGTGATGCCGGCGATGTCGTTGAGCGAGCCGTTCGGGTTGAAGTCCAGGTACCGGAAGGCGACCCGGCCCTCGGCCTCCAGCTTGTCCAGCGTGTACTGGTCGGCGACGTACCGGCCGTCCATGTTCTTCAGCGGGATGTGGATCTCCTGGCCGGCGCGGTAGTCGGCGGTCCAGGCGGTCTCCGCGTTCTCCACCCGCAGCTTCTGGTCGCGGCAGATGAAGTGGAGGTGGTCGTTGCCGAGCATGCCGCCCGGGAGGAGGTGGGCCTCGGTGAGGACCTGGAAGCCGTTGCAGATGCCGAGGACCGGAAGTCCGGCCTTCGCCTGCTCGATGACGGTCTCCATCACCGGCGAGAACCGGGAGATGGCCCCGGCCCGCAGATAGTCGCCATAGGAGAAACCGCCGGGCAGCACCACGGCGTCGACCTGCTTGAGGTCCTTGTCCTTGTGCCACAGGGCGACCGGTTCGGCGCCCGCGAGACGGATCGCGCGCTGGGTGTCCCGGTCGTCCAGGCTCCCCGGGAAAGTGACGACGCCAATACGAGCGGTCACTTCGCCGCCTCCGCGACTTCATCGACCCGGACCGTGAAGTCCTCGATCACGGTGTTGGCGAGGAAGGATTCCGCAAGATCGCGGATGCGGGCGAGCGCGGCCTCGTCAACCGGCCCGTCAACTTCCAGTTCGAAACGCTTTCCCTGACGTACGTCCGAGATCCCGTCGAAACCCAGGCGCGGCAGCGCACGCTGGACCGCCTGGCCCTGGGGGTCGAGGATCTCCGGCTTGAGCATGACGTCGACTACGACGCGTGCCACTGGCACTCCCGGTGTGTGGTGCTGAGCAGGTCCCTTCAGACTACCCGTACAAAATTTCTACGCGGGTAGAGTTGGAGGAAAGTACGTGAGGCGCATCACGATCGGGTGTCGAAGCCGCACACCGGTGAAAAGTTCTGGGAAAGTTCCACGGTCCGTCCGTTACACCTATTGCACCCGGACACGCGGACGGATTTAGTCGGGCTTCACTTTGCATTGCCGGGCACTGTACAAATGAATTGGCAATAGCCGATACTCGGCATGTCGTCGGCGTTGAGCTGTAACGACGTGCCGCACGAAGGGACCGATATTCGTGGCGCAAAAGGTCGTGGTCACTCTCTTTGACGACATCGACGGCTCGGAAGCGGCGGAGACGATCGCCTTCGGACTCGACGGCAAGTCGTACGAGATCGATCTGAACGAATCCAACGCCGAGAAACTGCGCAAGGCGCTCGCGCCCTACGTCGAGGCCGGCCGCAAGCGGTCACGGTCCGGCAAGGCGTACAAGCAGACCGAGGTCGCCCCCGACCCGGCGGCCGTCCGCGCCTGGGCCCAGGCCAACAAGATGGACGTGCCGGCCCGCGGACGCATCCCGAAGAAGGTCTACGAGGCGTTCAGCGCCGCCCAGTGAGCCCGCGAAGGGGCGAGCCCTCAGGGTCCGTCACCGGACCCTGAGGGCCGTGCACTTGGGGCATAAGGGGCACGAGGGAAGCCGACTTGCGCTACCCCCCTGCTGATCAGCTAATGTCTGGGACACGCCGAGGGGCGAGGCCGAAAGGCCGGATCCCGAGGACATGCGGGTGTAGTTCAGTAGCAGAACATCCCCCTTCCAGGGGGAAGGCGCAGTGTGCGATTCCTGTCACCCGCTCTGCACCGCCGACACGACCACTGTTGTGGATCAGGTAGGCTGGTGTTCGCACCGATCGGTGGGAGCCGATCGGGAGCAGTGCGGACGTAGCTCAGTTGGTAGAGCGCAACCTTGCCAAGGTTGAGGTCGCGAGTTCGAGCCTCGTCGTCCGCTCGGGAATGAGACCCCGGTCCACTGGACCGGGGTCTTTTCGTTGTCCGCAGTTTGTCCCGCAGTTGCCCCGCAGTTGGTCCCTCAGTTGTCCCGCTCCACCGGCTCTGACATTTGTCATGCCGAGTGATGACACCGCGCACTGCCCGGCGGGTCCCGCCGACGGGACGCTGAAGGCATGGACATCCAGGGACACGAGCACGTGATCGAGGTCACCGACCTCAGGCGTGTCTACGGGGGCGGGTTCGAGGCCGTACGCGGAATCACCTTCTCCGTGGCACGCGGTGAGATCTTCGCCCTGCTGGGCACGAACGGCGCCGGAAAGACATCGACGGTCGAACTGCTGGAAGGACTCGCGGCACCGGCCGGCGGCCGGGTCCGGGTGCTCGGCCACGACCCCTACCGGGAACGCGCCGCCGTACGGCCCCGCACCGGCGTGATGCTCCAGGAAGGCGGCTTCCCCGCCGAGCTGACCGTCGCGGAGACCGCCCGGATGTGGGCCGGCTGCACCAGCGGGGCACGGCCGGAGGCCGAGGTGCTGGAGCGGGTGGGGCTCGCGGACAAGCACCGGGTGCGGGTCAAGCAGCTGTCCGGCGGCGAGCGGCGGCGCCTCGACCTGGCGCTCGCGCTGCTCGGCGACCCCGAGGTGCTGTTCCTGGACGAGCCGACGACCGGACTCGACGCGGAGGGCCGCCGGGACACCTGGGCGCTGGTGCGCGAGCTGCGCGCCGCGGGCACGACCGTGCTGCTCACCACGCACTACCTGGAGGAGGCCGAAGGGCTCGCCGACCGGCTCGCCATCCTGCACGACGGTCTGATCGCCGCCTCCGGCACACCGGCCGAGGTCACCGCCGGCCGCCCCTCCCGGATGTCCTTCGAACTGCCCGCCGGGTACTTCCCCGGCGATCTGCCGCCGCTCGCCGACCTCGGCGTCTGCGGGCACGAGCTGGACGGCCGGGTCGTACGGCTGCGCACCCTGGAACTCCAGCGGACCGCCACCGCCGTCCTCGTCTGGGCCGAGCGGGCCGGCGTCGAACTGCGCGGGCTCGACGTCCGCTCGGCCTCGCTGGAGGAGGCGTTCCTCGGGATCGCCCAGCAGCAGGAGGTCATGGCATGAGCAGCGTCGCATGGGCACCGGCGGGCCGCCGGCTGCGCGCCCTGGCCCGGGCCGAGCTGGCCCTGCTCGGCCGCAACCGCGGTGTCGTGTTCACCGCGCTCGTCATGCCGCTCGCCCTGCCCTTCAGCGTGCGGCCCGCCATCGACCAGCTGGACCTGAAGAAGGAGGGGCTGACCGTCGGCGCGGTGATGATGACGGCCGCGATCGGCTTCTCCTTCCTGTTCGCCGTCTACACCTCCCTGGTGAACGCCTACGTCGCCCGCCGCGAGGAACTCGTCCTGAAGCGGCTGCGCACCGGCGAGCTCTCGGACGCCGAGATCCTCACCGGCACGGCCCTGCCGGCCGTCTGCGTGGGCCTCGGCCAGGCGCTGCTGCTGTGCGTCGGCTGCGCGGTGCTGCTGGACACCGGGGCACCGAAGGCGCCGTATCTGATCCTGCTGGGGCTGCTGGCCGGGCTGGTGCTGAGCGCCGCCCTCGCCGCGCTCACCGCGTCCTTCACCCGGACCGTGGAGAGCGGCCAGGTCACCGCGCTGCCCCTGGTGTTCGTGTCGATGGCCGGCTCCGGGATCACGTTCCCCACCGAGCTGATGCCGGAGAAGGTCGCCTCCGTCTGCGAACTCCTCCCGCTCTCCCCCGCGATCCGGCTGGTCCGGGCGGGCTGGACCGGCCAGTTGAGCGCGTACGAGGCGCTGGGCGCCGTCGCGACCGCGCTGGCCTGGACCGTGGTGGCGGTGTTTGCTGTACGGCGGCGGTTCCGGTGGGAACCGCGACGCTGAGCACGGGGGAGCACATGGTCGGGCGGATACGGCGGTGGCAGCAGCGGTACTGGCGGGATCGCAGCAAGGCCGAACGGGTCGAGCTGCAGTCGATGGCCACCTGGCACGCCACCGTCTGGACGTTCCCGCTCACCTGGCTGCTCCTGCCGCTCGTGGGCGGGCTCGAGCGGCGGCCTGTGCCGATGGCGCTCGGCGGGCTGCTGGCCCTCGTGGACCTGCTGCAGTGCGTGGCCGCGCACCGGGTTCTCCGGCCCGCGGTCGACCACTACCTCGGGCGCGCCGAACTGCCGCCGCGTGCCATGCGCGCTCCCGCCGCCCTGCTCGGCCTGGCGCTCGCGCTGACCGTGGCGCTCGCCGCGGCCGGCGCCACCGATCCGCTCGGCATCCGGTTCATGATCGGGGCCGTACTCGTGCCGTTCGGGCTGCCGTACGCGTTCACCGTGCCCCTCACGGTGTTCCTGCGCCGCAGCGCTGCCCTCGCGGCACTGATCACGGCCGCCGTCGCGATCGGGCGCCCCAGCGGTCTCGGCACCCTCGCCACGGGCACGGTGATCGTCTTCTCCGCGAGCTTCTCCTGGCTGGCCGCCCGTTGCGGCGCCTGGACCCTTTCCGTGGTCTGGGATGCGGAACGCGCGCGGGAGATCGAGGCCCGGCTCGCCGTCGCCGAGGAGCGGCTGCGGTTCGGGCGGGATCTGCACGACGTGCTGGGGCGGAACCTCTCCGTGATCTCTCTGAAGAGCGAGCTGGCCGTGCAACTGGCCCGGCGGGGGCGGCCGGAGGCGGTGGAGCAGATGATCGAGGTGCAGCGCATCGCCCAGGATTCGCAGCGGGAGGTGCGAGAGGTCGTACGCGGCTACCGGGAGGCCGACCTCGGGGTCGAACTCGCCGGGGCGCAGGGCGTGCTGGCTGCGGCCGGGATCGACTGCGAGGTCCGCGCGGAGGCCGCGGGGCTGCCTGCCGGGGTGCAGTCCGCGCTCGGCTGGGTGGTGCGGGAGGCCACCACGAACGTGCTGCGGCACGGGGATGCCAGGCGATGCACCGTGGCACTGACGGTACTTGAGGGGCATGTGGTGCTCACGGTGGAGAACGACGGCGCGTCCGGAACCCCCGACGGGGGTGGGGGTTCCGGACTCGCCGGACTGCGGGAGCGGCTGGCCGCGGTCGACGGCACGCTGAAGGCGGGGACCGTCGGGGAGGACGGGTTCCGGGTGGTGGCGGAGGTGCCCTTGATGCAGAAAGTGAGTGGAGTCATCGCATGAGCAGCCAGGTACGGCTGTTGCTCGCCGACGACGAGCATCTGATCCGGGGTGCGCTGGCCGCACTGCTCTCGCTGGAGGACGATCTGCTGGTCGTCGCGGAGGCGGCGAGCGGACCCGAGGCGCTGGCGATGGCCCGGGCGCACGCACCCGACGTGGCCGTCCTGGACCTCCAGATGCCGGGCGCCGACGGTGTGAAGGTCGCCACATCCCTGCGCGCCGAACTGCCCGGCTGCCAGGTACTGATCGTCACCGGTCACGGGCGGCCCGGGCATCTGAAACGGGCGCTCGCGGCCGGTGTGCGCGGGTTCGTCCCGAAGACGGTCAGCGCACAGCGGCTCGCCGAGATCATCCGGACCGTGCACGCCGGAAACCGCTACGTCGACCCGGAGTTGGCCGCCGACGCGATCTCCGCCGGGGACTCGCCGCTGACCGCGCGGGAGGCCGAGGTGCTGGAGCTGGCGGCCGACGGGGCGCCGGTCACGGAGATCGCCGAGCGGGCCGCGCTGTCGCCGGGGACCGTGCGGAACTACCTGTCCTCGGCCGTCACGAAGCTCGGCGCCGAAAATCGTCATGCGGCAGTGCGTCTCGCACGGGAGCGAGGTTGGGTATAGTTGCTCTCGCGCAGCAGCGCAGTGCGGACGTAGCTCAGTTGGTAGAGCGCAACCTTGCCAAGGTTGAGGTCGCGAGTTCGAGCCTCGTCGTCCGCTCCATGGAGAAGCCCCCGGTTCCGGCCGGGGGCTTCTCGCGTTGCCCCCGGTTCCCCGGGGGCCTGGCGTGTCATGCCCAGCTGGTGCCCGTCAGCCGCTCGTACGCCTCCACGTACTTCGCCCGGGTCGCCTCCACCACCCGCTCCGGCAGCGCCGGCGGGGGCTGCTCGCTCTTGCGGTCCCAGCCCGACTCGGCGGAGGTCAGCCAGTCGCGGACGAACTGCTTGTCGTACGACGGCTGGGCGCGGCCCGGCTGCCACTGGTCGGCCGGCCAGAAGCGGGAGGAGTCGGGGGTGAGGACCTCGTCGGCGAGGACGAGCGTGTCGCCCTCGAATCCGAACTCGAACTTGGTGTCGGCCAGGATGATCCCCCGGTCCCGGGCGATGTCCCGGGCCCGCGAGTACACGGCGAGCGTGGCCTGGCGCAGCTGGGCGGCGGTCTCCGCGCCGACCTGACGGGCCACCTCCTCGTAGGAGACGTTCTCGTCGTGCTCGCCGACCTCGGCCTTCGTGGCCGGGGTGAAGATCGGGGCGGGCAGTTCGGAGCCGTCGACGAGGCCTTCGGGGAGGGCGAGGCCGCAGACGGTCCGGGACTCCTGGTACTCGGCCAGGCCCGAGCCGGTGAGGTAGCCACGGGCCACGCACTCCACCGGGACCATCTTCAGGGACTTGCAGATCAGCGTGCGGCCCGCCCAGTCGGCCGGGGCGCCCTCGGGCAGCTCGGTGCTGAGGACGTGGTTCGGGGCCAGGTCGCGCAGCTGGTCGAACCACCACAGGGAGAGCTGGGTGAGGACACGGCCCTTGTCGGGGATCTCCGTGGGCAGCACCCAGTCATAGGCGGACATGCGGTCGCTGGCGACCATCACGAGGTCGCCCGCCTCGTTCTGGTACAGCTCGCGCACCTTTCCGGTGTGCAGGTGCACCAGGCCCGGAACCTCGATCGGCTCGGGCTTTTCTACGAATCCGGACACGGTTCCTCCCCGTGGCTCTGTCCAAGTGCCTCGATTCTCCCGTATGCGGGTGATCGGGGTACGACCAGGGGTCAGTCGCGTTTGCAGATGCGGTCCAGCAGGTTCGCCGTGGCCCGCTGGATGCGGGGATCCACGTGTTCGGGGCGGTCCAGGGACGGGGACCAGGCGAAGGTGCCGGAGGCGAACACCCAGGCGCCGGAGGGGGCCCGGTAGAGCGAGGTCTCCTGGTGGCGCAGGGCGCCGTCGTTGTCCGTGTAGGGGGAGTGGGCGAGCAGGATGCGCTCGTCGTGCTCCGGCAGCGGGGTGCGCGGGAAGTAGCGGTCGGCCTCGCCGGCGACCAGGCCGTCGATCTCGTCGCCCTCCTGGGCTCCGGTCGCCTCCCACAGCCAGTGGCCGCCGTTGCGGACGATCAGCGGGTGCGGCTCGGGCACCCGGCCCGCGTACTGGATGCCGACCAGCTGCTGCTCCGGCCGGTCGATCTCCCGCCACAGCACCGGCCGGCCCGGCCCCTTGCGCTTGCGGCAGGTCAGCAGCCGGTCCGGGGCGCCGGACGGGGACGGGCCCAGCTCCACCTGCCAGTACATGGTGTTCGCGGAGAGGAAGACCAGCGAGGTGCCGCGGTCGCGGGCGTCCTCGACGGCCCGGCGCATCGGCACCGACCAGTACTCGTCGTGGCCGGGGAAGACCAGGCCCCGGTAGCGGGTGGGGTCGACGCGGCCGGCGTGCAGATCGCGGGCGTCGGCGTAGGCGAGGTCGTAGCCGTAGCGCTCGGCCCAGCGGATGAAGTCGTAGGCGTGGCCGACGTGCAGGGGCAGGCCCGCGCCCGCGTACGGGCGGTCGAAGCAGACCGTGGTGGCCGCGTCGGCCTCGCCGAGGAGGCGGCCCTTCTCGTCCCAGGCGTGGTAGAGGCTGGCGCCGGTGCGGCCGTCCTCCGGGTAGAGGTTGTACGCCTGCCAGGTGATGTCCGGCAGCAGCAGGAGCAGGTCGGCGGGGTGGTCGTCGCGGACCGTGAACGGCACGTGGGAGCGGTAGCCGTCGGCGGTGGTGAGGACGGCCACATAGGCGCCGATGCTCCAGTAGGAGGGCACCTGGAGGCGCCAGGACAGCCACCAGTGGTGGCAGGAGACCGTGCGGTCGGCGGTCAGCGGCGCGGGCTGCACGATGCCGGAGAGCCGGGGGCTGGTGGTGATCTTGGCCGCGCCGTCGCCGCCGTAGTGGCCGATGCGGTAGATGTCGACGCTGAACTCCTGCGGCGGGTCGACCGTGATGTGGAAGTCGATCGCCTCGCCGGGCGCTACCGCGCCGGTGGCGGTGAAGCCCTTGATCTGGCGGTGCACGTCGTCGGCCGAGCGGGGGCCGGAGCCGGCCGCGCGCGGCGCCTGCGGGCCCGGGTCCACGTACCAGGGCACGACATGACCGGCGTCGTCGTAGTAGGTCTCACTGCCGCGCAGCCAGGGCACCGGGCCCTGACCGAAGGGGTCCGTGACGGCGTGTGCGAGCGCTCCGGACTCCCAGCGGCGAATGTGGTCCGAGGCCATGGTGGTCGCTCCCCTCCCTCATGCCCCCGTGTCTGTCTCGGTGGTGCTCGCTGTTCTCGCTGTGCTGTCGTATGTCGCGTGCCTTTGCCAAAGGCCTGGTCGATCCCAGCACATCACATAACGCACGGGCTCGGTCACGTTTCGTTGCGAATTGGCCTTAAGTGGAAGTCGCCTCTCCGTTACTGCGGGTACGGCGGGTTCCTGGGGGTCAGACGAGCCGCACGGGTTTCTCGGGGCGTATTCCTGACCGGGCCAGCCATTCGCGCAGCGGGCCCGGGTCTCCCTTCTCGATCAGGCTGAGGACCTTGGGCGTCAGATCCGCGGCCCGCTCGCCGCCCAGCAGCAGGGACGGCCCGTCCAGCCAGTCCAGGGCGGGGACCGCGCCGGCGGTGTCGACAGCCGCGCAGCACACCATCGCCGTGACGTGATCGGCGAGCAGCTCGCGGGCGGTGCGCTGGGGGTGCAGCGGGAAGGGCGGCAACACGCCGTCGCAGTCGTCCCACAGGGCCCTCTCGGCACTCCGGCGAGCCGCCCCGTCATCCGGCCCGGCAGCCTCCTCCCGAGCCAGCTCAGCACTCAGCCCAGCAGCAAGCGCGGCACTCCGCTCGGTGGCAGGATCAGCGTCCTCTTCGTCGTCGTAGGGGGGCCAGAGGCTGCGTCCGGGGGCGGGGTCGGGAAGGGTGGTGTCGGTGGGGACTGTCTCGCTGGGGACAGCCTCGGCCGGAGCGGCGTTGCTGGAGGCAGCCCTGGCCGAAGCGGCGTCTGTCGGGCCGACCTCGGCCGGCGCAGCGTCCGTGGGGCCAGCCCCGGCCGGCGCAGCGTCCGTGGGGCCAGCCCCGGCCGGCGCAGCGTCCGTGGGGCCAGCCCCGGCCGGTGCAGCGTCCGTGGGGGCAACCTCGGCCGGCGCAACGTCGGTGCGGGCGCCCTCGGCTGGAGCGGCGCCGCTGGGGACAGCCCCAGCCGGAGCGGCTTTGCTGGAGGCGACCTCGGAGGAGGCGGCCCCGCTGGGGACAGCCTCGGGCGAAGCGGCCTCGCTGGAGGCAGACCTGGCCGAAGCGGCGTCCATGGAGCCCAGCCCGGCCGGCGCAGCCTCCGTGGGGACAGCCTCGGCTGGAACGGTCTCACTGGAGGCGGTCTCGGCCAGTGCGGCACCGCCGGGGGCGGCCCCGGTGGGGGCTGTGGTGGTGGTGTCGGGCGGCGTGGGGCTGTTGGGGTGGGTGGTGGGTGGAGTTTCCGGTGGCTCTGGGGTGGCGGGAGTGCGGGTGAGGCTCGTCGGTTCTGCCAGGTGGTCCAGGAGGCGGGCCAAGGTGGGGCCGCCGGGGTCGGGATGCCGGGGGTCGGGGGAGAGGCGGACGCCGAAGGAGTCCAGGACGCGGTGCAGCCGGGCCGCGTCGGCGCGCCAGGTGCGGTCCACGACCTCCTCCGGATACGCCTGCCAGTCCACGGGCGCCCAGTCGGGGCCGGACTCGGCCGGACCGCCGTGGAAGAGACGGGCGGCGAGGAGGGAGGCGGCCTCGTCGACCACGCCGGGCTCCTCCAGGAGGTCGCAGGCGGGGCGCTCGCCCAGCCGGGAGGCGAAGCCCTCGGCGAGCCGGTCGCGGCGGGACAGCTCGGTCAGCGCCGCCACTACGCCCGCGTCCAGCCGGGACGGCCAGCGGCCCATCCGCCAGGCGGGCAGCGCGACCCTGGTCAGCAGCCGGTCCCAGCCCGCGTAGGCCAGCCCGACCTGCTCCTGGGCGACGATCCGCAGGCCGTAGTCGACCGCCTGGGCGCGCTCGGCCGCCGCCGCCGCGACCCCGCGCTCCATCTGCGCCGCATGCTCCCGGCAGCCCCGCAGCAACAGCCGGGCCACCCAGCCGAGGGCCGCGCACACCCCGCGGGTCAGCGGGCAGCGGCCCGGTGTCGAGGCGACGGCCACGGCCGCGTCCAGTCCGCGCACGAAGCGGCGGGCGGCGGCTATGTCCGGGTGCGCCGAAGGGCCCGTACCCGCGACGACCGGGGCGAGGACCGCGCGCAGCTCGCCGACGCGCATCCACCACAGGAACGGTGAGCCGATGACCAGGACCGGTGCGACCGGGGTCCGGCGGCGGCCCGGGCCCGCTATCTCGTCGGGCGCCGGACGCGGGGGCGGGCCGTGCGCCGAGTGCGTACGGTCCTCCAGCCAGCTGTCGCAGTCCGGGGTGAGCGCTATGGCCGAGGGGGCCGGCACGTCCAGCCGGTCGGCCAGGTCGCGCACCATCCGGTACAGGTCCGGGGCGGACTCCTCCGGGATCGGCACCGTGGGGCTCATCGCGGGGCGGGACCGGGCCACGACCACGCCGATACCGGCCGCGGCCAGCAGCACCAGCACCGCGAGCACGCCCACCGTCCAGCGGGCGGCGTCCCAGCCCCGGCCGACGAGATGGCCGGTGGAGGCGCCGGTCAGCAGGATCACCGCGGCGCCCGCGGGCAGCAGGGCCACGGCCAGCGCCCGGCCCCGGACCCGCAGCACGGCGAGGGCCCGGGAGCGCGCGGCCTGCGCACCCGCCTCCACACCGATTCCGCTCACGTGCCGACCTCGCCCCCTCCCCGCCGATCGCGTGCAGCCCTGGTCTTGCTCACTCCCCCACTGTGGCACCCGCCACTGACATCGCAATGCCGGTGGGCCAAGTGCCGGAACGCTTGCGCGGCACCCTAGTTGGGGCCCAGTCCCACGTCAGCCGGATAGCCGATTGCTCACTCGATGGAATGGCTTTGGTCAGAGCTGGGTGACAGAAAGCAAAGATCAGGCCCCGGATTCTCTCCGGGGCCTGATCGGGTACGAGGGTGCGCGCGACCGGGGCTTTCAGCCCGCCGGTGTCACGCCTGAGCGGTCCGCGCCGCCTTCGCCGCGATGTCGGTGCGGTGCTGCGAGCCGTCAAGGCCGATCCGGCCCACCGCCCGGTACGCCCGCTCGCGCGCCTCGCCCAGGTTCGCGCCGGTGGCCGTGACGGACAGCACACGTCCGCCCGCGCTGACGACCGCGTCCCCGTCCCGCCTGGTGCCGGCGTGCAGCACGTACGCGTGCGGGGCGTCCTCGGCGGCCACCCGGTCCAGGCCGGTGATCGGGTCGCCGGTGCGCGGGGTGTCCGGGTAGTTGTGGGAGGCGACGACGACCGTGACGGCCGCGTCCTCGCTCCAGCGCAGGGGCGGCAGGTCGGCGAGGTTGCCGGTGGCGGCGGCCATCAGGACACCGGCCAGCGGCGTCTTCAGCCGGGCCAGCACGACCTGGGTCTCCGGGTCGCCGAAACGGGCGTTGAACTCGATGACCCGGACCCCTCGCGAGGTGATCGCGAGGCCGGCGTAGAGCAGCCCGGAGAAGGGCGTGCCCCGGCGGCGCATCTCGTCCACCGTCGGCTGCAGCACCGTCTCCAGCACCTCGTCGACCAGCTTCGGGTCGGCCCACGGCAGCGGCGAGTACGCGCCCATGCCGCCGGTGTTCGGGCCCTCGTCGCCGTCCAGGGCGCGCTTGAAGTCCTGGGCGGGCTGGAGCGGGACGACGGTCTCGCCGTCGGTGATGGCGAAGAGGGACACCTCGGGGCCGTCGAGGAACTCCTCGATCACCACGCGCTCGCAGCCGGCGGCGTGCGCCTTGGCGGCCTCGATGTCGGAGGTGACGACGACGCCCTTGCCGGCGGCGAGGCCGTCGTCCTTGACGACGTAGGGGGCGCCGAAGGCGTCCAGGGCCTCGGCGACCTCCTCGGCGGTGGTGCACACGTAGGAGCGGGCGGTCGGCACCTCCGCCCGCGCCATGACGTCCTTGGCGAAGGCCTTGGAGCCCTCGATCCGCGCGGCCTGGCCGGAGGGGCCGAAGACCGGGATGCCCGCCGCGCGGACCGCGTCGGCCACACCGGCGACCAGCGGGGCCTCCGGGCCGACGACGACCAGCTCGGCACCGAGAACGGTGGCCAGCTCGGTCACCGCGGCGCCGTCGAGCGCGTCGACCTGGTGCAGCTCGGCGACCTCGGCGATGCCGGCGTTGCCGGGGGCGCAGTGCAGCGCGGTGACGTCGGGGTCGAGGGACAGGGAGCGGCACAGGGCGTGTTCGCGGGCGCCGCTGCCGATGACGAGGACCTTCACGGGGTCAGCCTAATGGCAAGGTCACCGAAGACCGGGGCCCGGGTTTGTCGGATGTTCCTCCAAAAGGGCCGTTCGCGTCTCCCGGAACCGATCTCCGGAAGCCGATTTCCGGAAGCCCGTCTCCGGAAGCCGCGCACGGACGCCGTGCGCCCGCACCCGGCTCCTCCCCCGTTCCTACCGGCTCCTCACTCGTTCGAGAACTCCTCCACCACGGTCGCGCCCAGCTCCCGCACGATCAGCTCGTGGCCGGACAGGGCCGACTCGTCGAGATCGGGGTCGTCGTCCTCCGGGATGTCGTCCTCGGGCGCGACGGGCGGCGGCTCGGAGGCGGCGGCCGGCCGGGAGGCCGGTGCGGGCGCCGCCGGGGCGCCGCCCTGGGGCGCGGCGGGCGCCTGCGGGGCCGGCTGGGAGGCCGCAGGGCGGGGTGCGGCCGGGGCGCCGTAGCCACCGCCGGGGGTGCTGCCGTAGCCGCCGGCGGGAGAGCCGCCGTAGCCGCCGCCTCCGCCGTAGCCGGAGGAGCCGCCCGGGGCCGGGGCGGAGCCGCCGCCGGACGGGTCGACGACCGCCTCGATCTTCCACTGCACGTTGAACTGCTCGGCCAGCGCCTGCCGCAGCACGTCCTCGCTGCCGCTGCCGGCGAAGTTGTCGCGGGCGCCGGCGTTGACGAAGCCGAGCTGGAGGGTGGTGCCGTCGAAGCCGGTCACCTGGGCGTTCTGGCTGAGCAGGATCCAGGTGAAGCGGCGGCGGTTCTTGACGGCCTCCAGGATGTTCGGCCAGAGCGCGCGGGGGTCGAGACCGCCGACGGGGGCGGCCGGGGCGGGGACCGGCGCGGGCGCGTGCTGGCTCGGCTGCGGTGACTGGGCTGGGGCCGTTCGGCCGGGGCCGCCGGAGCCGCTGGGGCCACCGGGACCCTGGCCCTGGCCCTGGCCCTGCTGGCCGCCCGCGGGAGCGGCCGCCGTGGGCCAGCCACCGGGCCGCCGGCCACTGCCGGCGGGGGCGGCGGTGGGCCAGGCGCCGGGGGCGGGGGCGGGGGCCGCAGGGGCCGGGGACTGGGCCGCGGGAGCAGCGGGCGCAGGAGCTGCCGGAACGGCCGGGGCCGGGGCAGGAGCGGGTGTCGTAGGCGCCGGAGGAGCGGGAGCGGGCCCCGGAGCGGCGGCCGGAGCCGGCTCGACAGGGGCACTCGGGCCCGCCGCCGGAACACCCGCCGGGGCACCCGGCGCACCCGTGGCCCGGACAGCCGCACGGGCTGCCGCGGGCCCCCCACCGGGCGGAACGGACGCCCCGCCGGGCGCGAGGGCGCCGCCGTGGGCCTCGGGGCCCGGGACGTAGCCCATGGCCGGCGCGCCGGCGCCGCCCGAGAAGCCCACGCCGCGCTCCAGGCGGTCGAGACGGGCCATCACGGACCGCTCGTCGCCGTAGGCGGCGGGGAGCATGACGCGGGCGCAGATCAGTTCCAGCTGGAGGCGCGGCGAGGTGGCGCCGCGCATCTCGGTCAGGCCCTCGTTGACCAGGTCGGCGGCGCGGCTCAGCTCGGCCGCGCCGAACGTCTCGGCCTGGGCCTGCATGCGCTCCAGGACGTCGGCCGGGGCGTCGAAGAGCCCCTTCTCGACGGCGTCCGGCACGGCGGCGAGGATCACCAGGTCCCGCAGGCGCTCCAGCAGGTCGGCGACGAAGCGGCGCGGATCGTTGCCCCCCTCGATGATGCGGTCGACGACCTCGAAGGCGGCGGCTCCGTCTCCGGTGGCGAAGGCCTCCACGACCGAGTCGAGCAGGGAACCATCGGTGTAGCCGAGGAGGGAGGTCGCCATGGCGTATGTCACACCCTCCGCGCCGGCACCGGCGAGGAGCTGGTCCATGACGGACATGGAGTCACGCACGGAACCGGCGCCGGCGCGCACGACGAGCGGCAGGACGCCGTCCTCGACGGGGATGGTCTCCTTCTGGCAGACCTCGCCCAGGTAGTCCCGGAGGGTGCCCGGGGGCACGAGCCGGAAGGGGTAGTGGTGGGTCCGCGACCGGATGGTCCCGATGACCTTCTCGGGCTCGGTCGTGGCGAAGATGAACTTGAGGTGCTCGGGCGGCTCCTCGACGACCTTCAGCAGGGCGTTGAAGCCGGCCGACGTGACCATGTGGGCCTCGTCGATGATGTAGATCTTGTACCGGCTGGCGGCGGGGCCGAAGAACGCCTTCTCGCGCAGCTCACGGGCGTCGTCCACACCACCGTGAGAGGCCGCGTCGATCTCGATGACGTCGATGGATCCGGGCCCGTTCCGGGCCAGGTCCCGGCAGGACTGGCACTCGCCGCACGGGGTCGGTGTGGGACCTTGCTCACAGTTCAGACAGCGGGCCAGGATGCGCGCGCTGGTCGTCTTGCCACAGCCGCGCGGCCCGCTGAACAGGTACGCGTGATTGACCCGGTTGTTCCGCAGCGCCTGCTGCAGCGGGTCGGTGACATGCTCCTGCCCGATGACCTCGGCAAAGGTCTCCGGGCGATAGCGGCGGTACAGCGCGAGAGACGACACGCATACGAGGTTAATGGGGCCCACCGACAACGGGCTCCGCCCGCGGACCCCGGGAACGCAAGCGCCCCCCACGCACCCGCCAGAGCCGACCTACCCTTGCTGCCTTCCGGCCCTGGGGGAGTTCAGTCAGATAGCGCCGCGTGAGGGGCTGTGCCCACAGTACCCGATGGCGGCCTGCGGGCTGTACCCGATGCGAGCCTGCGAGAACGGGTTCGCGAGCACTCCCCTCGGTCATGTAATGTTTCCGGCGGAGGATTCGCCTAGAGGCCTAGGGCGCACGCTTGGAAAGCGTGTTGGGGGCAACCCCTCACGAGTTCGAATCTCGTATCCTCCGCCAGCCCAGAGGGCCGGACCGCTTCAGTGGTCCGGCCCTCTGGCGTTTGTCCGTCTCAGTTGGCATCGGGACAGGTATTGAGCTCGCCTCCAGGACGTTCCCGGCCTCTTCGTCAAGGGTCACGCCTTGGTGCTCGGCGCACTGGTGCGCGTGCGCCCCACTCTGACCGGGCCGATCCAGGCCGCGATGGGCGGCGTAGCGACGACGGTGGCTCTGATCGCTGTACGTGGCTGACTACCGTCGGCTGATGTTCGGGCCACAACCGTGCGAGATGCAGGGGTCAGCCATGGTCAGTGATGGGGACCCACGGACCAGTTTCGCCTCACCAGGTCTCGAAACCGCAGGTCACTGGCATGAAGCGGTCGTTCCCGTCCGGATCTGTGCCGACGGCCACAGCGAACGGGACACACGTAGGCCCATACTGAGTCATGACAAAGCCTGCTGCGCCGAAGCGTCATCTGCCTACCAGCCCCTTCAAGGCTCCGGTCACACCTGCTCCCAAGCACTTCGCCGTGGGCGACCAGGTCACACACGACATGTACGGCCTCGGCCGAGTCATCGGCATCGAGGACGGAATCGCGGCGCTCGTGGATTTCGGCTCGGCGCAAATGCGGATCTTGAGCCCGTACGGCAAGATGACCAAACTGTAGGACCGATGTGCCCGGTCACGGCACACCAGGCCCCTTCAGGGACCTGCAACGAAAGAGAGTCCTCTCATCGATCTGACGTCGCTGTTTTCCGCCCTGGAAGGGCAACCCCGCTGCTCCGCTGCGGCATCGCCGCCTCCGGCGACGACCAACCCCTTCCAGGCCCCCGACTTCGGGGAAGACGAGGCCTTGCCACTCGACGCACAGGAGCCCGCCTCGGGCCCACGCGCGGCGCGGCCCAAGGCAGCCTAGGTCCACGAATGACGGCGGCTCCGGCAACTGGCCGCGGGCCGTCTCCCGTGCTGCGGTGAAGAGCCCACCCATGAACGCAGGTGGACGGCCCTGTACGCGCGCCGCCAGCCCAGAGGGCCGGACCGCGAAAGCGGTCCGGCCCTCTGGCGTTTGTCGCCACCTTCGAGGCTTCGCCTCCCGCTACCGCGTCACCCGCACCGGAGCCGACACCGTCACCTGGTCCACGTCCGACACGCGGACCGTCGCCTTGAGGGTCCAGGTGCCGGGGAGGGGGATGGTGAAGCTGTCGGCGGTCCAGTAGCCGCCTCGGTCCGTGATCCTGGTGTCCAGGGGGCCCACGCGCTGGGCCGGGAGCGTGAGGGTGACGCGGAGTTCGGGGACCGTGGAGAGGCCGCCGTCGGGGCCGTAGATCACCGCCTGGACCGAGGTGGTGCCGACGCGGCCGGGGTCCAGGGTGATCTGGACCTTGCCGTGGCCGCCGGGGGTGCCGACGTCGAACGGGATCGTGGTGACGGAGGCCGTGGGGATGCCCGTCGTCGCCGGGAGGGCCGGCTGCACGGGCTCCGTGGCCGCTCGGCCCGGCACGGTGCTGCTCAGCAGCGTGGTCAGGGCCATGACCAGCACCGAGGCCGTCGCCTCCGCCAGGATCGAGCGGCGCAGGAGGTGCAGGGGGACGGCCGTGGCGGGGGCCGGGGGACGCTCCGGGGGGAGCGGGGGGCCCGAGGCCGGCTCGGGGACGCGGGCGGGGGCGGGTGTCGCCGCCGCCCGGCTCAGGCGGGCGGTGAACGTGCGGGAGCAGGCCGCCGCGAGGAGGAGGGCGGTGACCGCCGCCAGCTTGGCCAGGAGGGTGCGGCCGTACGTCGTGTCCGTCAGCGCCTGCCAGGAGCCGAGGCCCCGCCAGGACTGGTAGACGCCGGTCACGACCAGCACCGTCACCGAGGCGAACGCCAGGCGGGAGAAGCGGGCCGGGACCGTGGCCGGCAGCCCTGCCGGTGCCGGGGTGCGCCGCAGCGTCCACAGGAGGGCGGCCAGACCGCCCAGCCAGGCCGCCATGGCCAGCAGGTGCAGCGTGGCCGAGACGATCGCCACCGGGACCTGGATGCCCGCCGAGGCGTGGTCGGACGCCGACCAGGTCAGGGACAGGGCGAGGGCGAGGACTCCGGCCGCCGCGAGGGTGGCACGGCGCGGGAGCCGGGTGCGGCGGGTCCGCAGCAGGGCCACGCAGGCCGCCGCCAGCGTCAGCAGCCCCAGGCGGGCCAGGAGGAGCAGGCCGGGGCGGGTCGTCGCCGTGTGGGTCAGGGAGGAGACGGCGAACGCCGTCGTGGGGGACGTGCCCTCCTCGTACGGGGCGCGCAGCAGGTACAGGGCGGTCGTGGTGGTGAGGAGCACGGCCGCGGCGGCCAGGGCGGGGGCGCGCAGGTGGGCCGTCGTCGGCGGGCGGCAGTACGCCACGAAGGCGGCGGTGCCGAGGAGCAGAGCCAGGGAGAGGTACGCCAGGTAGCGCGCGATGGTGTGGAGGGCCGTGGTGGCCGGGTCCTCCGTGCGTTCGAGGGGCGGTGCGACCGCGGTCGCCGTGCGCTTGCCCACCGAGAAGGTGAGGGCGCCGGACACCGGGTGGCTGTCCGCCGACACCACCCGCCAGGCGACCGTGTACGTGCCGGTGGCGAGCTTGGCGGGGAGGGTGACGCGGGCCGTGTCGGAGCGGCCGGAGGCGTGGCCGGCGGGGCCGGTGCGGACGCGGTGGTTGTGGGGGTCGTAGACCCGGAAGGAGTCGGTCAGCAGGCCGACCGACTCGGAGAAGGCGAGGGTGACATGGCGGGGGGCGGTGCGCAGGACGGTTCCGTCGCCGGGGTCCGTGGCGCGCAGGACGGCGTGGGCCGAGGCGGGGGTCGCCGTGCCGACGAGGAGGCCGAGCAGGATCGCGGGGAGGAGCAGGAGTACGGCCCTGGTGAGCCGGGCCGGCCGGTGCGGTCGTCGCGGTCCCCGGTGTCCGTCGTGCAGCACCCTCGGCCTCCGTCCCCGTCTGCGCCCGTGCCTCCCTACAGGTACGCGCGGAACGGCCCGTGTGCTCACCAGGTCGGGCGGGCGGTCACACCTCCGTCCACCACCAGGTCGTGGCCGGTGATCCAGGAGGCGAGCGGGGAGGCGAGGAACACACAGGCGTCGGCCACGTCCTCAGCTCTTCGGGCGTCGTCACCCGGGGAAGGCTACCGCCCGGTCCAGGAAGGCGAGTTGGGCGTGCTTCTCGGGCAGGTACACGTCGGGCAGGTCGATCTCGGGGAGGACGACGGCGGGGCCGCGACGGAAGCCCTGGCGTTCGAAGCGGGCGATCGCCTTGGTGTTGCGTACGTCCGGGTCGACCACGATCCGGTGCCGGTCCAGGACCAGCAGCGCGTACGTCGTCACCGCCGCCAGCAGGGCGGACGTCCAGCCGGGCAGCGGGCCTTCGGGGCCGGCGGGGGCGAGGAGGAGGTGGACGCCGAGGTCGCCGGGGCGGACGTCGTAGCACTCGCCGACCCGGTCCGCGGACGGCTCGTACGTCTGGAACAGGGCGGCCGGTTCGTCGTCCCTGGTGACCAGGTGGGCGTGGTGGGTGTCGAGCGTGGCCATATGGGCGTAGATCTCGGCGACCTGGGCTCGGGTGAGGCCGTTCATGCCCCAGAACGCGGCGCGTTCGTCGCTCACCCAGGTGTGGACCACGTCCGCGTCGCCCTCCGGGTCGAGGGGGCGGATGCGGACGGTGCCGTAGCCGTCGACGTGCTGGACGTGCAGGTCAGTCATCGGATTCCTCGGTCGGTTCGGGGGTGAGCAGAGACCAGTCGGTGATCACCGGGGCCAGTTCCCCGCTGAGCCACAGGGGGAGTTGGTCGCGGTGGTGGGCGGCGCCGGGGACGCCGTCGGCGCCGAAGGGGACCACCCAGCGGCTGCCCGCGCGGTCGGCCAGATCCCACACGTAGCGGGCGGCGGGGCCGCGGGCGGCGCGGTCGGTGAGACCGGGGACGGCGGACGTGCAGAGCACGCAGTCGTGGTCGCCGGCGAGACCGGGCTCGTCCGGTCCGGTGTGCGGGTCCGCCGGGAGGGCCTGCCAGGGGGCCAGGCGGTGGGCGGCCGACCAGGGTCCGGTGGGCGGTGCGGCGGCGACCTCCTCCAGGGCGGCGCGGACGGCCGCGGCGCGGTCGATGCCGTACAGGTCCTCGGCGCGCAGGAGGTGTTCGAGGGCGAAGCCGATGCGGGGGGCGAGGGCCAGCCAGGGGAGCAGGACGTCCGGGTAGGCCGGGGGCGTGGTGAGCGGGGCGAACACCGGGTGCGCGGCGAGGTGGCGTACGACGGCGCCGCGCACCGCCGCGTACACCGTCGCGTCGGTGCTGTCCGCCTCCATGCGGCGGTCCCAGGCGAGCAGGCGGTCGCGGAGGGCCGCCGCGGCGGGGGCGAGGTCCGTGAGGGCGGCGAGGCGGTCGAGGAGGGCCGCGGCGGAGCCCAGGTGGGTGTCGGTGTGGATCGCGGGCATGCCGTCGGCGGTCCAGGTACGGCGGGCGTCGAGCAGGGCGCGGATGCGGGCGGCGCGGTGGGGCGGGGCGAACTCGACGCCGAGCGGGGTGGCCGGGCCGCGGGCGTTGGCCATCACGGCGATGCCGTCCTCGGCGGCCGGGTCGGCGTACGGCGTCTCGTGCGTGCCGTGCCAGTCGTGGCCGGGTTCCCAGGCGGGGACCGGGCGCAGGCGGTTGGCGTCGGCGCGGACGGGGACCTTGCCGGCGACGCGGTGCAGGGTGCCTCCGGCGGTGTCGGCGGCCTGGACGACGTTGACCGGCTCGGTCCAGGCGTCCAGGGCGCGGTCGATGTCGGCGACGGTGCGGGAGCGGAGGAGGGGGAGGAGGGCGCTGAAGCCGAGGTCTTCGGTGACCCGGGGCGGGTAGCGCAGAGCCAACGCCTCGGCTCCGCCTCCGCCCGGCTGCACGGCGTCCGCTGCCGGCCCCTCCGGCCCCTCCGGCCCCCCGGCGATCACCGGGCCCCGTTCCGTTTCGATGAGCTCGATCTCCAGCGGGGGTTCGCCCGCTGTCTCCACCGTCTCGGTGTGGCGGGTGGCCCGGTGCCAGGTGCCGTCGGGGCCCAGCGCCTCGATGCCCGCGCCGGTGCGGCGGAGCCGCTCGCGGTAGAGGTCCTGGTAGTCGGCCATGGCGTTGGTGATGGCCCAGGCGGCCGTGCCGGTGTGGCCGAAGTGGGCGATGCCGGGGACACCGGGTACGGCCAGGCCGACGACGTCGAACTCGGGGCAGGAGAGGCGGATCTGCTGGTACACACCGGGGTCCTCGATGAACCGGTGCGGGTCGCCGGCGATGAGGGCGTGGCCGGTGGCGGTGCGCTCGCCGGTGACGAGCCAGCCGTTGCTGCCCGCGGTGCCGGGGCCGTCGGTGGCGAACAGGCCGACGGACTCGGGGCCGAGGTGCCGTATCGCCTGCTCGCGCCAGAGCTTGGCCGGGAAGCCGGCGAAGAGGATGTGCGTGCCGAGCCAGACCCCGAGCGGTGTCCACGGCTGCCAGCGGCCGGCGGTGAGCCCGCTGCGCGCGAACTCGGGGGCGCGGCGGGCACCGGCGGCCAGGCCCTCGTTGACGCCGTCGACGTACGCCCGTACCCACGCGGCCGTCTCCGGGTCCCGGCGTTCCAGCGCGGCGAAGCAGCGGCGGGCGGTGTCGTCGAGCCGGGCCCGGCGGGCGAAGACGTCCCAGGAGAGGGCCCCGGCGCCGAGGAAGGCGGCGGAGGTGCCCTGGGCGCGGTGCCGCTCGACCTCCAGCTGCCAGGCCCGGTCGTGGGCGGTGACCCGGCCCTGGGCGTGGGCGAGTTCGCGGATGCCGGACGCTCTCAGGTGCGGGATGCCCCAGGCGTCGCGGTAGATCTCGATGGTCACCCGGGGATCTCCCTATGCTTTAGGTTAGCCTTGCCTAAGTTTTCTGTGGCGGAATCGTACGCGAGCGATGGAGGGGTCATGGGGCAGGGGCGGGGTTGGGAAGGCGCGGTCCTCAGATTGCTGCGTGCCAAGGACTTCGAACTGACCGTCCTCGAAGCCGAGGACGTCACTGCGCACTACCGCCGGCTCCGGCTGCGCGACGGCGGACTGCTCGCCGCGACCGGCGTCCACCCTACGATGTGGGTACGGCTGTGGTTCTCCGACGACGGCCGCCCGCACCAGCGCGCCTACACCCTGGTCGACCCCGACCCGGCCACCGGCACCTTCGGCCTGGAGTTCGCCCTGCACCAGGGCGTGGCCTCCGACTGGGCGCGGGCCGCGCGGCCCGGCGACACCATCGAGGCCACCGTGCAGGGCACCGGCTTCCAGAACCCCGACCCCGCGCCCTCCCACGTCGTCGCGATCGGCGACCCGGCCTCGCTGCCCGCCATCAACTCCCTGCTCGGCGCCCTGGGTTCCGCCCCGGCGACCGTCTGGTTCGAGGGGGAACCGGCGGGGCTGCCCAGCCGGACCGAGCCCGGCCGGCACGAGATACGCGCGGTGCCGCGCCGGGACGCGGGCGCCCACCTGGTGGAACGGGTCCGCGCCGAGCTGCCCGCCGTACTCGCCGGGACCCCGCAGCCGTATGTCTGGATCGCCTGCGACACCGCGACCACCCGCACGCTCGCGGCCTACGTCCGCAAGGAACTGGGCGTGCCGAAGCAGCGGGTGCACGCACTGGGGTACTGGCGCGCGAGCTGAACGGACGGGGAGCGTGCGCGGGCCGGGCGGGCGGAGCGGGCGGGCGCGCGGGACCATCGACCCATGGACGTCACCCTGCACCTCGCCCAGGATCCCCCGGCCGACGCGCTGCTCGGACGCTCCCCGCTCGCCGCGCTGACCGGGATGCTGCTGGACCAGCAGATCCCGATGGAGTGGGCGTTCAAGGGGCCCCGGACCATCGCCGACCGGCTCGGCGCCGCGGACCTGGACGCGCACGACATCGCGGCGATGGACCCGGAGGCCTTCGCCGCGCTGCTCTCCGAGAAGCCCGCCGTGCACCGCTACCCGGGCTCGATGGCGAAGCGCATCCAGCAGCTGTGCGCGTACCTCGTCGAGCACTACGACGGGGACGCGGAGGCGGTCTGGCGGGGCGTCGGCAGCGGGGCCGAGCTGCTGCGGCGGCTGGAGGACCTGCCGGGGTTCGGGAAGCAGAAGGCGCAGATCTTCCTGGCCCTGCTCGGCAAGCAGCTCGGGGTCGCCCCCGAGGGGTGGCGGGAGGCCGCCGGGGCCTACGGCGAGCCGCGGTCCTTCCGGTCCGTCGCCGACATCACCGGCCCCGACTCGCTGGCCAGGGTGCGCGCCCACAAGCAGGAGATGAAGGCGGCCAAGAAGAAATAGGGCGGCGAAGGCGCCCCCGGGCGCACGGCGCCGTCACCCGGTCGGCGTACTCCAGTGGCCGCCCGCTCCCCCTCGTTCCCAGCATGGAACATGACCGATATACCGAGCAGCGGCCCGGAGCGGGACCGCGCGTACGACGATCGGTACGTCCACGAGGCGGCGCCGTCCGGCGGCCCGCCCACGGCGGAGCCGTCCCACGCCCGCCATGAGCCGGAGCTGCCCTTCGAGGGGCCACTGCACGCCCTGTCCCGGGCCGCCTGGCAGGTCGTCCTGGTCACCGGGATCGGCTCCCTCGTCCTCGGTGTCCTGGTGCTGATCTGGCCGGGCGCCTCCCTGCTCGCCGCCGGCGTGCTGTTCGGCCTCTACCTGCTGTACAGCGGGATCCTGCAGCTGGTGGCCGCGTTCGGCACGCACCGGGCGACCTCGCTGCGCGTGCTGGCCTTCATCAGCGGCGCGCTGTCGATCCTGCTCGGCCTGCTCTGCTTCCGCGGGCCCATGCAGTCGATCCTGCTGCTCGCCCTGTGGATCGGCATCGGCTGGCTGATCCGCGGGATCACCCAGACCGTGGCCGCCGCCTCCGACTCCCGGATGCCCGCCCGGGGCTGGCAGATCTTCCTCGGCGTCCTCACGTTCGTCGCCGGGATCGTACTGATCGACTCTCCGTTCGAGTCGGTCGCCGTGCTGACCCTCGTCGCGGGGATCTGGCTGGTCGCGGTGGGCATCGTGGAGATCGTCACCGCGTTCGGCATCCGCCGCCGGGCACGCCAGGTGCCGCAGGCGCTGTGACCGCCGTCAACCGCGCGCCGTGCGGGTACGCCGAGCGGGCGTATCTCGCGCCCGGCGTGCAGCCCTCCCCGCCCGCCCCGGGGAGACAGACGAGGTGAGCAGGAGCAGGAGCACGCCACGGAGCCGTACCTGGCTACGGGTCCTCGTGCTGCTCCTCGCCCTGTGGGTGCCCGGCGCCCACCTGGATGCCCAGGCGGTGGCCCCGGACCCCGTCGTGGCCGCCGAGACGGCCGAGCACGACGTGCTCGACACGCCCCTGCGGCCACCGGCGCGCACCGTCCACCGGGCCGACACGCCCGAGCGCCCGGCCCCCCTCCCCGACCCTGCGCCCGCTCGCCCGGCGGGCCGGCCGTGCCCCGCCACGCCGCGGGTGCCGTACGCCATGCCCCTGCTGCGCACGGTGGTCCTGCGCTGCTGACAGACCCGCGTCCCCGCGAGGTCAGTCGGCACTACGCAAGGAGCAGCACAGCCATGCCCAAGGATCCCTACGCCGTCCTGCGCGCCCTGCTGCGCGCGGAGGCCCGGCGCGGTACGGCGTCGAAGCCGGACCAGCGGACACCCCAGCAGCAGCGGGCACCCGAGGACCGGGACCGCTGAGCGGACCCCGGCGGGGGCGGACCATCGCCTCCGCCGGGCGGCGCCGAGGAGCTCCTGCACCCGGAGTAGCCCGTATGCCCCTTTTGATCTATCTTTTCCAGCGCCGCACTCGGCCGCCATGGCTGCGCCCGGAACGTCTTGACCGGTAGGCTTTCCGTGTGATCTTCAAGCGCATCGGAAACGGCCGGCCGTACCCCGACCACGGCCGGGAAAGCACCCGGCAGTGGGCGGACGTCGCGCCGCGCCCGGTCCGCCTCGATCAGCTCGTGACCACCAAGCAGCAGCTGGATCTGGAGACCCTGCTGGCGGAGGACTCGACGTTCTACGGCGACCTCTTCGCGCACGTCGTGAAGTGGCAGGGCGACCTGTACCTGGAGGACGGCCTGCACCGCGCGGTCCGCGCCGCCCTCCAGCAGCGCCAGGTGCTGCACGCGCGCGTGCTCGAACTCGACTGACCCGGCGCGACACGGCCGTTGGCCCTTTCGGGTTCCGCTGAGCGGCATCGACTGATCATCTGATAGGCATCGCCGCTCGGGCGCACTACGCTGCGCCCATGAGCATGCTGACTCCCCCTGGCATGGGCGGCCAGTACCGGATCACGGGGGACAAGTACCCCCGGATGCGTCCGCCCCGACGGCACGGCAGGCTCGTGGCCGCCGTAGTGGCGTCCGTCGCCGTGCTCGGCCTGATCGGCTGGGGAACCCTGCAGCTCATCGACGTCTTCACCGGCGGCGGCGACAAGCCCGCGGCAGCTGGCTCCGCCCGCTGCCGGACCAAGACGGCGGCGGCCCCGGCGGCCCAGGTGAAGCCCCAGCCCAGGCCCGGGCAGATCACCGTGAACGTCTACAACGCCACCCGGCGCACCGGGCTCGCCAAGAGCACCGCGGACGAGCTGAGGAAGCGCGGCTTCAGGATCGGCAAGGTCGGCAACGCGAGCAAGCAGTTCGACAAGAAGGTCAGGGGCACGGGGATACTTCTCGGCTCCGCCGCCGCCCAGGACACCTCGCTGCCCGTGCTCGGCACGCAGCTCGGCGGCGCGGAGCCGCGTGCCGACGCCCGCAAGGGGACCGACGTCGATCTCATCCTGGGGGACGGGTTCAGGGGGCTGACCAAGCAGCCTGCCGCCGACCAGGCGCTGACGGCTCTGACAGCACCGGAGCCGACGGCACCGACGAAGAAGAACTGCTGAGCGGCGCGCCCCGACGGGGCACGGAACGCTACTCGGCCGCCCCGTAGAGGCGGTCCCCGGCGTCGCCCAGCCCCGGCACGATGTAGCCGTGCTCGTTGAGGTGGTCGTCCACGGCGGCCGTGACGACCGTGACCGGCGTCCCCGCCAGCTCGCGCTCCATGACCTCGACACCCTCGGGCGCGGCCAGCAGGACCACCGCCGTCACGTCGTCCGCGCCGCGCTTGATCAGCTCCTGGATCGCCGCGACCAGCGTGCCGCCCGTGGCCAGCATCGGGTCCAGGACGTACACCTGGCGGCCCGAGAGGTCCTCCGGCATGCGCGAGGCGTACGTGGACGCCTGCAGCGTCTCCTCGTTGCGGATCATGCCCAGGAAGCCCACCTCGGCGGTCGGCAGCAGCCGGACCATGCCGTCCAGCATGCCGAGGCCGGCGCGCAGGATCGGCACCACCAGCGGGCGCGGGCGGGCGAGCTTCACGCCCGTGGTGCGCTCGACCGGTGTCTGGATGTCGACGGCCTCGGTGCGCACGTCCCGCGTGGCCTCGTAGGCGAGCAGGGTGACCAGTTCGTCGGCGAGTCGCCGGAAGGTCGCGGAGTCGGTGCGCTGGTCGCGCAGCGTGGTGAGCTTGTGGGCGACCAGGGGGTGGTCGACGACATGGAGACGCATGCCCCTAACGGTACCTGCGCCGCGGGTCACCCTCACGCTGGCGTCAAACCGGCCATCCGGGGGAAAGTGGGAGGGACGGACTGGGGTGGTGTGACGTGTCTGACCTGCCTGACCTTCCCGCAGACGCCTCCGGGCCCGCCGGCGCGCCGGCCGGCCGCCGGACGAAGTCCGCGGGGACCGATCCCGACAAGCCCGAGAGCGAGGCCGAGCGCCGCCGGCGGCGCGCCCAGTTCCTCCGCGATCTCGCCGAGGCCCGCGAGCTGCGCGCCCGGGTCCAGCCCCGGCGCGCGAAGGCCGCCCGGCTGCGCCACGCGATGCGTATGCGGACGTTCCGCTGGTAGTCCCGCGCGGCCTTTCCGGCAGCGGAAGATCCACGCCCGCCCCGGTGTTGGCGAGGCGGGCGTGCGTGAGCGCGGGGAAAAGCCGCGTACGATCCGCAGGTGGCGGCAATGAGCGCGCTGCTGAGCCGATCGCGGATCCGCGGTCGAAACAGCCAGACACAGGGAGCCGAAGACGTCCCCTGAGCGTCTTGTTTCTGCCACGATTCCGAGTGGGTGGGGCTCGGAGCCCAGGCTCTCTCCGCCCACGTACCTCCGCCGGGGGGACCCCCAACCGGCACGCCTATGACCAGTGGGAGAGTCACGGTGTACTTCGCCGCACTGCTCGCGCGCACCGAAGACGGGTGGGAAGCGAGCGACACAGAGCTGGACGATGTGGAGACCCTGTCGGATCTGGCCGACCTGGCCCGGGAAGCCTCTCCCGACGAGGACACGGTGCTCGTGCTGATCGAGCAGGAGGACTCCTGGTTCGGTGTAGTCCGCGTGGACGGCGAGGACGACCCTCGCATCTACGTCTCGGACGCCGCCGCCGCCCAGCGCAGCTCGTACGGGGAGCTGCTGCTCACCGACGAACTGCTCGGCCGGGAGCCCGGCGCGGACGACGGCCCGGACCTGGACTCCCTGGACCTCGACGGCACGGAGGACGGTGAGTCCGAGGACGACGAGGAGGAGACCGCCGCCGACGCGGTGCCGCACAGCCCGGTGGGCGACAGCGAGATCCTGGACGACCTGGGCATCAGCGAGAAGGAGCTGCGCGCCCTGGACGCCGAGGACGCGCTGAACGCGATCGCCGAGGCCCTGGGCGCCTCGGAGGTGCTGGAGACCGTCCGCTGACCCGGCCACAGGACCCGCGGGGCACACCGGACCCGGTACGGGACCCCTGGCGGGCCGCGATGCGGCTGGCCCTGGAGGAGGCCGAGCTGGCCGTCCGGGGCGGGGACGTCCCCGTCGGCGCCGTCGTGCTGTCCCCGGACGGTACGACGGTGCTCGGTACCGGGCACAACGAGCGCGAGGCCACCGGTGATCCCACGGCCCACGCGGAGGTCCTGGCGATCCGGCGGGCGGCGGCCCGGCTCGGGGAGTGGCGGCTGACCGGCTGCACGCTCGTCGTCACCCTGGAGCCGTGCACGATGTGCGCGGGCGCGCTCGTCCAGTCCCGGGTGGACCGGGTGGTCTACGGCGCCCGGGACGAGAAGGCGGGCGCGGCCGGCTCCCTGTGGGACGTGGTGCGCGACCGACGGCTCAACCACCGCCCGGAGGTCATCGAGGGCGTTCTCGCGACGGAGTGCGCCCGGGTTCTCACGGAGTTCTTCCGGGACCGGTGAATACCGATTTCAAACATCGCCGGACTTTGCTGTAAGGTCTCCCTCGGTAGCGTGTCCGAGCGGCCGAAGGAGCTCGCCTCGAAAGCGAGTGTGGCGCAAGTCACCGAGGGTTCAAATCCCTCCGCTACCGCTTGCAGAAAGGCCCCGCCGACACCGGCGGGGCCTTTCGCATATGCGGGGCCTTTTCGCGTGTTCCGGCCCCAAGACGGGCATAACGGCCCGTCACCGGCGGGCTGTTGGCCGGGCGCGAGGGCCCGAAGGTTACACTCGCGGCCGGCAGCAGGGGGCCCTCTGGGGCACTGGCACTGGGGAGGCCGAGGTGGCGGTGAACGCCAAGAAGATCGCCGTGTACGTGCTCGTGGTCTTCGCGCTGTACGTGATCATCACGGACCCGGCCAAGGCGGCCGACTACGTCCAGATAGGCTTCGAGGGCATATCGGACGCGGCCAAGGCCATAGGCGACTTCATGACCTGGGTCGCCAACGGAGGAAAGAGCTGAGGTACACCGCATGATCCGGCACCTGGTCCTCTTCAGGCTCAACGAGGGCGTCGAGCGCGACGATCCGCGGGTCGTGGCGGGCGTGGAGGCATTCCGGGCCCTCGGCGGCCAGATCGAGGAGCTGCGCTTCTGGGAGTGCGGCTGGAACATCAGCGACCGCCCGATCGCCTACGACTTCGCGATCAACTCGGCCGTCGAGGACGCCGACGCCCTCAAGCGCTATCTGGAGCACCCGGCCCACCAGGCGGGCGTCGCGCAGTGGCGCGAGTTCGCCACCTGGGTGATCGCCGACTACGACATCTGAGCCACGCTCCGCCGAAAGCCCCCCGCTGTTCCGGCGGGGGGCTTTCGCGCATCCCACGCGCCCAACTTATTGGAATTTGACCGCAACACGGCGTTATGAGGTGCTTGCACACAGTGCACATCTCTTGTGATGCTATGACCACTTTTGACCGATGATTGACGGATGAAGAGGTGGCGTTGACCGTGTCGGCCAGTACTGCGCCGCCCCAGGAAGAGGCGTCCACCCCGCCCCCGCCGGCCCCGGAGAAGCGCCGTGGCGCCGACACGCGTGCCCTGACCCAGGTGCTGTTCACCGAGCTGAAGGAGCTGACCCCGGGCACGCCGGAGCACCACCGGGTACGCGGAGCGCTGATCGAGGCGAACCTCCCGCTCGTACGCTACGCCGCCGCCCGCTTCCGCTCCCGCAACGAACCCATGGAGGACGTCGTCCAGGTCGGCACCATCGGCCTGATCAACGCCATCGACCGCTTCGACCCGGACCGGGGCGTGCAGTTCCCGACCTTCGCGATGCCCACCGTGGTCGGCGAGATCAAGCGGTACTTCCGGGACAACGTCCGCACCGTCCACGTACCGCGCCGGCTGCACGAGCTGTGGGTGCAGGTCAACAGCGCGACGGAGGACCTCACCACGCTCTACGGCCGCTCGCCCTCCACCGCCGAGATCGCCGACCGGCTCCGGATCAGCGAGGACGAGGTGCTCAGCTGCATCGAGGCGGGACGCTCGTACCACGCCACCTCGCTGGAGGCCGCCCAGGAGGGAGACGGACTGCCCGGCCTGCTCGACCGCATCGGCTACGAGGACCCGGCCCTGGACGGCGTGGAACACCGCGACCTGGTCCGCCATCTCCTCGTCCAACTCCCCGAGCGAGAACAGCGAATCCTCCTCCTGCGCTACTACAGCAATCTCACCCAGTCACAGATCAGCGCGGAACTCGGCGTCTCCCAGATGCATGTCTCCCGACTGCTCGCCCGTAGCTTCCAGCGGCTGCGCTCCGCAAATCGGATCGACGCATAGCAGACGACGGACCGAAGCACAGCGGGCGTTCGGCTGATGCATAGCGGGCGCACGGAAGCACGGCCCGAACAGCACTGCATCGCAAACCCGATCGAGCGGTAACCGGCGCGAGCGAATCGCTCACCAGGGCGGATGCCGACAGTTGGGACCCGAATATCCGTCAGACCCCTTCTTTCCAGGGCCGATTCGGATCTCATGTGTCGACATGTCGCTACAGCGCGTTGCCGACATGTGACATTCTGCGGGAAGCGCGTTTGCCGTGGCTCCGGCTCCGGTATTCAGGTGAAGGCTGCGTTGCTCGAAAGACAACGCCGCCGCGACCGTCCCGCGACCCAAAGGGGGTGGCATGTCCGCAGACCAGGGCAGCTCGAAGGTGCTGACGCCCACGAAGAGCGAGGCAGCGCCCAAGGAGCTCGACGCTCTCGACGTCCTCGACGGCTTCGAGGGCGTCACGGCCCTCGAAGCCGTGCCGTCCCCGGCTGCCGACCCGGCCGCCGAGGCCGTCCCGGCCGCGCCGGCCACGGCCAACATCGACACGCGCACCCTGTCCCGCTCGCTGTTCCTGCGCCTGGCCGCGCTGGACGAGGACAGCCCCGAGCGGGCGTACGTCCGGGACACCCTGATCGAGCTGAACCTGCCGCTGGTCCGGTACGCCGCGGCGCGCTTCCGCTCCCGCAACGAGCCGATGGAGGACATCGTCCAGGTCGGCACGATCGGCCTGATCAAGGCGATCGACCGGTTCGACTGCGAACGGGGCGTGGAGTTCCCGACGTTCGCGATGCCGACGGTCGTGGGCGAGATCAAGCGCTTCTTCCGCGACACCTCGTGGTCGGTCCGCGTCCCGCGCCGCCTCCAGGAGCTGCGCTTGGCCCTCACCAAGGCCAGCGACGAGCTGTCCCAGAAGCTGGACCGCTCCCCCACGGTGACGGAGCTGGCCGCCGTGCTCGGCGTCTCCGAGGAGGACGTGGTCGACGGCCTCGCGGTCGGCAACGCCTACACCGCCTCCTCCCTCGACTCACCGGCCCCCGAGGACGACGGCGGCGAGGGCTCCCTGGCCGACCGGCTCGGCTACGAGGACTCGGCCCTGGAGGGCGTGGAGTACCGCGAGTCCCTCAAGCCCCTGCTGGCCAAGCTCCCGCCCCGGGAGCGGCGGATCATCATGCTGCGCTTCTTCGCCAACATGACCCAGTCGCAGATCGGCGAGGAGGTCGGCATCTCCCAGATGCACGTCTCCCGCCTGCTCACCCGCACCCTGGCCCAGCTCCGCGAAGGGCTCATCTCGGACTGAGGCACCGAGGTGATGAGGCACTGAGCCCCTGAGGCTTCCTATCTGACGGAGCGTCAGCCACCATGGCCGGATGCTTCGTACCGGGATGCTTCGTACGACGACATGGACGCGTGGCCGCCGAGGCGCCGTTACGGCAGCGTCGGCGGCCGTCGTCTGTCTGGGCGGGGTGCTGGCCGCGTGCGGGGGCGGCGGTCCGGGCGGCGGCTACACCGCGGTCGGCGCGGGCCAGGGCGGTCCGGCCGCCGTCACCCCGTCGGAGTCGGTGGCACTGGTACCGCTGGACGGGGAGAAGCAGCGCGACAG
Organism: Streptomyces sp. NPDC046727; assembly: GCF_040645635.1. NCBI lineage: Bacteria > Bacillati > Actinomycetota > Actinomycetes > Kitasatosporales > Streptomycetaceae > Streptomyces > Streptomyces sp. NPDC046727. Next base: position 85,981 of record NZ_JBEYYR010000034.1, read on the forward strand.
CGGCAGCGGCAGGCCGCCGCGCGAGAGCAACTCCGCGGTCCGCCCGGACGGTTCGGCCGCCTCGGGCTCCGCCGCCGGGACACCGACCGCAGAGCACACACCCGCCGGTCACGGGACGGCCCCCGCCCCGGGCACTCCGGAACCCGACCGCGGCCCGGACGGTCGTACGACTCCGCCGGCCGGCTCGCCCAGCCCGGCGCCCAGCCGTACGACGCCCGCCGCGCCCGCCGATCTGTCCTGGGGCGATCCGGCGACCGAGGACACCGACCGGCGCTGGTGCCAGGAGGTGACCGTCGGCTTCCACAACTCGGGAGGCACGGCGGTGCGTTCGGGCGAGGTGACGTTCGGGACGCACATCATCGGCGCGCTCGGCATCGACTGGGCGACGGTCGAGTCGACCGTCCGGCTGCCGGTGCCGCTCGCGCCGGGCGCGCGCAGGAGTCCCACATGGACGGTGTGCGTCGATGCCTGGCGGGTGCCGCTCGGCATGCACATCGAGACGCGGGACGTCTCCGTCGAGTGGGGCTGATCCCTACTTCATCGCCAGCCAGGCGACGCCGGCCACCACGGCGAGCGCCACGACGATCCCGATGATCAGACCGACCCGGGGGCCGGAGGAGGCCGCCTGCTGCTGCCGGCCCTGGGGAGCCTCGTCGACGAACGCGCGGAACATCTGGGTGCTGCCGGCAGGGTCGTAATTGCCCTGGGGGCCCTGGGTGTTAGCCATGCCCCGAGACCTTAGCGAAGTCGGGCCGGGGGTCCCAAGTGGGGGGCCACCGGGACAGACAGGGGCAGCCCACCCGCAGCGACCTGCATGTTTACGTTCGCAATACTTGCCTTTGCCAAGTTTTTGCGTCGAGCGCCCCCCGATTTGTTTGCCTTCAGCAACCAAACAGATCTATGGTTGCCCCAAGCAACGAATACGGGAGGTGTGATGGCCGAGCAGGCGCAGTTCGAAGAGCTGGCGCGTCAGCTCAGTGCCGTCGGAGCCGTGAAACGGGACCTGGGGCGGATCCTGCCGCCCGACTGCCCGGCCGGCTCGGCGGCCGTGCTGACCCTGCTCGGCCGCCACGGAGACATGCGCATGAGCAAGCTCGCTGAGCTGCTCGCCGTGGACATGTCGGTGACCAGCCGGCATGTCGCGCACGTCGCCGCGCGCGGCTGGATCGAGCGGCACCCGGACCCCGCGGACAAGCGCTCGCGCATCGTGCGCCTGACGCCCGCGGGTCTGGCGCAGCTGGACGAGCTGTCCCGGCGGACCACGCATCTGCTCGCCGAGCGGCTGGCGGACTGGACCGACGAGGAGGTCGCCCAGCTGATCCGGCTGATGAGCCGCCTGCGCGAGTCCTTCGGCGACTGCCGGTCCGCGCCGCTCAGGCTGCCCGCCCCCGTAGTCGAAGAGACCACCCGTACACCCGCAAGCACGTAAGCAAAGGAAGCCCATGGCAACGACCACACCAGCCGGTGTGCGGGCTCACGCCAAGCACGGGGGAGGCACAGGCCACGCCCCGATGACGCACCGGCAGATCATGGAGGCCCTGTCCGGGCTGCTGCTCGGCATGTTCGTGGCGATCCTGTCGTCCACGATCGTCTCCAACGCCCTGCCCGAGATCATCGGCGACCTGGGGGGCGGCCAGTCCGCCTACACCTGGGTGGTCACCGCCGCCCTGCTGTCGATGACCGCGGCCACTCCCCTGTGGGGCAAGCTCGCCGACCTGTACAGCAAGAAGGCCCTCGTCCAGATAGCCCTGGTCATCTACGTCCTGGGCTCGATGGCGGCCGGCCTGTCGCAGAACGCCGGCATGCTGATCGCCTGCCGTGTCGTCCAGGGCATCGGCGTCGGCGGTCTGTCCGCCCTGGCGCAGATCGTCATGGCGGCCATGATCTCCCCGCGCGAGCGGGGCCGTTACTCCGGCTACCTGGGGGCCACCTTCGCCGTCGCCACCGTCGGCGGCCCGCTGCTCGGCGGTGTCATCACCGACACCTCCTGGCTGGGCTGGCGCTGGTGCTTCTACGTCGGTGTCCCCTTCGCGATCATCGCGCTGATCGTGCTGCAGAAGACCCTGCACCTGCCCGTGGTCAAGCGGGAGGTCAAGGTCGACTGGGGCGGCGCCAGCCTCATCTCCGCCGCCGTCTCCCTGCTGCTGATCTGGGTCACCTTCGCCGGTGACAAGTACGACTGGCTGTCCTGGCAGACCTACGCGATGGTCGGCGGTTCGATCGTCCTCGGCCTGCTGTTCGTGCTCGTCGAGTCCAGGGCGAGCGAGCCGATCATCCCGCTGCGCCTGTTCCGGAACCGCACGATCACGCTGGCCTCTCTGGCCTCGCTCTTCGTCGGTGTCGCGATGTTCACCGGCACGGTGTTCTTCAGCCAGTACTTCCAGCTGGCCCGCGACAAGTCCCCGACCATGTCGGGCATCATGACCATCCCGATGATCGGCGGTCTGTTCGTCTCCTCGACCGTCTCGGGTCAGTTCATCACCCGCACCGGCCGCTGGAAGGCCTGGCTGGTCAGCGGTGGCGTGCTGGTGACGGCCGGCCTGATGATGCTCGGCGGCCTCCGCTACGACACCGAGTACTGGAAGATGGCCATCTGGATGGTCCTGCTGGGTCTCGGCATCGGCATGATGATGCAGAACCTGGTGCTCGCCACGCAGAACCAGGTGGCGCCGTCCGACCTCGGCTCGGCCAGCTCCACGGTCACCTTCTTCCGCTCCCTCGGCGGTGCGGTCGGCGTCTCCGCGCTGGGTGCCGTGATGTCCCGCCGGATCACGCACTACGTCGAGGACGGCGTCTCCGCCCTGAGCCCCAAGTACCAGCAGGCGCTGGCCGGCAGCTCGGGCTCGACCGACACCATCCCGGACATGGACAAGCTCCCGGCGCCCATCCGGACGCTGATGGAGAGCGCCTACGGCCACGGCATCGCCGACGTCTTCTTCATCGCCGGCGGCCTCGCCGCCGTCGCCTTCCTGATCACGCTGTTCATCAAGGAGGTCCCGCTGAAGACCAAGGGCGCACTCGCGCAGTCCGCCGACGGCGACGCCCCCGCCGAGGCCCCGGCCGAGGCTCAGGCCACCGCCGCCGAGGCCCCCGCCGCGGAGGAGGTCCCGAGCTGGGCCGCCCCGGTCATGACCACGCAGGACGGCACCGAGGCCGCCGCCACGGCCACCCTGCCGATGACGGCCGTCGCCACGGTGGCGGAGCCCGGCACCTCCGGTGGCACCCCGGTGCACGGCTTCGTCCGCGGCGCCGAGAGCGCCCCGGTCCCGCAGGCCGCGGTCACCCTGATCTCGCTGTCCGGCCGCCAGCTGGGCCGCTCGGTCGCCCAGGCCGACGGTTCCTACGCGCTCGACGCGCCCGGCACCGGCAGTTACGTCCTGATCGCCTCCGCCGACGGCTACCAGCCGCAGGCCTCCACCGTCGTGGTGGGCGGGGAACCGCTGTCGTACGACATCCTGCTCAGCGGCACCAGCGGGCTGACCGGTGTGGTCCGGGCGGCCGGGAGCGCGCTGCCGGTCAAGGACGCCATGGTGATCGTCACCGATGTGCGCGGTGACCTGCTGGCCACCGCCGCCACCGGGGAGCAGGGCGACTTCGCCCTCACCGACCTGGTGCCGGGCACGGTGACCGTCGCGGTCAACGCGAGCGGGTTCCGGCCGCGGGCCCTGCCGGTCGAGGTCGGCGCCACCGGCGTCACCCGCGTCGAGGTCGACCTGGACGCCGGCGCCCTGCTCCAGGGTGTCGTCCGGGCCCCGCACGGTCCGCTGGCCGACGCCCGGGTGACCCTGGTCGACCAGGCGGGCAACGTGGTCGGCACCGCCACCACCGGCACGGACGGGGCGTACGCCTTCACCGACCTGGACGGCGGCGAGTACACCGTCATCGCGACCGGCTACCCGCCGGTGGCCACCGCGCTGACCGTGACCGGCCCCGGAGTCGACGGCCACGACATCGAACTCGCCCACCCCGGCGAGTAGTTCACACCCCGGCCCGTGGCGGCGCGCGCCCTGAGCGGAGGGCGCGCCCGCCGCGGGCCGGTCTCATACGACCGATTTATAAGATTTTGCAGGGAGAAAACGGGATGGGACTGACCGCGAAGATCCGTACCCGGGACGGGTGGGCCGTGTCGCACGCGGTCGTCACGGTGACCGACATGACCGGTACGCAGGTGCTGCGGGCCGAGACGGACACCGAGGGAACCGTACGGGACACCACCGAGCTGGCCCCGGGGGCGTACACGGTGATCGTGACGGCCGTCGGCTACGCCCCCGCGGCCTCCTCCGCGATCGTCACGGCGGGCGGCCGGGCCGAGGTCGGCACCGTGACGCTGGCCCGGCAGGGCGGCACCGAGCTGCCGCCGCCCGGCCCCTGGACCATCGACCCGGCGCACTCCTCCGTCGCCGCGGTCGCCCAGCACCTGGGGATCTCCAGCGTGCACGGCCGGTTCACGGAGTTCGGCGGCTCGGTCGAGATCGCGCCCGACGACATCGCCAAGTCCCGGGTGGAGGCGGTGATCCAGGCGTCGTCCATCGACACCGGCAACGGCATGCGCGACACCCACCTGCGCTCCGCGGACTTCCTCGACGTCGAGCGGCACCCGGAGATCACGTACCGCTCCACGGGACTGACCCCCGCCGGCTCCGACCGCTGGACGGTGCACGGCGAGCTGTCCCTGCACGGGGTCGTACGACCGGTGGACCTGGACCTCGCCTACCTCGGCAGCGGCGCCGACCCCTGGGGCGGCACCCGGGCCGCGTTCCGGGCGACGGCCGAACTGCACCGCGAGGACTTCGCGATGAACTACAACCAGGTCCTCCAGGCCGGCATCGCCGCGATCGGTACGACGCTGAAGGTGGAGCTGGACATCCAGGCGGTACAGGGCGACTCGCTGCCCCAGGCGTAGGCACGGCAGGGTCAGCCACGGGGGCACCCGCTGCCCCTAGGCTGCCCCCATGGCACCGAACATCGCTACCAACACCCGTGTATCGCTGGACGAGCTGCTGGACTTCGTACGACCCCGTCACCGCGCCCTGCTGATCACCCGCCGGGCCGACGGCTCGCCGCAGGCGTCGCCGCTGACCTGCGGCGTGGACGACGCGGGCCGGATCGTCGTCTCCACCTACCCCGAGCGGGCCAAGACCCGCAACGCCAAGCGCGACACCCGGGTCAGCCTGGTCGTCCTCAGCGACGAGTGGAACGGCCCCTGGGTCCAGATCGACGGCACGGCCGAGGTCATCGACACGCCCGACTCCGTGGAACCGCTCGTCGAGTACTACCGCAACATCGCCGGCGAGCACCCCGACTGGGACGAGTACCGCGCGGCGATGGTCAAGCAGGGGAAGTCCATCATCCGGGTGACCCCGCAGCGGTGGGGGCCGGTGGCCACCGGCGGCTTCCCGGCCCGGCTCGTGGCGGACGAGGGGTAGTCAGCCGCGGGCGACCATCGCCTCGATGCCGGCGATCAGCAGGTCCAGGGCGAAGGTGAAGTCGCGGTCCAGCATCTCGGTCACCGTGTCACCGCCGCGGGCCGCCATCAGGTCCTTGGACTCCTTCATGACGTCGGCGGTCCCGGGCACCTCGTCCACGACGGACATGGCCTGCTCGAAGTACTCGTCGGGGCTGAGCCCGGTGTCCGCGATCCGCGCGAAGAAGTGCCCCTCGATCGTCCCGAAGCCGTACACGAACTGGAAGACGGCCGCGATCGCCCCGGTCACGCCGTGCGCGGGCAGCCCCGCCCGGCGGACGACCCGCTGGACCACCCGGGAGAACGCCAGCGCGTTCGGGCCGATGTTGAGGAAGCGGCCGGCCAGCGGGGACAGCCAGGGGTGCCGGGCCAGCAGCTCCCGGTACGCCGTGGCCAGCGCCCGCAGCTGCTCCCGCCAGTCCTCGTCCGCGTTCTCCGGGTCGGGCAGCCGCAGCTCGGCGAAGGCCGCGTCCAGGGCGAGTTCGAGCAGGTCGTCCTTGGTGTCGACGTACCAGTACAGGGACATCGCGGTGACGTCCAGCTCGGCCGCCAGCCGCCGCATGGAGAACTTGGCGAGCCCCTCGGCGTCCAGCAGCCGCACGGACGCCTCGGTGATCCGTTCCCGGTCCAGCCCGGACGGCTGCCCACTGCGCCCGCCGCGGCGGGGCCTGCCCTCCCGCCACACGCTGTCCCGCGCCGACCGACCTGCTGCCTTCGTCACCGGCGCACCTTCCTGTCACCCGGATCGCTTCTCACGATGCTAGGACGAGCCGCTAGGCGGACACCCGCTCCGCCCGCCGGAGCAACCCCGCTGCCACGAACCCACCGAGCAGCACGGCGACGGCCCCCACCAGCTGACCAGCCCCCAGTCCGGCGGACAAGGACTCCCCCGACGCCACGGAAGAGCTGAGCACAGCACCCAGGACGGCCACACCGAGCCCGTTGCCGAACTCGGCGAGCGTGCCGTTGAGACCGGCCCCCACCCCCGCCTTCTCCGGAGGGATCGCGCTCATGATGGCGTGCGCCATCGCCGGATTCGCGACCGCGCAGCCCGCGCCGATCAGCAGCAGCCCGAGCAGCGTCCCCGCGTAACCCCCGGAGTCCACCTCCGCGATGGACACCAGGCCCCCGGACATGAGCACCATGCCCAGCGCGATCGAGGCCGGCGTGCCCATCCGCGTCGACCACTTCGCCGACAGCCCGCTGAAGTTGAGCACCACCACCGTCAGCGCCAGCGGAGCGGTCCGCAGACCGGCCTCCAGCGGCTCGTACCCGAGCACGAACTGCAGGTGCTGCGTCAGCAGGAACAGCGCGCCGCCCATACCGAACACGATGAGCACGGCCCCGGCGACCGCACCGGTGAACCGCCGGTCCTGGAAGAAGTGGATGTCGAGCATCGGCTCGTCGACCCGGCTCTCCCACCAGGCGAAGGCACCCAGCACGACCACCGCCACGGCCGCCGTGCCGAGCACCCGTGCCGACGTCCAGCCGTGCCCCGGCCCGGAGATGATCGCGTAGACGAGCGAGGCCATGCCGATGGTGGACAGCACCGCGCCCACCAGGTCCGGGCGGTCTCCGCGCGGGTTCTTGGACTCGGGTACGAGGATCACCACCGCGACCAGGCCCAGCGCCGCGACCGGCATGTTGATCAGGAAGATCGCGCCCCACCAGAAGTGGTCGAGCACGAAGCCGCCGATCAGCGGGCCGCCGGCGAAGCCCAGCGCGTTGACGGCGCTCCATATGCCGATCGCCTTCGGCTGCTCCTCGGGGGAGAAGATCTGCATCGCCACGGCCAGCGTGGTGGTCATCAGCAGCGCGCCGCCGATGCCCATGCCGGCCCGTGCGGCGATCAGCTGGCCGGTGCTGCCGGCGAGTCCGGCCACGAGCGAACCGACGCCGAACAGGGCGAGCCCCGTGATCAGCATCTTCTTGCGGCCGTAGCGGTCGGCGGCGCTGCCCGCGGTGAGCAGCAGGCCGGACTGCACCAGGGAGTATGCGTTGATCATCCACTGGATGTCGGAGGTCGTCGCGTGCAGCTCGCGGGTGAGCGAGGGGATGGCCACGTTCAGGACGGTGTTGTCGAGCAGCACGGTGAGCTGCGCGAGACAGATGACGCCGAGAATCAGCCAGCGCTGGGGATGGCCCTGCGGCTGGGCCGGGGAAGCAGACATGCCGTACACCGTATAGCGCTAGCTATACGGTGTACAACACGGTTTTCCGTCAGCTGGTCTTCCTCTGTGTGAGGTCGTAGAAGGTGGCCGAACCGACCGTGACCTTCTTGAAGGTGCTCTCGACCCACGAGCTGATCGAGGAGGCCGTACCGCTGGTGCCGCCGCCCCCGCCCATGCCGCCGCCGGCGATGAAGTAGTGGATCTTCCCTTCCGCCACGTACTTCTTGAACCGGGCGAGCGTCGGGGACGGGTCGGTGCCGTTGAAGCCGCCGATCGCCATCACCGGGTCGCCCGTGGCGAGCTGGTAGGCGGCCGCGTTCTGGGAGCCGACGGACGCGGCGACCCAGGTGTACTTCCCGGAGTCCTTCTCCAGCAGCTTCTCGGCCTCGGCCGACACGCTCGCGCCGTTCAGCAGGCCGCCGGCGCCGCCGGCGCCTCCGCCCGTACCGCCGTCGCCCATCCGGCCGCCGCCGGGGAAGCCGTTGCCGTTCTGCTGCCCCTGCCGGCCTTGCTGACCCTGGCCCGGCATCCCGCCGCCACCGGGGAAACCGTTGCCCGGCTGGTTCTGCTGCCCCTGCCCACCGGGCATGCCGCCGCCGAAGCCGCCCCGCATGCCGCCACCGCCGCCGGGACCCCCGCCCCGGCCGCCCATCATGCTCGCGCCCGCCGGACCGGCCGTGACGATCGAACCGGTGTGACCTACCTGGAGCGTGCTCAGGGTGTACGCCGTGGGACCGGCCAGCGCGGCCACGAGGCCCACCGCCGCCGCCCCGAGGGCAAGCTGACGGGAGATCCGGCCCGCGAAGACGAGGCCGAACGCCGCGACCAGGCCGCCGACGAGGACGACCCACTTCAGCCAGGGCAGATAGGCGGAGGTCCGGCCCAGGAGGACGTACCCCCAGACCGCCGCCGCGACCACGGACGCGGCGAGCGTGACCGCCACCCACGGCTCCCGCCGCCGCTCCCACAGCAGCCCGGCGCCCATGCCGGTCACGGCCGCCAGGTAGGGGGCGAGGGCCACGGTGTAGTACTGGTGGAAGATGCCCGCCATGTAGCTGAAGACGATCATCGTCATCAGCAGCGCGCCGCCCCAGACCAGGAACGAGGCGCGGGTGACGGACGTCCGCCCGAGCCTGCGTGTGGCGACCAGGCCGGCGACCAGCAGGATCAGGGCGGAGGGCAGCAGCCAGGAGATCTGGCCGCCGATCTCGGAGTTGAACATCCGGTCCCAGCCGGTCTCGCCCCATCTGCCGGTGCCGCCCGCGCCGGCGCCGCCGCCCACGCTGCCGGTCTCGTCGCCGCTCAGGCGGCCGAAACCGTTGTAGCCGAAGGTCAGCTCCAGGAAGCTGTTGTTCTGCGAGCCGCCGATGTACGGGCGGGAGGAAGCGGGCCACAGCTCGACGATCGCGACCCACCAGCCGCCCGAGACGACCAGCGCGAGCGTCGCCGCGGCCAGCTGCCCGAACCGCTTCCCCAGCGGCACCGGCGCGCACACCGCGTACACGACGGCCAGCGGCGGCAGGATCAGGAACGCCTGGAGCGTCTTGGCGAGGAACGCGAAGCCGATCGCGGCCCCGGCCCACACTAGCCACCCGGTACGGCCGTCCTCCACCGCCCGGACGACGAGGTAGCAGGCCACCGCCATCAGCAGGGCCAGCATGGCGTCCGGGTTGTCGAACCGGAACATCAGCGCCGCGACCGGGGTGAGCGCGAGCACCGCGCCCGCGATCAGACCGGCCACGGGGCTGAACCGGCGGCGCACGGCCGCGTACACGACGGCGACGGTCGCCACGCCCATCAGCACCTCGGGCGCGAGGATCGCCCACGAGTTCAGGCCGAAGACGCGGACCGACAGTTCCATCGGCCACAGCGAGGCCGGCGGCTTGTCGACGGTGATGGCGTTGCCCGCGTCCAGCGAGCCGAAGAAGAACGCCTTCCAGGACGTACTGCCCGCCTGGACGGCCGCCGAGTAGAAGGAGTTGGCGTAGCCGGAGGCGCTGAGGTTGTAGAGGTAGAGCAGGAGGGTGGCGGTCAGCAGGCCGAGGAGGGCCGGGCGCGCCCAGCGGGGGTCCTCGGGCCGGCCGCGCCACACTCGGCGCGCGAACGGCTGCCTCGGCTCACCGGCCGCGGGGGACCGCGGGGGCGCCGTCATCGGCGGGTCGTACTGCGTTGCGGTCATCGGGCATCCCCCGGGTGGCGGAACTGAGTGGTCTGGTACGGCTGCTCGTGCGACCGCCCGGCGACGGTCTCGTCCCGGTCCGGGAAGACCCAGGCGCGGAAGAGCAGGAACCGCAGCACGGTCGCCGCGAGGTTGGCCGCGACCAGCACCGCCAGCTCGGTGGAGTGCGCCGGGGTGTCGGTGGCCGCGTTCAGGGCCGCGAGCGAGCCGCTGGTCAGGGCGAGGCCGATGCCGAAGACGACCAGGCCCTGCGCCTGGTGCCGTACCGCGCCGCCCCGGCCGCGCACCCCGAAGGTGAGCCGCCGGTTGGCGGCCGTGTTGGCTACGGCCGAGACCAGCAGCGCGAGGGCGTTGGCGCACTGCGACCCTGTGAACTGCCGGAAGGCGCTGTACAGCAGCAGGTAGAAGAGGGTGGACAGGACGCCGACCACGCAGAAGCCGACCAGCTGGCGGGCCAGCCCCTTGGGCACGTCGGGCAGCTCGCGGTCGCGCGGGTCGTCACCGAAGGGCCGGGCCAGCCGGTCCAGCGGGAGCGAACCGGTGGCCAGGGCCCTGCCGACCCGCCACACGCCCTTGAGGTCGTCGGTGGCCGTCCTCACGATGTGCACGGTGGAGTCCGGGTCGTCGACCCAGTCGACCGGCACCTCGTGGATCCTGAGGCCCGCCCGCTCGGCGAGGACCAGCATCTCCGTGTCGAAGAACCAGCCGGTGTCCTCCACCAGCGGCAGCAGCACCTGGGCCACGTCCCGCCGGATCGCCTTGAAGCCGCACTGCGCGTCCGAGAAGCGGGCCTGCAGCGAGCCGCGCAGGATCAGGTTGTAGGTCCGGCTGATGAACTCCCGCTTGGGGCCTCGGACGACCCGGGAGGTGCGGGCGAGCCGGGAGCCGATCGCCAGGTCCGAGTGGCCGGAGATCAGCGGCGCCACCAGCGGCAGCAGGGCGTTGAGGTCGGTGGACAGGTCGACGTCCATGTAGGCGAGGATCGGCGCCTCGGACGCGGACCACACGGTCCGCAGCGCCCGCCCCCGCCCCTTCTGCTCCAGACGGAAGTGGGAGACCTCGGGGACCTCCGCCTCCAGCCGCGCCGCCACCAGCGGGGTGGTGTCCGTGGACGCGTTGTCGGCGATCGTGATGCGGAACGCGTACGGGAAGGTGCGCTTGAGGTGCTCGTGCAGTCTGCGGACGCACGGCTGGAGGTCCTTCTCCTCATTGTGGACGGGGATCACTACGTCCAGGACAGGCGTACCGGCGTCTGTGGCCGGGAGGTGCTCCCGCGCCGGCAGGGTGCCGGGAGAAGTGTCGGTTCGCATGGCACCGACTCTCGTCAGGCGCCCTGTCGCACCCATGTGGTGGCACTGTGCTGCGCCTGTGAGTGCGATGGCCGGTCCCTTGCGGATGCCGGCCCGGGGACGGCCGGGGCGAGCGCGGGCAGCCGCACGGTGAACACGGTGCGGCCGGGCACGCTCTCCACGGTCACGGCACCCCCGTGCGCGGCGGCGACGGCGTGCACGATGGCGAGCCCCAGCCCGGTGGACCCGGTGGCGCGGGACCGCGCGGAGTCCCCCCGGGCGAACCGCTCGAAGACGTGCGGCAGCAGCTCCGGCGGAATGCCCTGCCCGTTGTCCTCCACGTCGACGCACATCCACGGCCCGCGCCGCTGCACGCGCGCGGTGACCGTCGTACCGGGCGGGGTGTGCTTGCGGGCGTTGCCCAGCAGATTGACCAGCACCTGCTGGATCCGTGCCGCGTCCGCCGAGACCAGGGCCGGTTCGTCGGGCAGGTCGAGCCGCCAGTTGTGGTCCATGCCGGCCGCGCGGGAGTCACTGAGCGTGTCCACCACGAGGGGGACGAGATCGGTGTGCTCGAACTGGAGCGGGCGTCCGGCGTCGAGCCGGGCGAGCAGCAGCAGGTCCTCCACCAGGAGGGTCATCCGCCCGGCCTCGGACTCGATCCGCCCGAGCGCGTGCCGGGTGTCGGGCCCCACCTGCTCGCGGCCGCGCCGGGTGAGTTCCGCGTATCCCCGGATGGAGGCGAGCGGGGTGCGCAGCTCATGACTGGCGTCGGCCACGAACTGCCGTACCCGCATCTCGCTCTGCTGCCGGGCGTGCAGGGCGCCGTGGACATGGTCCAGCATGCGGTTGAGCGCGGCACCGACCTGGCCGACCTCGGTGTGCGGGTCGCACTCCGCCTCCGGCACCCGCTCGCTCAGCTTCACCTCACCGGTGTGCAGCGGGATTTCGGAGACCCGGGTGGCGGTGGCGGCGACCCTGCGGAGGGGGTGGGTGGCCACGCCGACGATGACGGTGCCGGCGATACCGGCGGCGACGAGCCCGGCGACGGTGACGCTGACCTCGATGAGGATCAGCGCGTTGATGGTGCCGTCGGTCTCCGTGGTGGGGAAGCCGACGTAGTAGTCGCCGCCGGGGCCGGAGGCGTACTCGACGCGGTAGGACCCGAGTCCCGGGACGTCCACGGTGTGCGGTTTCCGGTCCCGTACGACGGAGTCGAGGACGGCCAGCTGGGCGCGGCCGAGGGACTTGGCGCTCATCTGGAGGGTGTCGGTGGACTTGTAGCCCACCTTGCCCTCGGCCGCGCTGCCGCTGCGGACCTTGGCGACGATCGTGTACTGCGGCTGCGGGCCGTGGACGACGAACTCGGAGAGCTTCGTCTCCCCGTCGGCCCGGCCGTTCTGCTGGGCTCCGGGCAGGCCGGTCTTGCCCTGGCCGGGTGGGCCGAAGTCGCCGGACACGCGCCGGGCGGCCTCGTGCAGCCCGCCGTCCAGCTGCGCGTACAGATGCGACCGCAGGGCCAGCGTGGTCACGGTGCCGATCACCGCGCCCACGACGGCGATCAGCACCACGGACGCGACGACGAGCCGCGTCCGCAGGGTGCGCGGCTGCCTGCCTCGGCGCCTGCGCGGACGCGGCCGTCGTCGTCCGCTCATGACGCGGCGGGCTTGATCAGGTAACCGGCCCCACGCCGGGTGTGGATCATCGGCTCCCGCCCGGCGTCGATCTTCCGCCGCAGGTACGAGATGTACAGCTCGACCACATTGGCCTGCCCGCCGAAGTCGTACGACCAGACCCGGTCCAGGATCTGCGCCTTGCTGAGCACCCGCCGGGGATTGCGCATGAGGAAGCGCAGCAGCTCGAACTCGGTGGCGGTCAGGTGGATGGACTCCCCGGCCCGCGAGACCTCGTGACTGTCCTCGTCCAGGGTCAGACCGCCCACGACCAGTACGGAGTCGGACCGCCGGTCGGCGGCACCGGACCGGCGGATGAGCCCCCGCAGCCGCGCGACGACCTCCTCCAGGCTGAACGGCTTGGTGACGTAGTCGTCGCCACCGGCGGTGAGCCCGGCGATCCGGTCCTCGACGGCGTCCTTGGCGGTCAGGAACAGGACGGGCACGTCCGGCAGTTCACGGCGCAGCCGGCCCAGCACGGTCAGCCCGTCCATGTCCGGCAGCATCATGTCGAGCACGACGGCGTCCGGCCGGAACTCACGGGCCGTCTGGATCGCCCCGTGCCCGTCCCCCGCACTCCTGATCTGCCAGCCCTCATAGCGAAGAGCCATGCTCAGCAGCTCGGTGATCGACAGCTCGTCGTCCACCACAAGCACGCGGACGGGGCTCCCGTCCGGCCTCAGCAGTTCGGTGCGCCCCTGGGGCGAGGTCGTGGTCATGGTGGACACCCTGTCGGCGTCCTCTGAGAACACGCTTTCACGAATCTGTGAATTCCCTGAGAAACACACAGGCGCCGCTCAGGAAACCCCTGGGTTCAGAACAGCCCGTCCGGCACCCTCCTGAACTCCCGGACGGGGAAGGTGCATTCGCCCGCCGTCGCCTCCGCCGGCACCAGCTCCCAGCCGGTCATCAGCCGGGTGTCGAGGACGACGACCCCGCGACCGCCGACCGCCAGATGGAGATCGGGCCCGGCGGCCGCGACCAGTTCACCGCTCACCGCCCCGCCCGGGACGAGCTCGGCGACGTCACCGACGGCGGCCGGTACGCGCGAGAGGCCGAAGTTCTCGACATGATCGACTGGTTGACACGGCTCCCGGGCCAACGACTCGGGCCACCCGCCGAGTACGACGGCCCGCGCGTGCAACGCCCTTATCTCGGCGGTCCGCTCGTCCTCCGTCTCGGGCAGCGCCGACCGCACCGCCCGCTTCTCGGCGTACGGGATCCGGTCCGGCACGTCCAGCGCGGCGCGCAGCAGCTCCTCGGTGCGCCGCGCGGCCATCAGCGGACCGGTGCCGAGCCAGCTGAAACAGACGGCACCCTGTTCGAGCAGCCGCGCCGGCCCCCGCTCGACGGCGGTGATCCCCACCTTGACCATCCCCGGCCCGAACCACGCCAGATACACCCGGTACGGCCGCGGGTCGTCGGCGATCGTGTCGGCGGCCACGGAGTGCGCCCGGTCCAGCCGCGCGCACTCCTCGCACCGGGCCCCCGTACTCCGCCCCGGCACGACCGCCCGCACCGCACAGGCATGCCCGCGCGCCCCCACGCACGTCCGCACGCCGCCCTCCGGCACGGCGAAGGCGACCCGCTTCCCCCGGGGCAGCGCACTGCGCCGCCCACCGTCCCACTCCAGCACCGGACCGCCCGCCGACCAGCGCAGCCCGGAGCACTTCCATACCTGAGCCATCACTCGTGAGGGTACGGGGCGGGTCTGACAGTGGGGATGCGGGAAGGGTTCGCACCCGGGCTTGGTGCAGCCGTTGAAGAAAGCTCGTTCACTCGACAGGGGACAGCGGGATCGACTCGGCAGGAACCGCCCCCGGCACCGGGACCGGCACCCCCATCCGCCGCCCCCGGCCCGCCAGCCGGCAGCTGACGCACCCGGTGTGCCCCTCCCGGGCCCGGGCGTCGCGGATCCGCATGCCCCACTGGTCGCGCGGCCGTACCCCGGGCGGCTTGCCCCAGCCGGACAGATGCAGGACCCAGGTCACCAGGACGCTCACCGCCACGACCGCCAGCCCGCCGACGACCAGCGGCAGCGAGGCCGCGCACACCCCCAGCCCCACCACGCCACTGCCCACGGCCGCGATGCCGAAGCCGGTCCAGCCGGCGATCGTGTGACCCTCGTCGTACAGACTCATGGTGCCGCCTCCAGGGGACGAAACCCTAGTTCCCTCACGGGGTAAGAAATTTACCACCCGAATATCTCACGAGCTAAGGGATTCCGAAAGATGCACGGCACGCCGCGCCCGCCCGCCACTCCGGCCCAGGCGCTGTCGGCGATGGACCACCTCATCGCCGCCCACCTGATCGGACAGCAGGAGCTGGCCCGGCGACTGGGCCTGAACGTCACCGACCTGACCTGTTTCGCCTTCGTCCTGGAGGCGGGCGACGAGCTGCTGACGGCCGGCGACCTCGCGGCCCGCGCCCATGTCACCACGGGCGCGGTGACCGGCATCCTCAACCGTCTCGAACGCGCCGGCTACGTCACCCGCCGCCCCGACCCCACGGACCGCCGCCGGGTCCGCGTGGCCGCCGTACCGGCCGCCGTCACCCGCGTGGAGGCGGTGTACGCGGGTCACTACCGGCGCCTGACGGCCCTGTTCTCCGACTACTCCCCGGAGGAACTGGCGGTCATCACCGACTGGTTCACCCGCGCCACCGGCCTGGCCCACGAGTACCTGGAGAAGCTGAACCGGAACGACCCGGACGAGGAGTGCTGAACGCTCAGCCGCCCGAGCAGGCGTCCGGGCCGCCCTTGGCGAAGGCGTCCTTGGTGCAGTAGGCGATGGTCGGGTAGTAGTCGCCCATCGCCTTCGCCGGGTCGTCACCCTTCCTGACGTCCTGGACCGCGTGCGTGAAGTCCTGCGCCGGAAGCATGTTGCGCAGGATGAGCACGCTGGTGACGTCGGTGGGACCCCAGTCGATCCATGTCACCCCGTCCTTCGTCGTGGCGTTCGCGGGACGGTCCTGTGCCGTGGACACCACGTAGGTGTAGCGGCCGTCCCTGTCCCGGGCGGTCTGGAAGTCGGCCGCGCAGGAGCTGACGGGGTACGGGAGTTGGACCTGGTTCTGACAGAGGGACCAGTACCTGACCTGCGTCGCGGTGAGCACGGACTGGCCGTTGGTGGTGTCGGGGAAGGTGGGCGCCTTGCCGCGGATGACGGCGACGCGGCCCGACGCGTGCTTCAGCTCCGTGCACAGGTACTTGTTGTACGGGTTGGGGAACAGCCCGCCGACCTTGTTGGGCAGCGCGAAGCCCGGCGCGCTCGCCGTCGACGTCCCGCATCCCTCGAATCCCCCGGCGGGCGCGTACTTCTTCACCACGTCCCGCAGCGCGGTGGCGACCGGGCCCGCGGGACCCTTGGCCGCGTCGGCCCGGGGGCAGGTCGCCATGGCCCCGGCGCTGCTGCCCTGCCGCTGCCTGGTCAGCGTGGGCAGCGGGACGCCGCCCGTCGGGTCGGAGTCCTTGTCCGGCACGTAGATCCTCAGCACCAGCCACCCGGTTCCGGAGCCGGCGCTCCTGGCGGTGGCGGCCAGCGTGTTGCCGCCGGAGCCGGCCGCGACGCCGGTCTTGAGCGTGACCCGGTAGCGGTGCTGCGCCGGGTTCGTCCCCGCGTCCGCGACGGCGAACGGATTCCTGCTGCCCGGATCCGGCGCGATCTGGTGGTCGGCGAGGGAGTCGACGGGCGAGCCCGTGGCGTCGTAGGCCGTGAGCGAGGTGAACCGCGCGGACGGGTACGTCCCCTCCGCCACGATGCTCTCTCCCCGGCCCAGCCGGTAGGGCGTCATCCAGTACGTCGCGTTGGTCTCGGGGAAGGCGATGTTCAGCCTGCCGGGCCTGACCACGGCCGGCCACGCGCAGGAGACCTCGGGCGCCGCCGCGCTCGTACCGGACCGCACGGGAGCGTCCGCGGCGGCCGACGGCGCGGCCAGCACGGTGAGGGCCCCCAGCCAGGCCAGGGCGGATGCTTTCAGAGTTCGCCAAGGGGCACGGGCACGCTGCATGAAGGCGCCCTCCGTCCATGGGTAGCGGAAGCGGCGGAGAGAAGGCGTCCCTGCGGTGAAACACGCTGAGGGAGGTCGAGGAGGAGGACGCGGGCCCCGGACCGGGTCCATGCGCCCGGCGCCCCCTGGGACGCAGCCGCCAGCCCAGTCTCGCTCCGCCCCGGGCCCCCCGCAACGCGTCCACGGCGGCGCGGCGCCTCCGGCCAGGGGGGTCCGAGCCGGTCTCCGTAGCCCGATTGCGCCGCGGGGCCCCCGGATGGCGCCCACGATGAGCGCTGCCGGGAATGCGGCACTAACCTCCGAAATGAGCGCGAAGTGGATCTTATGACAGTGCGCTCAGCCGACCCGAGGAGGAGAAATGCGCAAGGTGCAGAAGGCCGCTGTCGCGGCCGCGATCGTCGCCGGTCTCAGCTACATAGGCTCGGGTGCCTCCCCCGCCCAGGCAGCGGTGATGGGTGGCGGCGGGTGCAAGTCCCACGACATGAACATCGACATCCTCGGTGAAGTGGGCGTTCTCAACGGCCTCGCCGGCAACCTGCTGAACGGCGAGGGGAACCCCGGCGCCCAGTACACCGACATCGGCTCCGACTGTGGCCATGGTTATTAGCCGCGTCCGGTAGCCGGCCCTCAGGGGCTGCTTGTGTTCATGTCAGGAGTGGATGCCAAAGACCCCGCACCTTGATAGGTGCGGGGTCTTTGCTCGGTGTGCACTCGGCAGGATTCGAACCTGCAACCTTCTGATCCGTAGTCAGATGCTCTATCCGTTAAGCTACGAGTGCTTGTTCTTTTGTTTTGCCCCCGCTCCCGGCCCTTTCGGCCCGCTCGCGGCGACAGGAAGAACATTACATGACTGCCGCCGTCATGTGAAATCCGATCCGCACACCCCTTGTGACCTGCGAAAACGCCGAAGGCGGGGGTGGAACGCACCGAGGTCCGGGGAACGCCGAAGCCCCGGTCCTGGGGACCGGGGCTTCGGGATCGGTGCGGAGGCGGAGGGATTTGAACCCTCGATGGGCTTTAAGGCCCAAACCGCATTAGCAGTGCGGCGCCATAGACCGGACTAGGCGACGCCTCCAGCACAACCGCTCACGCGAGCGCGCGAGTGGTGCGTGCAGATGATGACACAGGCGGGTGCCCTGTCACCAATCGCCCCCCACGGTACTAGGCAGGCGGGTCACAGGGCAAAGGGCTTCGCCGTCCGGCGGGGCGCGCAACGTCTCGGGGGGTTCCGCGTTGGACCGGGCATGGTCTCTGTCCTGCCCGGCGCCGGATGGCGCCTCCTCGTGGCGTCCCTCGCCGCCGCCGGCTCCCTCGCCCCGCTCTCCGCCGTGCCCGCCGCCGCGGCCGGCGCCCTGCCGCCGCCCGTCCGGCCCGAGGATCGGGGTGATCACCTCACCGTCGTGGTCCGGCACGCCGGAGCGGAGCTGGACGGGACGTACGAGGTGTACTGCCATCCCAGTGCCGGCCGGCACTGGGATGCCGCCGGGGCCTGCCGGGCGCTCGACTCGCACACGCGGTGGGGCCGGGATCCCTTCGCGCCGGCGGCCCCCGGCACCACCTGCACCATGCTCTACGGCGGCCCGGCCACCGCCCGGGTCACCGGCACCTGGGCCGGGCGCCCGGTCGACGCCTCGTACGACCGCAGCGACGGGTGCGCGGTCGGACGGTGGGACCGGATGGTGCCTCTGCTGCCGAAGCTGGACGGGTCGGCGTAGGCGGCAGCGGGATCGTGGCGGACGCACTGGTTCCGTAAAGGTCCGGCGGAGGTATCGGGGAGCCGGGGCATGCGGTCACGCGTTCGGCGTCACTTCCTCGTGGGACCTCCCTCTCATCCGGCGTCGCGAGCGCAACCCGTGCCCTTAGACTCCCTCGCGTGACACGTCGCGGGCCGGTTGGCAAGATGGCCCGAGCGGTCGGCAAGGTGCGGTAACAGGGAGGAAGGCGTCTCGTGAGCAGCAGGCCATCCCGAGGCGCTGCTCGCCTCGCAGCCATACTCGACGCTCTGCCGGACGCGTTGGTCCTGGTCAACGCCAACGGAACCGTCGTCAACGCCAACACCATCGCGCTGGAGGCCTTCGAGGCGCCCGGCACGGCTCTCGTGGGGCGTGGGCTGCTCGATCTGCTGCCCCAGTTCGACTCCAGACTGATCCCCGGGTCCATGCGACGGCCCGACCACATGGATCCCACCGGGCGGACCAAGCCGACCCGGATGGTCGCGCGGCGGACCGACGGGAGCGAGTTCCCGGTCGAGGTCACCAGCGCGAACCTGGAGAACGGGCAGCAGGCGTACGACGGTTACGGCTACACCGGTGACGAGCTGCTGATGCTCGTGGTCCGGGACCTGTCCGGGACCGTCGACACCGAGGCGGAGCTGGCCCGCTCGCAGCGGCAGACCGAGATGATCCTGCGGGCCGCGGCCGAGGGTGTCGTGGGCACCGACACCGACGGGCGGATCGTCCTCGTCAACCCGGCCGCCGCCCAGATACTGGGGTACCGGGCCGGTGAGCTGGGCGGCAAGGAGCTGCACACGCTGGTGCTGCACTCACGGGCCGACGGTTCGCCGTTCCCGTACGAGGAGTCGCCGCTCGCCGACACCCTGCGCTCCGGGCGCAAGCACCGGGTGCGCGGGCAGGTGCTGTGGTCCAAGGGCGACGAGAAGGTCTCGGTCGACCTGACCACCGCGCCGGTGCGCGACGGGGACCAGCTCGTCGGCGCCGTGATGACCTTCACCGACCGGCGGCCGTTCGACTCCCTGGTCGAGGAGAAGGAGGCGCTGGAGAAGGCGCACGCCGAGGAGCTGGAGCGGCTCTCCGAGGAGCACGCCTCCGACCTGACCGCGCTGCGCCAGCAGCACGTCACCGAGCTGGAGGAGCTCCGCGAGAAGCAGGCGGAGGAGCTGGCGGCCGGCGAGGAGCGGTACGCCGCGCTCGCCGAGCGGGAGAAGGACCGGTACGAGGCCCTCGCCGGGCGGCACGAGCAGCTGCTGACCCTGCTCGGGCAGTCGCTGCGCGGGCCGCTGGACGAGCTGCGCCGCGAGCTGTCCGCGCTGGCGGCGGACGACGCCGGGCAGCTGTGGCCCGAGGCCAACCAGGTCCTGCACCACCTGTCCGCCGGGTACGCGCGGATCACCACCCTCATCGACAACGTCCTCGGCTACCAGCGGCTGGACGCGGGCAGCGAGGACATCACCCGTACGAAGGTGATGCTGGACGCCGTCGTCGCCGCCGGTGTGGACGGGGCCGTCGAGCTGATCGGGCCGGGGCGCGTGCAGTTCGCCGTGCACGCGCCGCCCATCGAGGCCGAGGTCGACCCGCAGCGGCTCGCCACCGCGCTCGCGCATCTCGTGGCGGACGTCGCCGGGGTCGACGCCACCGGCAACACGCCCGTCTCGGCGGGCGGTTACCTGGACAACACCGTCGTGGTCGCCGCCGCCCAGCGCGGCGAGGTCGCCCGGATCGAGGTACGCGGGCCGTACGCCGGGGGAGACCCGGTGCACGAGCCGATCGTGCGCGGGATCGTGCGGGCCCACGGGGGCGTGCTGCAGACGCACGAGGTGCCGGGCATGAGCGGCAGCGCGTACGTCCTCGAAGTGCCGCTCGGCGGCGGAGCGGGCGCGGTCGCCTCGCAGCTTCCCGCCCTCGCCGGCGCCCCGCAGGCCCCGGACGCCGGTGAGGCCGCCGCGGACGACTCCGGCGCGGCCGAGCAGGCCGGCGGCCGGCGGCGGGCCCGGCGGGCCTCCACGGACGCCTTCCTGGAGAGTGAGGTGCCCGGCGCGGGCGACTCCGGCGAGAGTGAGGCGCCCATGCCGACCGGCCGGCGCCGGCGGCGGGCCGGCGCGCCCGCCGAGGAGGCTGCCGCGGTTCCGGCCGAGGCCGCGGAGAACGCGTCCGGCGGGACCGGGCGGCGCCGTGGGCGGCCCGGCCGACCTGCTCTCCGAACTGCCCGAGGACGACAAGGAGCGGCTGCTGAGCCTGATGCAGCCAGCCGACGCGGCCGACATGCGCCGCCTGATG
>NZ_JBEYYR010000035.1:0-102050 GCF_040645635.1 Streptomyces sp. NPDC046727
CGGCCCCCCCCGACCGGGCCGGCCGCACACCCGTGGGGCCCGTTCCGAGTGACGGGCCGCACACCCCGGGGGCCCGGTTTGACCCTCTCGGTCGTGGCCCCGTAACCTTGACCGTCGGCGTGTCCACTGACCCGCCACATCCCCGTAAACCTCTTCCTCCCGGACGCACGGCTGGCCGGGAGAGGTCGCCCGTGTGTTGTGCGGCGGCTGGCCTGCGGGGGTGCCGTTTCTTCGAGCGAAAGAGAGATCCGCGTGTACGCCATCGTGCGCAGCGGTGGTCGCCAGCACAAGGTTGCTGTCGGCGACATCGTTGAGGTTGACAAGATTTCCACTGCCAAGGTTGGCGACACGGTCGAGCTCTCGACCCTGCTCGTTGTCGACGGCGACGCTGTGACCAGCGACCCGTGGGTGCTGGCCGGCATCAAGGTCCAGGCCGAGGTCGTGGACCACCACAAGGGCCAGAAGATCGACATTCTGCGCTACAAGAACAAGACCGGCTACCGCCGTCGGCAGGGCCACCGCCAGCAGTACACGGCGATCAAGGTCACGTCGATCCCCACGGCTGCGAAGTAAGGGACTGAGGAGACATGGCACACAAGAAGGGCGCATCGTCCACCCGGAACGGTCGCGACTCCAACGCCCAGCGGCTCGGCGTGAAGCGCTTCGGCGGTCAGGTCGTGAACGCTGGTGAGATCCTGGTCCGTCAGCGCGGCACGCACTTCCACCCCGGCGCCGGCGTCGGCCGTGGCGGCGACGACACGCTGTTCGCCCTGCAGGCCGGTGCGGTGGAGTTCGGTACCCACCGTGGCCGCAAGGTCGTGAACATCGTTCCGGTCGCCTGAATCGACTGATTCAGCACCGAACGCTTTCGCGAGGCGGACCTCACTTCCCGATCGGGAAGGCGGGTCCGCCTTTCGCGTGTTGACATTGGTAATACCCGTGAGTTTCTGGAGGCACTGAACCATGACCACCTTCGTGGACCGCGTCGAGCTGCACGTCGCCGCGGGTAACGGAGGCCACGGCTGTGCCTCCGTCCACCGTGAGAAGTTCAAGCCGCTCGGCGGCCCCGACGGCGGTAACGGCGGCCGGGGCGGTGACGTCATCCTGACCGTCGACCAGTCGGTCACGACGCTGCTGGACTACCACCACTCCCCGCACCGCAAGGCCACCAACGGCAAGCCCGGCGAGGGCGGCAACCGCTCCGGCAAGGACGGCGAGGACCTGGTCCTGCCGGTGCCGGACGGCACCGTCGTGCTGGACAAGGCGGGCAACGTGCTCGCCGACCTGGTCGGCCACGGCACCTCGTACATCGCCGCGCAGGGCGGCCGGGGCGGTCTCGGCAACGCCGCGCTGGCGAGCGCCCGCCGCAAGGCGCCCGGCTTCGCGCTGCTGGGCGTGCCCGGCGACCTCCAGGACATCGTCCTGGAGCTGAAGACCGTCGCCGATGTGGCCCTCGTGGGCTACCCGAGCGCCGGCAAGTCCTCGCTGATCTCCGTGCTGAGCGCGGCCAAGCCGAAGATCGCCGACTACCCGTTCACCACCCTCGTCCCGAACCTGGGCGTGGTGACCGCCGGCTCGACCGTCTACACCATCGCCGACGTGCCCGGTCTCATCCCCGGCGCCAGCCAGGGCAAGGGCCTCGGCCTGGAGTTCCTGCGGCACGTGGAGCGGTGCAGCGTCCTGGTGCACGTCCTGGACACCGCCACCCTGGAGTCCGACCGCGACCCGGTCTCCGACCTCGACATCATCGAGGAGGAGCTGCGGCAGTACGGCGGTCTCGACAACCGTCCCCGCATCGTCGTCCTGAACAAGGTCGACGTGCCGGACGGCAGGGACCTCGCCGAGATGGTCCGCCCCGACCTGGAGGCCCGCGGCTACCGCGTCTTCGAGGTGTCGGCCGTCGCCCACATCGGGCTGCGCGAGCTGTCCTTCGCCCTCGCCGAGCTGGTCGCCAGGGCGCGCGCGGCCAAGCCGAAGGAGGAGGCGACCCGGATCGTCATCCGGCCCAAGGCCGTGGACGACGCGGGCTTCACCGTCACCCGCGAGGAGGTCGGCGGCGAGCCGCTGTTCCGGGTGCGGGGCGAGAAGCCGGAGCGCTGGGTCCGCCAGACCGACTTCAACAACGACGAGGCCGTCGGCTACCTCGCCGACCGGCTCAACCGCCTCGGCGTGGAGGAGCAGCTGATGAAGGCGGGCGCCCGCGCGGGCGACGGTGTCGCCATCGGCTCCGAGGAGAACGCGGTCGTCTTCGACTGGGAGCCGACGCTCATGGCCGGCGCGGAGATGCTCGGCCGCCGTGGCGAGGACCACCGCTTCGACGCGCCCCGGCCCGCGGCCCAGCGCCGGCGGGACAAGCAGGCGGAGCGGGACGAGTCGCTGCGGGAGTACGACGAGTTCGACCCGTTCGACGAGTAGGAACGCGCTTCGCCCGCGTCGGCGGTCCGGCAAGGTGAACGCCGGGAAAATTGGTGGCGGCCGTGAGGGCAACCCGGGCCCGCCCCGGTGAGTCGAACTGTGCGGCACGAAGAGGATCTTGGTCCTCTTCGTGCCGCACTTTCTGTTTCCCGACTCCTGGAGCCGACGTGCCTGACCAGCCTCGCCGCCCCGTCCGTCGCCGCACCCTGGCCCTCGCCACCGGCATCGCCCTGGCCGCCGGTGCCCTGTTCGCGGCTCCCGCGGCGGACGCCGCCCCGCAACCGCCCGCCAAGAAGGTGCGCGCCGACTTCAACGGCGACGGATACGGGGACCTGGCCGTCGCCGCGCCGTACGCGACCGTGGGCGGCAAGGCCCGGGCCGGGTACGTGGCCGTGCTGTACGGCTCCGCCACGGGCCTGACGGCCAAGAAGGTGTACACGCAGGCGTCCCCCGGCGTCCCCGGAGCAGTGGAGAAGGCCGACCTCTTCGGGGACCGGCTGGTCACCGCCGACCTGGACGGTGACGGCTTCACCGACCTGCTGGTCGGCTCGGGCGGCGAGCAGTGGACGCAGGACGGCGTCGACCGCTCGGGCAGCCGGACCGTGCTGTGGGGCGGCCCGAAGGGATTCGTCTCCGGAACGCTGCTGCCCGCCGAGGGCACCGGCCGCTACCAGAACCCGCTGACGGTCGCCGGCGACTTCAACGGCGACGGGCACCAGGATCTCGCGCGTGGCGGGCGGGTCCTGCTCGGCCCGTTCGGCCGGGACGGCCGCCCGGCGGGTGCCCAGGAGGGCGCGGACTTCGTCGACGGCGACCTGAACACGGTGGCCGCGGCGGTGGGGGACACCGACGGCGACGGCATCGACGACATCGTCACGCTGGCCCGGACGTACGACTGGGACGACGAGGGCAACTACGGCAACGGCGTGTTCTTCGCGCGCGGCAGCCGCGACGGGCTGCGGGCCCCCGTCGAGCTGAAGGACCTGTACGGCCCGAAGGGCGACGCCGTGGCGCTCGGCGACCTGAACGGCGACGGCCGCGCGGACCTGGTCGTCGGTTCGGACACGCTGCGGATCGTCTACGCGGGCAAGCAGGGCCTCGGCCCGGGCCGGCCACAGGTCATCACCCAGGACACGCCCGGTGTGCCCGGCACCCAGGAGGCGGGGGACGGATTCGGGCGCGCGCTGGCCGTCGGCGACGTGACGGGCGACGGCCGCGCCGACATCCTGGCGGGCATCCCGTACGAGGACTTCGGCGGGCTGCGCAGCCCCGGCACCTTCGCCGTCGTACCCGGTGGCCCCTCCGGGGTGACCGGTGCCGGGACGAAGGTGTTCAGCCAGGACAGCGCCGGTGTGCCCGGTACGGCGGAGAAGGACGACTGGTTCGGTGCCGCCGTGCACCTCGTGGACGGCAACGGTGACGGCAAGGCCGAACCGGTGGTCGGCGCGCCCTGGGAGGACTCCCGCGCCGGTGCGTTCTGGGTGTTCCCGGGCCGTACGAGCGCCAAGGGGTCCTTCACCGTCGGCGCCCGCACGCTCGGCACGGTCGCGTCCGGCGCCGAACTCGGCTCCGTCTTCCCCAACTGACCTCTTCTCACCCACTTTTTCAGGACAACCATGACCCTGCCCTTCCCCCGCGGTGCCCGGCCGGCGATCGCCACCGGCCTCGCCCTCGTCGCCGGCGCGCTCGCGATCCCCGCCGGCACGGCCCCCGCCCACGCGGTCCAGTCCCACCCGGCCCCCGCACCGGCCGTGAGCGGCAAGCACCCGCACGACGACTTCAACGGCGACGGCTACGCCGACCTCGCCATCGGCGCCCCCGGCACCGCCCTGGGCGAGCAGCGCGGCGCGGGCGCGATCACCGTGCTGTACGGCTCGGCGAAGGGCCTGTCGACCGCCCGCAAGCAGGTGCTGACCTGGCCGGGCCGGAAGAACGCCGAGTCGCCGGAGGGCGGTTACGGCAGCCGGCTGCGCATCGCGGACCTCGACGAGGACGGCTACGCCGATCTGCTCTCGACCGTGACGTGGACCCCCATGGACGCCGACCAGGGCACCTTCATCGAGGTCAACTGGGGCGGCCCGAAGGGTCTCTCGGCCACGCCGACACTGCTGTCGGGGCTGCCGGACGCCGTCGCGCTGCGGGACTTCACGGTCGCCGACGTGGACGGCGACAAGCACCCCGACCTGGTGCGTCTCGGTGTCCACCCCGACACCGACCCGAAGGCGGCCGGTGCCGTCCAGCACGGGCCGTTCACCCGCGCCAGGACCAGCGGGACCCGGACGACGTACTTCACCGTCGACCCCGACGGGACCGAGCTGGTCGAGTCGCTCGCCGCCGGTGACGTGAACGGCGACGGCACCGCCGACCTCGCCGTGCGCAGCCACTCCACGGAGGAGTCGGACTCCCGGAGCGTCACCCTGCTCCTCGGCGGCCCCACGGGCTTCACGAACAAGGGCCTGCTGTGGGACACCCGGCACCGGCTGATCGGCGGCGAGGAGGTGGCGATCGGCGACCTCAACCACGACCGCTACGGCGACATCGTCGTCGGCCACTCCGATGACGGCTACGACAGCGACGTCGAGATGCCCACCAGGGGCGGGGCGCTGGGCGTGGTCTACGGCGGTCCGCAGGGCACCTCCACCGGGCTGAAGCCGGTGTGGATCAACCAGGAGACCGCGGGGGTGCCCGGCGCCGGCGAGTTCCACGACGGGATGGGCTCCGGGCTGTCGATCGGCGACACCGACGGCGACGGGTACGCCGACGTCGCCACCGGCCTGCCCGGCGAGGACTTCGACGGCCTGACCGACGCCGGCAGCGTGCTGGTGCTGCGCGGCAGCGCCAAGGGCCTGACCGGCACGGGCGCCGCGGTCTTCCACCAGAACACCGCGGGCGTGCCGGGCACCGCCGAGAAGGGCGACCGGTTCGGACGGGCGACCGCGCTGGTCGACGGCGACGCCGACAGGAAGGCCGGGCTGGTCGTCGGCGACCCGGAGGAGAACGCCGGCGACGGCGCGGTGTGGGTCCTCTCCGCGACGTCCGCAGGCGTCACCACCAGGGGCGCCTTCTCGCTCGGCGCGGCCACGGCCGGCCTGCCCGCCACGCAGGCGCGCTTCGGCGCGTCACTCGGCCACTGACCCGGCCACGGCACAGGAGTGGGTCCGGCTCCTGAGCCGCGGGCGGACGGCTGAGGCGGCTGGGGCCGGACGCGGCTCCTGAGCCGGTAGGCGGCGGGACGGATTCCGATCTACCGTCAGGCCCGTTGCGGCGCAAGGGTTTCCCCGAGCCGCAACGGGTCTTCTGTTGTCTGCCCATTTGTCATGCCCCCGATGGGAGTGGTTCAGCAGGCGGACCGTCCGGCCATGGGAACTTCCGAATGTCCGACAGACCAGTCCAAGTGGCCACTGTGGCAAGGGAGTCAGCGCATGACCGCACCATCGCCCGACCGCCGCCGCTTTCTGACCGCCGGGGCCGCCGTCCTCGGCGCCGCGGCCTCCGCCCAGTTGTGGCTGCCCGGCACCGCCCGTGCCGCCGACACCCCGCTCCCGGACGGGGTGTTCACCCTGGGCGTCGCCTCCGGCGATCCGCTGCCCGACGGAATCGTGCTGTGGACCAGACTCGCGCCCGACCCGCTGAACGGCGGCGGCATGCCCGACGCGGTCTTCCCGGTGGAGTGGGAGATCGCCGAGGACGAGCGGTTCCGCCGGATCGCCCGCCGCGGCACCGCCCAGGCCGGCCCCGAGCTCGGCCACAGCGTCCACGTGGACGTCCGCGGCCTGCGCCCGGACCGCCCGTACTGGTACCGCTTCCGGGCCGGCGGCCAGCTCTCGTCCACCGGCCGCACCCGCACCGCGCCCCACCCGCACCAGCGGGGCGGCTCGCTGCGCGTCGCCCTCGCCTCCTGCCAGAACTGGCAGCACGGCTACTTCACGCCGTACGCCGACATGCTCGCCCAGGACCCCGACGTCGTGCTCTTCGTCGGCGACTACATCTACGAGTCCTCGCCCTCGGCGACGGCCGTACGGCGGCACGAGGGCAAGGGCGAGCCGTACACCCTCGCCCAGTACCGCAACCGGTACGCCCAGTACCGCACCGACCCCGACCTCGCCGCGATGCACGCGAACGCCCCCTGGGTGGTCACCTTCGACGACCACGAGGTGGACAACGACTGGGCCGGCGAGATCCCGCAGGACCCGGACAAGCAGCCGCACGACAAGTTCGTGGCCCGGCTGGCCGCGGCCTTCCAGGCGTACTACGAGCACATGCCGGTGCGCGCCACCGCGATCCCGGACGGCCCGCACATCCAGATGTACCGCCGCCTGGAGTTCGGCCGGCTGGCCCGGCTCAACGTCCTGGACACCCGGCAGTTCCGCAGCGACCAGGCCACCACGCAGGAGGGTGCCGAGGCGCCGTCGATGACGATGCTCGGCGCCGAGCAGAAGCAGTGGCTGCTCGACGGGCTGCAGGACTCCCCGGCCCGCTGGAACCTCATCGCCTCGCAGATCATGATGGCCGAGACCGACCTGCTGCCCGGCGACGGCAAGCTCTGGTACTACGACGCCTGGGACGGCTACCAGGCCGAGCGCAACGCCCTGCTGGAGGAGTTCGCCGACATCCGCAACCCGGTCGTGCTCAGCGGCGACCGCCACCTGACGATGATCAGCGACCTCAGGACGGACTACGCCGACCCCGACTCGGACGTGGTCGGCGCCGAGTTCGTCGGTACGTCGATCTCCAGCAGCGGCGACCAGGACCAGGACGCCTTCCACAAGCAGTGGGACCCGCTGAAGGCGGACAACCCGCACTGGAAGCTCATCGACGCCCACCGCGGCTACCACCTGTTCGACATCCGCCGCGACGGCATCGACGCGCGGGTCCGGGTCGTCGACACGGTGCTGAAGCCGCAGGCGACGGCGACCACCCTGGCCCGGCTGCGGGTGGAGTCGGACGAGCCCGGCGTACAGCTCGTGTGACGCCCGAATGAGCCTGGGGCCCATCCGGATCCCAGGCTCCCCTCAGCCTTACCTCAGGCTGCTGCACATCGGCCCGCACAAGACCGGGACCACCGCCGTCCGGGGCGCCCTCTTCGCGGCGAAGGAACGGCTGCCCGAGCACGGCGTGGAGTTTCCCCGCGCACACCCGGCACCCGACGGAGGCCGCCCTCGCCTCCTGCGCCCGGCCAGCGATGACGGGCCGACACCGAGCCCACCGGCCGGCACTGGACCCGGCTGCTGGAGCAGGTGCGGGCCACCGGCGGCCGTACCTCGGTGATCAGCAGCGAGTTCTTCGCCGACGCGCCCGACGAGGGCACGGTCGCCCGGACCGTGGAGCAGCTCGGCGGCGACCGCGTGCACGTCCTGGTCACGCTGCGCCCGCTCGCCCGGATCATGCCTGGAAACCCGACCCCAGCTTCTGGCGGCGGCACCGGCACGACCGGCTGGTCGAGCGCCGGGCCCGGGCGACCGGGCCGGAGCGGGTCACCGTCGTCGTGGTGGACGACCGCGACCGCGGCGGGCTGCTGCGCACCTTCGAGACGCTGCTCGGCCTGCCGGAGAATCTCCTGCGGCCGGCTCCGGACACCGCGAATCGGTCACTCACCCTGGCCGAGACCGAAATGCTGCGGAATCTTAATGTGGAATTCCGCGGCAATGGACTCCCGGACGAGCTGTATTCCCGTCTTGTCCGGGGCGGCGCCGTGCCGCATATGAAGAACGCGTGCGCCCCCGCGCCCGGCGACGTGAAGATCCGCACGCCCCGCTGGGCGGTCGAGGCGGCGGCCCGGATCACCCCCGAAACCGCGGCCCGGGCGCTCTACGGAGCGCTCGCCGCGGCGGCTTCCGCGGCCCCGGCGACAGGCGGCGCGGCCCCCGTGCGCGGCGTGCACCGGACGTCGTCGAAGGAACTCGTGCGGGTACTCGGGCACCGCTGCCTGAGGCGGCTGCGGCGGCGCTGAACCCGGCCCCCGGGCCCCCGCGGACGCACCTGTGGACTTACTCACAGCAAATTCACGGGCGTTCACACCCGCCGCCGCCAATCACCAGGAGTGCAAGGTGAATGACAGGTTGCGCGCACATATGCAGCGGAGGTCACTCACCTTGCACTGCGGTTACCCGAAGTGGGACCATTTCCCGGTTCCCTGTCGCCCCAAGGTAGGTCAGCCTGTGTCCCAGCACATAGCCAAGCCCCGTACCACCGCAGTGATCCTGGCCGGTGGCACCGGTCAGCGGGTGGGTCTGTCGATCCCCAAGCAGTTGCTGAAGATCGCCGGCAAGGCAGTCATCGAGCACACCCTGACCACCTTCGAGAACACCGACTCGATCGACGACATCATCGTGCTGATGGCGCCGGGCTACGTGCCGGACATCGAGAAGATCGTCGCCAAGGCCGGCTTCACCAAGGTGAAGAAGATCATCGAGGGTGGCTCGACGCGGAACGAGACCACCGAGCGCGCCATCTCCGCCCTCGGCGAGGGCCTGGCCGAGGGCGAGGACCTCAACGTCCTCTTCCACGACGCCGTGCGCCCGCTGCTCTCGCAGCGCGTCATCGACGACTGTGTGGCCGCGCTGGACCGCTACCAGGCGGTGGACGTCGCCATCCCGTCCGCGGACACCATCATCGTCACGCGCACGCACGGCGAGGACGGCGAGTTCATCACCGAGATCCCGGACCGCTCCCGGCTGCGCCGCGGCCAGACCCCGCAGGCCTTCAAGCTGTCCACGATCAAGCGGGCCTACGAGGTCGCCGCCGGCGACCCCAACTTCCAGGCCACCGACGACTGCTCGGTGGTCCTCAAGTACTTGCCGGACGTGCCGATCCACGTCGTCGCGGGTGACGAGTACAACATGAAGGTGACCCAGCCGGTCGACGTCTTCATCGCCGACAAGCTGTTCCAGCTCGCCTCCACGGCCGCCCCGGAGCAGAACGGCGAGGAGGCCTACCGCGAGCTGCTCACCGGCAAGACGATCGTCATCTTCGGCGGCTCCTACGGCATCGGCAAGGACATCGCCGAACTCGCCGAGTCCTACGGCGCGAACGTCTACGCGCTGGGCCGCTCCACCACCGGCACCCACGTGGAGAACCCGGAGGAGGTCGACGACGCGCTGTCCAAGGCGTACGCGGAGACCGGCCGGATCGACTACGTCGTCAACACCGCGGGCGTCCTGCGCATCGGCAAGCTCGCCGAGACCGACAACGCCACCATCGAGGAGGCGCTGAAGGTCAACTACCTGGCCCCGGTGCAGATCGCCCGTTCGTCGTACAAGTACCTGGCCGAGACCAACGGCCAGCTGCTGCTCTACACCTCCAGCAGCTACACCCGCGGCCGTGCCGAGTACTCCCTGTACTCCTCCACCAAGGCCGCCATGGTGAACCTCACCCAGGCGCTGTCCGACGAGTGGGCCGGCGACGGCATCCGCGTCAACTGCATCAACCCGGAGCGCACCGCCACCCCGATGCGCACCAAGGCCTTCGGCCAGGAGCCGGCGGGCAGCCTGCTCTCCTCCGAGGCCGTGGCCCGCACCTCCCTGGACGTGCTGCTGTCGGAGCTGACCGGTCACGTCATCGACGTCCGCCAGCAGGACCCGACCGCGGGCGCCGCCAAGGCCTCCGGCTTCGAGCAGGCGCTCGCCGCGGTGCTGGACCGCCAGGCCGGCGTGTAATAATTGCGGCCAAATAGCTTCAGGAATTCAGGCCTCTGCGGGCGTCCATTCACCGGGCGTTCGCAGGGGCCTGAATCCGTACATCGTGCAAATCCGCACACCCTGTGAAAAACCGGCACCTCCCGCCTTACTGAACAAAACCGGCACTCCCCCCTCCCAGAGCAGGTTTCTCCGTGATATCCACCGCTATTCGCGTCGCCCGGGTGGGCAGCGCGGCCGAGCTGGCCGCGGCGGCCCTCGTGATGCTGGGCTTCCCGGCGCTCATGCTGGCCGCGCTCGTCCCGAGCGTTCCCGCCTTCGCGGCCCTGGCCGCCGTGACGTACCTGGCGGACCACTATCTGCACCGCAAGGGCAGCTACCTGATCAACCGCCTCAGCAAGGTCCGGGCGGGCCTGTCGATCCGCTTCCTGATCCGGCAGCTGCTGCTGATCCTGCTGCTGGCCCGCCTGTCCCTCTCGGACGACCTGATCTTCTACGGCGCGGTCGCCTGCTTCATCGCCTTCTACGGCCTCCAGGCGCCCCACGGCGCCCTGGTCACCCTGATCCGCAACCGCCGCCGGATGCCGGTCGCCACCCGCAACGTCGACCTGAAGTCCCGCATCCGCATCCCGGACGCCCCGCCGCGCCGGCTGCTGCACCGCTCCGCGGAGAAGATGCTCCACCTCGACCTGTTCGCGGTCGTCGGCGTCCTCGTCTCCGCCCAGCTGGAATCCGCCGTCGCCGGCTTCACGGGCATCGGCCTCACCGTCGGCCTCGGCTGCCTGTACGTCCTCGTCCTCATGCCGTACGTGCGCGGCCGGAAGGTCCCGCCGCGCGCCGACGCCGTCCTCGCCGCCGTCGACGAGTGGCTGGCCGGCTACAAGCCCGAGACCGTCCTGTACTTCTCCGGCTCCAAGGACTCCGCCTACCAGGTCAACATGTGGCTGGAGACGATGGAGCGGCTGGACACCCGGCCGCTGATCATCCTGCGCGAGCGCGCCATCCTGAACAACCTCGCGCCCACCACGGTCCCCGTCATCTGCGTGCCCGGAGGGGTGCACCTGATGAACCTGGACCTGTCGACCGTCCGCGTCGCCCTCTACGCCGCCAACGTCGGCAAGAACATCCACCTGCTGCGCGTGCCCACCATGAAGCACGTCTTCATCGGCCACGGCGACAGCGACAAGCTCGCCAGCGTCAACCCGTACAGCAAGGTGTACGACGAGGTGTGGACCGCCGGCCGCGCCGGCCGCGACCGCTACGCCATCGCCGACGTCGGCGTCCGCGACGACGACATCGTGGAGGTCGGCCGCCCGCAGCTCGCCCCCATCCAGAGCTGGCAGGGCGTGCCCGACGGCCGTATCCCGACCGTGCTGTACGCGCCCACCTGGGAGGGCTGGGACGGCAACCCCGGCAACACCTCGATCGTGCTCGCCGGCGAGAGCATCGTGACCAAGCTGGTCACGGCCGACCCGCCGGTCCGCGTCCTGTACAAGCCGCACCCGTTCACCGGCACCGTCAGCAAGGACGCCAAGGCCGCCCACCAGCGCATCGCCGCCCTGGTGGAGAAGGCTGCCGCCGAGCGCGCCGCCGACTCCCGCTTCACCACGGACAGCGCCGCCATGGACCGGGCCAAGGCCGAGCTGGCCGGCATCGAGGCCCGGCTCGCCGAGCTGGCCGGCTCCGGCCGCAGCAAGGGCGGCGACGAGGCCGTGGCCACCCGCGACGGCATGGTCGACGTGCACAAGCACGAGGAGATCGCCCGGCTGCGCGCCGAGTGGAACGACGCCTACTGGCGCTCCTTCCCGTCGTACGAGCACCGCGTCATCACGGGCGCCCAGCCGCGCCTGTACGACTGCTTCAACGTCTCCGACGCGATGGTCTCCGACATCTCCTCCGTGGTCTCCGACTTCATCGCGAGCGGCAAGCCGTACGCCGTCACCGACTCCGCCGAGCTGGGCGTCGAGGAGTTCAAGCGGCACAACACGGCCGTGCGCGCCGCGGTGATCCTGTCCAACAGCGCGGCCGAGCTGGACGGCCTGCTGGACGCCGTGCGCGACCCGTCCGCCGACCCGCTCGCGGACGCGCGCACGGAGCTGAAGCAGTACCTGCTCGGCCCGGACGAGCCGCCGTCGATCGACCAGTTCAACGGCGCGGTCGCCGACCTGGCCCTCAAGGCCGAGGCCCGCAACGTCGGCCAGCAGTCCCGGCTCGGCACGGCGGACGCCGACCCCGCCGAGGCGGCCGAGCTGACCAACGCGGTGCCGGGCCAGCGCGTCGTGTCGGCCGGGGAGACGGACGGCGTGAGCGCGGGCTGACCGTCCCCGTGTGAGCACCGGGCCCCCGAGGAGCACTCCTCGGGGGCCCTCGTCCTGCCCGGCCCCTGTCTTGCCCGGCTCTCAACGGATTTTGAGCGGCTCTTACCGAGCACGCGTACCGTTTGTGAAGAGCCTGTGATGTGCACCACTCCTCACCCTCGGAGGGGCAACCGCTTGCCCGGGGTGTCCGTCTAACAAATTGCGATTGAGGCGATACGGGGGAAATTTTCCGTGACAAGGGGGAAGAGTGACCGTCGTGACGCAGCCTGATGTGAGTGTGATCATCGGGGCGTACGAAGCGATGCCGTACCTGGTCGAATGCCTGGCATCCGTCGAGGCGCAGACCATCGACCCGGCGCGTATGGAGGTCATCGCGGTCGACGACGGCTCGACGGACGGCACCGGGGAGTGCCTGGAGGAGTTCGCGGCGCGCGCTCCCATGCCGGTCACCGTCATCCGGCAGGAGAACTCCGGCGGCCCCAGCGGCCCGCGCAACGTCGGCCTGGGCAAGGCGGCCGGACGCTACGTCTTCTTCCTCGACGCCGACGACCGGCTCGGCCCCGAGGCACTGGAACGCATGGTCGCCATGGCCGACAAGAACGGCACCGACGTCGTCCTCGGCCGGGTGGAGGGCGTCAACCGGACCGCGCCGAAGTCCATGTGGGGCAAGACGCTCGACCGGGCCGACGTCTTCACCTCCAACATCAAGTTCACGCTCAGCGCCCAGAAGCTGTTCCGCCGCTCCCTGCTGGAGCAGCACGGGATGCGCTTCGACGAGTCGCTGTTCACCGGCGAGGACGCCCTGTTCACGCTGGAGGCGTACCTGCGCGCGAGCGGCGTCTCCGTGGTCGCCGACTACACCTGCTACTACCTGGTCGGTCGCGACGACGGCAAGCACGTCACCAAGTCCGGCAGCTACACCCTGCGCTTCGACTCCGCGCGCGCCCTGATGAAGCTGATCGCCGACATGGTCCCGGCCGGTGAGAAGCGCGACCTCCTCATGGTCCGGCCGTTCCTCATCACGCTGCTGCCGCAGTTCGGGCCGAAGTTCCTCACCGACAGCGAAGAGGTGCGCCGGCACAAGTTCGAGCTGGCGAAGCCGCTGATGGACGCCTACTGGACGCCCGGCGTGGCCCGCCGCCTCAAGGTGCACGAGCGGCTGCGGCTGCACCTGGTCGCCATGCAGCGGTCCGATCTGCTCCTGGACGTCGTCAAGTTCGTCAAGGCGAAGAAGCAGGCCGCCGCCGTACTGGAGAAGCGCGGCACCCGCCTGTACCTGATCTACCCGCACTTCCGGTCCAGAACGGCCCGCATCCCCGACGAGATCTACCTCGCCGACCCCCGTGAGGCCCGCGCCTTCGAGGGCTACCGCGAGGCGGTCGCCAACTCCTTCCCGCGCCGCGCCCTGCGCAAGGTACGGCGGACGGTTCGGCGGATGCTGCCGGGCAAGGGCTTCGGAGCGGCGGCGGCCTGAGCGGTCCGCCCGGAGGCGAGGGGGCCCGGACCGCTGTGTCCGGGCCCCCTCGCGCTGCCGGAGGCCGCTACTGCTTGCCCGACTGCAGCGCGCGCCGCAGGGGCCGGCCCACCACGCGCCGCGCGCGGCGGTAGACGGACGCCGCGGGGGCCGGGATCGGCGACGCGGCCTTCTGCTTCGCCTTCTGCGCCTTCGCCAGCTCCCGCCGCAACTGCGCGTTGTCCTGGGTGAGTTCGGTCACCTGGGTGTGCAGCCAGCCGAACCGGCTGCTCAGCGAGGCGAGGTCGGTGTCGTTCCACGGCCGGATGCCGGGCGGGAACGTCAGCGACCGCATCCTCTGCTCGAAGGCCGCGCCGCCGTCGCCGTGCGTGAAGGTGTTCCGCAGCCCGTTCTTGTCCAGGAACCCCACGAACCGGTCGAAGCGCTCCGCGTGCCCCCCGACCAGCCCGCTCAGGTCCGCCTGCTCGTACAGCCGGGCCGGATCCGCTGCCTCCGGGTCCTTCGCGACCTCGTCCAGCCGCCGGTGCGGAATCTCGAAGTACCGGCACAGCTCCAGGGTGCGCGAGTCCCCGCACAGCACCGTCGCGGGCGTCCCCGCGAGCAGTGCCGCGATGTTGCCGTGGATGCGGGAGCCGAAGGAGAAGTCGAAGGACCGCAGGTCGTCGATCCAGGTGACCGGGTCGACGTACACCCGTACCTTGTCCTCCCGGTACATCGGGTGGTCCGGGTGGGTGGGGATCGCCTGCACACGGGCGTTCGGGTCGCTGAGGTCGCGCCAGTGCAGCTGCCGCGCGTCGCTGATGTTCTGCCCGATGAAGCACAGGTTCGGGTAGCGGGCGTGGGTACGCGCGATGATCCGGTCCAGGCCCTGCTTCTGCACCGCATTGTGCGAACCGTTCACCGCGATCCGCGACTGCGCGGTCAGACCGGGCACCCGCTTGCGTACGTCGAGCTCGCGGCCGTACAGGAACAGCGACGGGCAGCCGATGACCTCGACGTCGTTGAAGCCCATGTCCCGCAGGTACTGCTCGGTGAACTCGCCGCGCACCCCGATCGAGGCACTGCGGTCCAGCACCGCCGCGCAGAACTCGCGCACGGTCTGCTCCATCGGCTTCAGCCGCGCCGGGTCGTACCCGAGTCCGGTCTGCGCGCCGACACCCAGCACCACCACGGGGATCCGCAGCTTGCCGATCAACCGGGTCAGCCGCTTCAGCCGGCCCTCGAACGAGGGACGGAACGCGTTGGCGAGCGGCACGACGAACGCGTCGTACTCCTCGTTGATCCGGGCCGCCGCCGACACGTCCGTACCGATGCCGTTGGAGACCACCTCGGTCTCCGCCGTCTGGAGGATCTTGTGCGCGGCGTCACTGAAGATCAGGTTGCCGGAGTTGGTGGCGATGACGTCCCGGTGGAGGGCTTCCTCGACGGACAGCACGTCGTACGGGCTTTTGCCCGAGCGCAGCAGAACGCGCTGCACGGGGCGAACAGGGCGAACGGTAGGTGACACAAAGTTCAATCTATGTTGGAACAATATTTAATTTCTACACGCAACCAACGCAACCTTTTTGCCGTACGCGAACGGTGAGCGAACGACTACGCCACGCCTGTCCGGGGGGTGGACCGGTGCGCGCCGACCGATCCACTTCGCGTAGATTGCCGGTCAGGCAGCCGACAGCGCGCGAGGGGACGAAGGCACCGTGGCAAGGGCAAGGCAGGCCGTGGGCGAAGCCCGCAGGATCGTCGTCAAGGTGGGCTCCTCGTCCCTGACCACCGCCGCGGGCGGCCTGGACGCCGACCGCGTCGACGCCCTCGTCGACGTCCTCGCCAAGAGCCGCAGCGGGGGAGAGAAGGAGATCGTCCTCGTCTCCTCCGGCGCCATCGCCGCCGGCCTCGCCCCGCTCGGCCTGCGCCGCCGCCCCAAGGACCTCGCCCGCCAGCAGGCCGCCGCCAGCGTCGGCCAGGGCCTCCTCGTCGCCCGCTACACCGCCTCCTTCGCCCGCTACGGCGTCCGCGTCGGCCAAGTCCTGCTCACCAGCGACGACATGAGCCGCCGCGCCCACCACCGCAACGCCTCCCGCACCCTCGACAAGCTGCTCGCCATGGGCGCCCTCCCCATCGTCAACGAGAACGACACCGTCGCCACCGACGAGATCCGCTTCGGCGACAACGACCGCCTCGCCGCCCTCGTCGCCCACCTCGTCCACGCCGACCTGCTCGTCCTCCTCTCCGACATCGACGGCGTCTACGACGGCGACCCCGGCAAGCCCGGCACCTCCCGGATAGCGGAAGTGAAGGGTCCGGAGGATCTCGCCGGCGTCGAGATCGGCAGCGCGGGCAAGGCCGGCGTCGGCACCGGCGGCATGGTCACCAAGGTGGAGGCCGCCCGCATCGCCGCCGCCGCCGGCATCCCGGTCGTGCTGACCAGCGCCGTCCACGCGGCCGAGGCGCTGGCCGGCGGCGACACCGGCACCTACTTCCACCCCACCGGCAAGCGCTCCGCCGACCGGCTCCTCTGGCTCCAGCACGCCTCCACCCCGCAGGGCGCCCTGACCCTGGACGACGGTGCGGTGGACGCGGTCGTGAAGCGCCGCACCTCGCTCCTGCCCGCCGGAATCGCCGCCGTGGAGGGCGAGTTCAGCGCCGGCGACCCCGTCGAACTGCGCGACACGGCGGGCCGCGCGGTGGCCCGGGGGCTCGTCAACTTCGACGCCAAGGAGATCCCCCGGCTCCTCGGGCGTTCGACCCGAGAGCTGGCGCGCGAGCTGGGCCCCGCGTACGAACGCGAGGTCGTACACAGGGACGACCTCGTGCTGCTGCACCCGTAACTCTCGCAAAACCACTCGTAAAACAGGGCGTAAGGAACGCCCCCGGTGGGGGACGTTCCGTAAAACCACCACGCGGAGCCTTGCGGCCTGCTCAACTTTGTCTCGGGGACATGGTGAAGGGAGGCGTTCCGTCAAGGGGCCGACCGAGCCATACGCGCCATACGAGCCGAGCGAGCCATGCGTGAAGGAGGCCGTTGTGAGACGAGTGCGCCCTGGGGCGGCGTCCCGCGGTGCTCTGACGAGCGTCGCGGCCGGGGACACCTATGAGGAGCCCAAGGACCTGCCCAGGCTGTGGCACGTCACCCTCAGCGTCTCCGGGGAGAAGGTCCCCCTGCCCGAGCTGCGGCGGGCCCTGGAACAGCTCGCCCACGACCACCCCTTCCTGCTGACCAGCAGATACGCGACCGACCACGCGGAGATCCGGTACTGGGAGGAGGCCCGCGACCTGCACGACGCCGCCGCCGTGGCGCTGCGTCTGTGGGGCGAGCACCGGCAGAGCGCCGGACTGCCGCCCTGGGAGATCGTCGGCCTGGAGGTCATCGACCGCGAGACCTACCACCAGCGCATCGCGGAGGGCTACGGGCCCCCACCGGCGACACCCGTAGGGGTACATCCCTTTTGAGCGTTCCTGAGACCTTGTCTCGGGGTTTGGGATGAGCGGTGAGCGCCCCGTCCCGCGCACTACCCTTCCCTCATGACCACGCTCTCGCCGTACGACTCGATGTCCCCGGTCACCCAGGCCGCCTACCGGGCCAAGGCCGCCGCCGCCGACCTCGCGCCGCTCCCGCGCGCCGTGAAGGACGACGCGCTGCTCGCCATCGCCGACGCCCTGGAGGTCCGGACCGCCGAGATCGTCGAGGCCAACGCCAAGGACGTGGCCAAGGCCCGCGAGAACGGCACCAGCGAGGCCATCGTCGACCGGCTCACCCTCACCCCCGAGCGGGTCCGCGCCATCGCCTCCGACGTCCGCGACGTCGCCCAGCTGCCCGACCCGGTCGGCGAGGTCGTCCGCGGCTCCACCCTCCCCAACGGCATCGACCTGCGCCAGGTCCGCGTCCCGCTCGGCGTCGTCGGCATCATCTACGAGGCCCGCCCGAACGTCACCGTCGACGCCGCCGCCCTCTGCCTGAAGTCCGGCAACGCCGTCCTGCTGCGCGGCTCCGCCTCCGCCTACGAGTCCAACACCGCCCTCGTCCGGGTGATCCGGGACGCCGTCGGCGGCGCCGGGCTGCCCGCCGACGCCGTCCAGCTCGTGCCCGGCGAGAGCCGCGACTCCGTCCGCGAGCTGATGCGCGCCCGCGGCCTGGTCGACGTCCTCATCCCGCGCGGCGGCGCCTCCCTGATCCAGACCGTGGTCAACGAGTCCACCGTCCCGGTCATCGAGACCGGCACCGGCAACTGCCACGTCTACGTCGACGCC
Source organism: Streptomyces sp. NPDC046727 (assembly GCF_040645635.1). Taxonomy (NCBI): domain Bacteria; kingdom Bacillati; phylum Actinomycetota; class Actinomycetes; order Kitasatosporales; family Streptomycetaceae; genus Streptomyces; species Streptomyces sp. NPDC046727. The sequence goes on from NZ_JBEYYR010000035.1 coordinate 18,087, forward strand.
CAGGCCGACATCGACACGGCCATCGAGATCCTGATCAACTCCAAGGCCCAGCGGGTCAGCGTCTGCAACGCCGCCGAGACCCTCCTCGTCCACCAGGACATCGCCCCCGAGTTCCTGCCGCGCGCCCTGGACGCCCTCGCCGAGGCCGGCGTCACCGTCCACGCCGACGAGCGGGTCATGGCCTACGCCAAGGACTCCAAGGCCACGGTCGTCGAGGCGACGGCGGAGGACTGGGAGACCGAGTACCTCTCGTACGACATCGCCGCCGCCGTGGTGGAATCGCTGGACCGGGCCGTCGAGCACATCCGGCTGTGGACCTCCGGCCACACCGAGGCCATCGTCACCACCTCCCAGCAGGCCGCCCGCCGCTTCACCCAGCTGGTCGACTCCACCACCGTCGCCGTGAACGCCTCCACCCGCTTCACCGACGGCGGCCAGTTCGGCTTCGGCGCCGAGATCGGCATCTCCACCCAGAAGCTGCACGCCCGCGGCCCGATGGGCCTGCCGGAGCTGACCAGCACGAAGTACATCGTCACCGGTGACGGCCACATCCGCCGCTGATCCTCACCCGTTCAGCCGCCCCCGAGCCCGGCGCGGCGCGTCCGAAAGGCGTCTCACCAGTCAGACGAATTTCCATACCGTCTGCCCAAATTGACCCCCCAGGTCTACTCTGGACCCGTGCCGGAGGACGTGGGGGGCACGCCGTTCCCTGACGGCTGGGAGCCCGACGACGACCACGACCACGGGGTGTCGGACGAAGAGTTCGCCTCCGTGGTCTTCGACGAGGCCTTCGTACAGGCGGCCACGGTTCATGAGCCGACCGCCGTCGAACGCCTCCTGGCCGCTGCCCAGGCCAGAGCCGAGGCCTCCGAGGCGGAGGCCCGCCGCGCCCGCGCCAGAGGCGAGCGCTACGACGACGGCTACGACCCCGAGGGCGTCGGATTCGGCCAAGATCGGGACGACGACGAACCGGACGACACCTACGTCCTCGGCGACGGCCCCTACGGCGCTTACGGCAAGCAGGTCCGCTGGCACCGACCCGTGGCCTGGGTCCTCGCCGTCGTGATGGGCATCGGCATGGTCGCCCTCGCCTTCGCCGCCGTCTACCGGGGAGGCTCCTCGGGCAGCCGCGACCGGGTACCGGCCCCCGCCACGACCGGCCTCGAACAGGGCGGCACGGCCACGCCCACCGCCTCCGCCGACCACTCCCGGCCGGCCGTCTCCGCCATCCCGCCCTCCCCCTGAGCGCCCCGCCCGCGTTTGGTGAGAACCTGTCAGAACTTGTCGTGTAGCAGGGCGTTTACCCAGGGCCGCCGAGACCTACTCTGAAAGTATGGGCGGGCCTGGAGACCCACCGGAGGGGGCACCCGAGGGCGGCCCCGGCGGTGCGGAGGACGAATACCGATCCGTCGTCTTCGACGAGTCGTTCGTCCGTGCTGCCCGCCTCCAGGAGTCCTCCGCCCAGGAGCGCATGGCCGACCACGCGCCCGCCGTACGCCGCCGCCCGCCCCTGCACCGCGGACTCACCCGGCAGGCCCTGATCCTCGTCCTGCTGATCGCCGTCGCCTTCGGCACCGCGATCTACATGGGCGTCCGCCACCCCTACAGCTCCCCGCAGACCCGGCGGCCCGTGGAGGCCCTGCGGATGACGGTCATCCCGCTCGCCCCCCAGGGCAAGGTGCCCGGCGCCGCCGACGCCGAGCGCCTGTACGCGCACAGCCCCGCCGCCCCGTTCGAGGCCGGCGCCGAGGGCATACCCCTGCCCGCCACCCGCAGCACCGCCCACTTCTCCGACAGCCAGGTGGTGACCGCCCTCACCACCGTCAAGGACTACATCGTCCGCTCCTCCCTCTACCCCGAGGTGCTCACCGGCCGCGAGGTACGCCCCGCCCGGGCCCTGGTCGACTCGGACCAGCTCGACCAGTTCGACCAGAGCTTCGACCACCCGGCGGCGGACGGCCGGCACGCGCCCACGGGCTGGGTGGTCCGCATCGACCCCGCCCGGGCCCAGCTGGCCGACGACAGGATCCGCGTCTTTGGCAGCCTGCACGCCACCGAGGCCGACTCGGCGGCACTGGAGATCACCGCCGACCACACCTTCGTCTACGCCCTGCGCCCCGCCGGCGCCGCCCCCGACGCCCCCGCGTCCCTCTTCACCGTCCGCCGCGAGCTGACCTTCCGCCTCGACCACGACGACCTGCGCACCCACCAGGTCCAGCTGATCAGCTCCTACGTCCAGGCGGGCCCCCTCGCCTGCGCCGAGGACTCCTCGGCCTACCTCCGCCCCCTCCTGGCCGGCCAGACAGCCAAGTCGGGCGGCCCCGCGGGCACCAACCCCTACGAGACGGACAGCGCGACGGCCCTGTGCGGGACGCTGGCCACTGGGGCTCAGCCGACGGTGTGAGCCGGGGGAGGGCTGCTGAGGAGGGTGGGATCAGGGAGCTCGGCGACCGCCGCGCGGAAATCAGTCGGTCCCGGGGCCCTGCCGGCGTCGGCCACCGACCCCTCGCTGCCGGCCCCGGAAGCCCCCGGCGCTTGAGCGAGGCGCCTACTCCTCGTCCCCGCCGGGCGCGTCTCCCTTGGCCGGCGGCGGGTTCCTGAAGCCGTCGAAGCCGCGGCGGACCCGGCCGCCCAGGTCGCCCGCGCCGCCCGCGAGGTCCGTGACCAGCTTCATCAGCGGGTCCTTGGAGGTCTTCACATCGCTCGCGTAGCTGGCCGCCGACTCGCGGAAGGAGTCGCTGACCGAGGTGTCCTTGTCCTCGCTGCGCCGCGGGTAGTGACCATCCATGATCCGCTGGTAGTCCCGCGACTCGGCCCACTTCTTCAGCTCGGCGGCCCGCACGGTGGTGAACGGGTGCGAGCGGGGCAGCACGTTCAGGATCTTCAGCACGGAGTCGCGCAGATCGCCCCCGGACTCGTACTCCTGGGCCTGCTCCAGGAACGCGTCCACGTTCATCTCGTGCAGATGGTTGCCACCCGCGATCTTCATCAGGCCCCGCATCGAGGCCCGCACGTCCTGGCCCACCAGCAGGCCCGCCCGGTCGGCGGACAGCTCCGACTTGCGGAACCACTCCCGCAGCGCCGTGATGATCGCCATGATCGCCAGATTGCCCAGCGGGATCCAGGCGACCTTCAGCGCGAGGCTCGTCAGGAACAGCAGGATCGTGCGGTACACCGAGTGCCCGGACAGCGCGTGCCCGACCTCGTGCCCGACGACCGCCCGCATCTCCTCCTCGTCGAGCAGCTCCACCAGCCCCGTGCTGACCACGATGATCGGCTCGTCCAGGCCGATGCACATCGCGCTCGGCTGCGGGTCCTGCGTGACGTACATCGGCGGGACCTTCTCCAGGTCCAGGATGTAACAGGCGTCCAGCAGCATGTCGTGCAGGTGCGAGAACTGCCGCTCGGAGACGCGGACCGAGTCGGACAGGAACAGCAGCCTCAGGCTCCGCTCCGGCAGCAGCCCGCTGAGCGCCTTGAAGACGGTGTCGAACCCGCTCAGCTTGCGCAGCGCGACCAGGGCCGAACGGTCGGCCGGGTGCTCGTACGCCCGCGAGGAGATCCCCGGGAAGCGCCTGCGCTGCCTGCTCGGCACGCGCTCGTGCCCCGTGTGCTGGTGGCCGTCGTCGGACATGTCTTCCCCCATGTGCGTGTGAGTGCCGTGCCCCCCGAGGCGGGGCCCAGCCTAGGCGGAGATACCGTGGACAGGCAGTACACCCGAAGGAGTCCACGCCATGGAGCACCACCCCGCAGCCACCTGGCTGACCGAGGCCGCCACGAGTGCCGTCCAGCAGCACGGGTCGGGAAACCTGCTCCGCGTCGTGCTGATCGTGATGGTCCTCGGCTGTGTACTGACCGCCTGGTTCCTGCTGCGCGGCTACAAGCGGAAGGACGACTGACGAGCGGCGAAAGTTCCCCGCCGTCGAACGCCGGATGATCCCTCTGCCGAGCGACGGATGATCCCCCTGCCGAGTGGGGATGATCCCCGCCACGGCTGCCCCGCCGGCGCCCTCCGTCCCCAACGGCGGAGTCGGCGTGATCGCCGCGGGGCCGCCCGCTTACGATGAGCCGACATCTTTATTCCGCCCACACGCGATAGGTCCTGCCGAAGATGAGCCTCCACAGCGCAGCAGCCCAGTTGGTCACCCTTGCCGCCGAGGGCGAGACGCACGGCGGAAACCACAACAGCCTGAACCCGGCCGTCACCGGCGGCAGCGCCCTGGTCATCCTGCTCCTGCTGCTGTGGATCACCACCCGCTTCAACCGCGACCGCTGAACGGGGACCCCGTCCCCGGGCGGACGTCCCAGGCCGGGCCGGTAGGGTCTGCACGCATGGGAGAGCAGGACATGCCTACCGGTCCGGCGTACGAGACGCCCGACGACACGGTGAAGCACCCGCAGCAGCACGGGCCGGGCACCGGCCCCGCCCACACGGGCAAGCGGCGCCTGGGCGTCATGGGCGGGACCTTCGACCCGATCCACCACGGGCACCTCGTGGCGGCCAGTGAGGTCGCCGCGCAGTTCCAGCTGGACGAGGTGGTGTTCGTCCCCACCGGCCAGCCGTGGCAGAAGTCCCACCGCAAGGTCTCCCCGGCAGAGGACCGCTACCTGATGACGGTCATCGCGACCGCCGAGAACCCGCAGTTCTCCGTCAGCCGCATCGACATCGACCGCGGCGGCCCCACCTACACCGTGGACACCCTGCGCGATCTGCGTGCCCTCAACCCGGACACGGACCTCTTCTTCATCACCGGCGCCGACGCCCTCGCCCAGCTGCTGACCTGGCGCGACTCGGAGGAACTGTTCTCCCTCGCGCACTTCATCGGCGTCACCCGCCCCGGCCACCACCTGACCGACCCGGGCCTGCCGGAAGGCGGCGTCTCGCTCGTCGAGGTGCCGGCGCTCGCCATCTCCTCCACCGACTGCCGCGCGAGAGTCGCCAAGGGAGACCCCATCTGGTACATGGTGCCGGACGGAGTCGTGCGCTACATCGACAAGCGCGAGCTGTACCGCGGCGAGTGAGCCGAGAGGGGCACCGGTGAACGACCGATACGACGCGGGGTACGGAGACGGTCCCTACGAACTCGTCGGCTACGACGAGTACGGCCGGCCCGTGTACCGGCAGGTCCCGGCACAACAGGCCTCCCACGGGCAACAGTCTGCGCAGGCTCAGCAGGGAACCTACGACCCGTACGCCCAGCAGCAGGGCTACGGCTACGACCCCTACGCCACCGGCCAGCAGCCGTCGGCGCCCTCCTACGGCTCCGGCCAACAGCCGCCCGCCTACGACCCCTACGGCTCCCAGACCGCGTACGACCCGTACGCCACCACCCAGGACGCCACGGGCTACGACCCCTACGGGCAGGCGGCGACCAGCGGGCAGCAGTCCCGGGTCGCCGAGCAGACCGCCTACATCCCGCAGCAGGCCGGCCCCGCGGAGGACACCCGGATCCCGGAGGAGACCGAGCCCGCCGCGGGCGGGGCCCCGGACGAACCGGACTACCGCACCGAGCAGTTCGCCTTCGTCGAGGAGCCGGACGGCGACTCCGAGGACGTCATCGACTGGCTGAAGTTCACGGAGAACCGCACCGAGCGCCGCGAGGAGGCCCGCCGCCGCGCCCGCAGCCGGGTCATCGCCCTCCTCGTCGTCCTCGCCCTCGTTGCGGTCGGCGGCGTCGGCTACCTCTGGTTCGCGGGGAAGCTGCCCGGCCTGTCCTCCTCCGACGACAAGACCGGCACCGCCACGCCGGTCGCCGCCCAGAAGCGCGACGTGCTCGTCGTCCATCTGCACAACACCGGCAAGGGCGGCACCTCCACGGCGCTGCTGGTCGACAACACGACCACCAAGCAGGGCACCACGGTCCTGCTGCCCAACTCCCTCGCGCTGACCGGCGACGACGGCTCCACCACGACCCTCGCCAAGTCCGTGGACGAGGACGGCACCTCCGGCACCCGCGACCAGCTCGACACGGTCCTCGGCACCAGCATCCAGGGCACCTGGCGGCTCGACACCCCCTACCTGCAGAACCTCGTCGAACTCGTCGGCAACATCGAGATCGACACCGACACCGACGTGCCCGACCCGGAGGCCAAGAAGAAGGGCGCCGCGCCCCTCGTCCACAAGGGCCAGGACCAGACCCTCAGCGGCAAGATGGCCGTCGCCTACGCCACCTACCGCGCCGCCGGTGAGTCCCAGAACGCCCAGCTGGAGCGGTTCGGCCAGGTCATGCAGGGTGTGCTGCGGAAGATGTCCTCCGACCCGTCGTCCGCGACCACCACTGTGCAGACCCTCGCGCAGATCCTGGACCCGCCGCTCACCGACAAGGACCTCGGCGCCTTCCTCGCCAAGCTGGCCGACCTCGCCAAGAGCGGCGACTACAAGACCGCCCTGCTGCCCGTGCAGACCGACGGCACGCTCAGCGCGCAGACCAGCGACAGCGTGGTGAAGGACATCCTCGGCGGCACCGCCAAGAGCCCCGACGCCGGCTCCGCGGTCCGGGTCTCCGTCCAGAACGCCACCGGTGTGAAGGACGACACGGAGAAGGCCCGCGTCGTGCTCCTCAACGGCGGCTTCACCTTCCTGGAGGGAGGCAGCGCCTCCGGCACCCGGGCCACCTCGAAGGTGATCTACGCGGACGCCGCCGACAAGGCGAACGCCACCGAGGTCGCCGAGACCCTCGGCCTGCCGGCCGGCTCGGTCGCCAAGGGCAGTGTCTCCTCCGGAGCCGACGTCTCGGTGGTCCTCGGCAGCGACTACAAGCCGTCCTCGTCCTGACCACGAGCCGCCTCCCCCTCCGGGGCGCGGCCGCGGCCACCCCACGTGCTGCCGTAAACACGTGGGGTGCGCCGGGCGGTCCGTGAGACCCTTGATGGCAAAAGACCGCCGACGGAAAGCCATGTAGTGACCGCCACCGACCGTTCCCTTGAGCTCATCAACACCGCCGCCCAGGCGGCGGCCGACAAGCTCGCCCATGACGTCATCGCCTACGACGTGAGCGACGTGCTGTCGATCACGGACGCCTTCCTGCTGGCATCCGCGCCGAACGACCGCCAGGTCAAGGCCATCGTCGACGAGATCGAGGAGCGCCTGCAGAAGGACCTCGGCGCCAAGCCGGTCCGCCGCGAGGGCGACCGCGAGTCCCGTTGGATCCTGCTCGACTACGTCGACATCGTCGTCCACGTCCAGCACAGCGAGGAGCGCGTCTTCTACGCCCTGGAGCGGCTGTGGAAGGACTGCCCCGAGCTGGAGCTGCCCGCCGACGCCAAGGCCACCCGCGGCAAGGCCGAGGAGCACGCGAGGCTGCAGGCCGCGGAGGCCGACCAGGAGCCGGGCGGGGAGTGGTGATGACCGCTACCGGTGAGGTGACCGACCGCAAGGGCCGGGGCCGCCGCGTCATCCTGTGGCGGCACGGCCAGACCTCGTGGAACGTGGAGCGCCGCTTCCAGGGCACCACGGACGTCGAGCTGACCGAGACCGGCATCGGCCAGGCCCGCCGTGCCGCCCGGCTGCTCGCCTCCCTGCAGCCCGACGCGATCGTCTCCTCGGACCTGCAGCGTGCCGCGCACACGGCCGCCGAGCTGGCCGCCCTCACCAGCCTCGACGTCACCCGCGAGGAGGGCCTGCGCGAGACCTACGCGGGCGTCTGGCAGGGGCTGACGCACGACGAGATCATCGCCCGCTACGGCGAGGAGTACGCCGCCTGGAAGCGCGGCGAGGCCGTCCGCCGCGGCGGCGGCGAACTGGAGACCGAGGTCGCCGACCGCGCCGCCCCCGTCGTGCTGCGGCACACCGAGAAGCTGCCCGAGGACGGCACCCTCGTCGTCGTCAGCCACGGCGGCACCATCCGCACCACCATCGGCCGGCTCCTCGGCCTGGAGGCCCGGCACTGGGAGAGCCTCGGCGGCCTCTCCAACTGCTGCTGGTCCGTGCTCGGCGAGGGCGCCCGCGGCTGGCGCCTGCTGGAGCACAACGCGGGCACGCTCCCGGAGCCCGTCCTCGGCGACGACGACTGACCGTCCCGAGGGCCCCCGACCCCGGATTTCACTTTCTGGCAGGTCACAGGCTAAAGTTCTTCTTGTTCGCCCCGCCGAGCGGGAAGAACGCCAGGGGCTATAGCTCAGTTGGTAGAGCGCCTGCATGGCATGCAGGAGGTCAGGAGTTCAATTCTCCTTAGCTCCACTGATCGACACTCTGTTGAGTTGTCAAAGATCGGTGATGAGGATCCCGTCCCCGCAGGGGGCGGGATTTTCTGCGTTCAGTCGCGTTCAGTTGCGGATGATCTCATCGACCTCCTCGCTCCCGTGTGCCGGCGGCCGCAGCCGATCTCTCCGCTCCCGCAGCAGCGCGATCTTCGCCCGCGCCTCCTCGTCGTCCGGGGTGTAGACCACGATCCGGCACTCGGGCATCCCGTCGATGGACAGCGACTGCGAGGTCATCCGCATCTCGCCCACCGCCGCGTGCCGGAACGTCTTCACCCGGGGTCCAGGAGGCACCACTTCACCGCTCGCCCACAGCTCCGCGAACCAGGGGCTCGCCGCCGACAGCCCGCGTATGTACTCCTCCCAGGCCGGCTCGCCCACATGTCTGCCGTAGGACGACCGCAGAGTCGCCACCATCAACGGCAGCTCCTCCTTCCGGTGCACCAGCGGGCAGGTGCCCTCCGGCAGCGTGAACAGCGTCCACAGCGCGTTCGGCACACCGATCCCGAGGGTCTCCGGCACCAGGAACAGGTCCCGGTAGGCCGCGTTGGTGGCCAGGACGTCGTACCGCGAGTTGTAGACCACGGCCAGCATCGGGTCGAGGGCGTCGATGATGCTCTGGACCTCCGGGCTGATCCGCCGGGTCAGGCCCCCCGGATCCGGCTCGAACGGCACCTCCGCCAGCCGGTACAGGTGCTCCCGCTCCGGCGCGTCCAGCCGCAGGGTGCGCGCCACCGCGTCCAGCACCTGGGGCGAGGCGTTGATCGGCCGGCCCTGCTCCAGCCACGTGTACCAGGTCACGCCCACGCCCGAGAGCTGCGCGACCTCCTCCCGGCGCAGCCCGGGCGTGCGCCGCCGCAGGCCCGGTGGCATCCCCACATCCGCCGGTGTGACCCGCCCCCGCCTGTTGCGCAGAAAGGCGGCCAGCTCCGGCCTGCGCCGCTGTGTCCTCGTCCCCATCGTCCAGCCCCCGTCATTCCCCGTCTCCATCGTCGGCACCCGGACCCGCCCCTGCCAGGTGCTGGCAGTACCAGCATCGGCGGGCACTCGGCACCGGTACCGGCCCGTCGTCACGCTCGACGCCATGACGACGACATCCCGGACCGGGCCGGGCACCGAGCCCTTCCCGAACCCTGCGATCAGTGAACCATCCACCACTGACAGTGACGCTCCGACCGCCGGCCGGGCCGCATCACCCGTCACGGACAGTGAAGCACTCGCCACTGACAATCGGCCCCGGCTGCTGCTCGGTGCGCTGCTCGCCGCCCTGTTCATGGCGGCCCTCGACGTCTTCATCGTGAACGTCGCGGCGCCCACGATCGGTTCCGAGCTGCACGCCTCGGGCGCCGACCTGCAGCTGGTGATCGCCGGCTACGCCATCACCTACTCCGTCCTGCTGATCACCGGCGCCCGACTCGGCGACCGGCTCGGCCACGGCCGGGTCCACCTCGCCGGACTGGCCCTGTTCACCGCGGCCTCCCTCGCCTGCGGACTGGCACGGGGCTCGACCGAGCTGATCGTGTTCCGGCTGGTGCAGGGCGCGGGCTCGGCGCTGATGATCCCGCAGGTGCTCAGCCTCATCCAGCGCACCTTCACCGGCGAGGCCCGGGCGCGGGCGCTCGGCGCCTACTCGGCGGTCCTGGCCGTCGGCGCGGCGGCCGGACAGGTCGTCGGCGGGGTGCTGGTCAGCGCCGACCTGTTCGGCGCCGGCTGGCGGCCGGTGTTCCTGGTCAATGTGCCGGTCGGCGCCGTGCTGCTCCTGCTGGGCCGACGGGTCCTGCCGCTGGGCCGTCCCGGCGGACGGGAGCGGGCCCGGGCGCTCGACCTGCCCGGCCTGGTGCTGCTCGGTGCCGCCGTGTCGCTCCTGACGGTGCCGCTGGTGCTCGGGCAGGAGGAGGGCTGGCCGCTGTGGTCCTGGCTGTCGCTGGCCGCATCCGTGGTGCTGTTCGCCCTGTTCTGCGGCTACGAGTCCCGGCTGGCCCGGCGCGGCGGCGCCCCGCTCATCACTCCCCGGGTGGTGCGGCATCCCGGCATCGGGCGGGCCGTCTTCCGGATCCTCGCCGTGATGTCCGTCAACGCAGGTTTCCTGTTCGCGCTGACCCTGCACGTCCAGGGCGGCCTCGGCTACAGCGCCCTGCGGGCCGGACTGGGCTTCGCGCCGACCGCGGCCGCCTTCGGCGCGGTCAGCCTCACCTGGCGGAAGTGGCCGCCTGCCTGGCAGCGGGCTCTCGCACCGGCGGGATTCGCGCTCACCGCGGTGTCCGTCGCCGTCGTGGGGCTCGCCTTCCACGGTGGAGGTGACGGGGGAGCGGCCCTGTACGCGGGGTACGTGGGCACGGGCGCCGGGCTGGCGCTCGCGTTCAGTCCGACGCTCACCGGTGCGCTGGCCACCGTGCGGCCCGAGGACGCGGCGGACGCCAGCGGGCTGCTGGCCACGGTCGCGCAACTCGGTCAGCTGATCGGCGTCGCGGCTTTCGGCACACTGTTCCTGAACCGGCTTGAGTCGTTCGGGGCTCTGCGGTCGTATAGCTCTGCGGAGGCGTTCTCGGTATGCGCCTGGGCGCTGGCCGGAACGGCTGCGGTGGGGGCCGTGTCCGGACTGGTACTGAGGCGTCGCTGACCGTATTGCTCCGGCCGTGGCAGAATCAAACGGCCGGAAGGGGGCGCGGCCCGACGGGAGGGAGTAGCGATGCCTGCGAGCATCCTTGAGGAGGTCGGCCACCTCCTCGGTGCGGCGTTGATACGGGATACGACCACCCGGTTGAGCTGCCCTTCCTGCGGTTCCGCGCACGTGGCCCAAGTTCTCGGCGACAATGGCGGAATCTCCTACGTGTGCACGGCCTGCGGCCACAGCTGGAGCTGATCGATGGGTGCACACAGGCGAAAGTGCGACTGGTGCGGGAGCGGTACACCGATCGTCCGTGACATGGAGCCGATCAATCCCGATTACCAGTACTGGTGCGAGGAATGCGCGCGGGCGCTGATCATAAAAGGCGACCCGATCGAGACGTACCGGGAACTGGAGGGTGAGCCGATCTACGGCCGCCTCCTGGAGGAGCACTGCACGCTCAAGAGGTTCTACCAGTTCGTCACGGCTTGACCCGGACCTCACCGGGCGCGGTTGGCGGCAACGATGTCCGGGCCAGCGCCAGGAAGAGCGCGCCGGCCCCTCCGTAGAGGGCGGACAGCGTCAATTCCGCGCCTGCGAGGTGCAGTTCGGGCCGACCGTGCCCGTGCGGCACCCACCAGGGGGCGTACGAGCAGAAGACCAGCAGCGTGCCCGGGGCCGCCGCCCGGTGCCCGCGTGTCCAGAGCAGCAGCACCAGCGGCACGCACCACACCCAGTGGTGGGTCCACGACACCGGGCTGACCAGCAGGGCGGTGACCGCGCACGTGCACACCGCCCAGTCCCGGCGCCCCCGCAACTCCGCCCGCACGGCCACCGCGAGGCCCAGCAAGGCCACCACGGCCGCGGAGACCGCCCAGAGGGCTCCCGGGTCGGGCGTGTGCAGAAAGCGGGCCAGGGCGCCGCGCAGGGCCTGGTTGGCGGTGTCCTGGGCCTGCCCGGCCCGGCCGGCGCGGAACACCATGTCCGTCCAGAACCGCCAGGAGTCGTACGGCAGGACGGCCGCCGCCAGCAGGGTCGCCCCGGCGAACGCGACGGCCGCCCCGCGCGCGTGCCGCAGCCACGGGCCTTGGCGTCCGCCTTTCAGCCGGGCCACGAGCCCCGTGGCCAGCAGGAACACAGGGAACAGCGCGGGCGTCAGCTTGACCGCCGCGGCCAGCCCGAGGCCCACCCCCGTCCAGCGGTCGCACCCGCCGGCGGGGCGGCGGGTCAGGTCCCACAGCACCAGGACGGCCAGCAGCAGGTTGATCTGGCCGTACCGCAGGGTCGTCCATACCGGCTCGCACCACACGGCCGGCGCCGAGACCCACCAGGCGGTCTCCACGCGCGCGTGGCCGACGAGTCTCAGCGACAGCCGGACGAACACCACCAGCAGCGCGAGGTTGCCGGCCGTCGCCAGCGGGCGCAGCAGCGCGAGGTCCAGCAGGGGCAGGGGGGTGAACAGCAGGGCCGCGAACGGCGGGTAGGTGGTGGGCAGGTGCGCGGCCGTCGCGCGCAACGCGTACAGGTCGCCGCCGGCCCGTACGACGGCACCCTCGGCCCGGTAGACCATCAGGTCGATCATCGACACGTGCGCGGCCCGCTGAGCGGCCCAGAACGCCGTGAACGACACCAGGCACACCACCGGGGCGACCGGGACGTGGCGGTGCGCTGCGGGCGACGCGATCTTGGCCATGAAACCCGACATTAGCTGCCGTATCGGCACGAAGCCGAAACCGATTTGGTGCTGCGCCGACGGGCCTGTAATGTTTACGTCGTCGCCGGGGGAACCGGGCGAAACAACAAAACAAGGGGCTATAGCTCAGTTGGTAGAGCGCCTGCATGGCATGCAGGAGGTCAGGAGTTCAATTCTCCTTAGCTCCACAGAAATCGAAGGCGGATCATCCTGGTGGATGATCCGCCTTCGGCGTGTTCCGGAACACATGACACGCGCGAGCGGAACGGCGGGTCACCCGGTTCGGGTGACCCGCCGTTCCGCTGTGTCAGCGACCCAGCGCGCGCCGGCCGCGTCCCTGGGAGACGACCGGAAGGTTGCGCGAGGGAGCCTGCCCGCGCGTGTCCTCCTCGATGCGCAGGGCGAGGGCCGGGCAACGGCGCACCGCGCGCAGCGCCTTCGCCTCCGCGTAGCGCGGCACCTGTGCCTGGGCGACCGTCGGGAATCCGTCGGCACCCAGCTCGAACACCTCGGGGAGGATGTCCGCGCACAGCCCGTGCCCCCGGCAGAGCGTCCAGTCGACGTAGATCTTCTGGCGGCTGCCGCCGGTCTCCTCGGGCTCTGCGCCGCCCGGGACGCCCGTTGGAGCCCTGCCCCCCTCGAAGAGCGGCAGAACACCCTCCACGGGCCGTCCGCAGCCGTTTCCGAGGACGTGCGCGGCCAGGTCGTCCGTGAACGCCTTGATGGTCGACTCCAGGAACATCGCCGAGCCGTCCGGGTGCGAACACGCCCCGCGCCGCTTCACGTTCTTCGCGACCTGTTTCAGCGCCTCCAGGGCGGCCGGTCCGCCGCCGTTCAGGATGTCCTCCATGCCGCGCGCGGCGGCGGGCAGTCCGAGGTAGCAGGGCCCGCACTGGCCGGCGCTCTCCTCGGCCAGCCACTGCGCGACCCGTAGCGACTCGCCCAGCGGGCACGTGTCCTGGCTGATCGGCAGGATCGCGCCCGCGCCCAGCGAACCGCCCACCGCGTCGAGCGAGTTGCGCGAGACGATCGCCTCGTTGACGGTCGCCGCGTCGATCCACTTGCCGTGATAGCCGCCGGTCAGCACGCCCTGCGGCACCGGCGGGGCGCCCGCCAGCTGCAGCACGTAGCGCAGCGGCACGCCCGTGGGGACCTCGATCACCATCGGGCGGGCGACCGCGCCGGACACGGTGAGCATCACGGTTCCCGGTTCGTCGTACAGGCCGGTGTTGCCGTAGCGCTCCGGGCCGATGCGGGCGGCGATGGCCAGCTGGGCGAACGTCTCGGCGTTCGACAGCAGCGTGGGCGCGCCGCCCACGCCGCTCTGCGAGGCGCTGATCTTGCGGCCGGGCGGGATCGCCGGGCCGCCGTCGACCGAGCGGATCAGCGAGGCCGCGGCGCCGGTGACCATGCGCACCGGATTGCGCTGCACCCACGCGCGTAGCGCCGATCTACGGCTGTTGCTCAGGCCTCGCTCGGCGAGCGCGGCCTCCATGGAGCGCTGTGTGGACTCCCGGGTGACGCCGATCACGAGCGTGCGCGCGCCGAGCGCCTCGGCGCACAGCAGGGCGCCGTCCAGGATGAGGTGCGGGGCACGGTTGATCAGCACCGTGTCCTTGCGGCAGGCCGGTTCGTCCTCGCTGCCGTTGACCACGACGACCGGCCGCACCCCGCGCTTGATCGCCGCCTCGGCGACCGAGCGCAGCTTCTTGTGGAAGGGGAAGCCGGCGCCGCCACGGCCCTTGAGGTTGATGCGTTCGGCGAGCTGGGCGAGCTGTTCGCCGCCCAGCGGGTCGAGCGGCCCGTGCACCTTCAGGTGCATGGGCAGATCGAGCCGCTCCACAAGGTCGAAGCCCGACGTGAGCTGGGGAAGCCCGACCACGCGGACTTCTGGTACGTCGGGCAGGGCCTCGTTCACTTAAAGCCTCCGGAAGGCGTGTTCCAAGGTTCGCCCGAACCCGGCGCCTCGTATGAGGAACCGGGCAGCGTTTCGGTGGCGGGACCGCTGTTGTACGTGTCACCTGGGTTGTACGTGCCGTAGAGGCCGTTTGTCTCACCGGTGTCGTACACGTCACTTCCGCCGTATCCGGCAGTGCCCGGATTGCCGTAGACCGGGATGTTGTATCCGGTGTCCTGGAGCGGGTCGTACGCGGACGGCGGGGCCTCGCCGACCGGGGGCGGGGACGGGATCGGCCAGCTGCCCGAGGTGCTGGAGGGGCCGTCCACGCGCGGGATGGCCTCCGTGGGCTGCAGATCCAGCGGCAGGTCCATGCGGGCGGTCCGGTCGGTCGCGAAGGGCTGCTGAGGGCGGTCCGGCGTGGACACCGCCCGGTAGGCCGCCGCGAAACCGGACGCGGGCTCGGCGGCCGGGGGCTGGGCGACCGGCGTCTGGTAGAGCGGGGCCGCCGCCGTGTCGGCGGCCGAGGGCCGCGGCTCCCGCCGGCGCTCGAAGCCGGGCACCGCCGACTCGGCCACCCGGGAGCGGCTCGCGTCCAGCTCGTCGAGTCCGGGCCGCTCCGAACTGCCGAACAGGGCCACCAGCCGGTCGGCGACCTTGCGCTTGACCGGGCGCGGCGCGGCGCGCAGCGCCACCGCGCCCATCACGCCGAGCAGGGCGAGGCTGTAGAGGATCACGAAGATCGGCTTGGCCGATCGACCCGCGTAGAGGCCGTGGATCAGCGCCGCGCACCAGGCCGGGTAGGCCAGCATGTGCATGGCCCGCCAACGGGCGGCGACCGGGGCCGGGGTGGCGAAATTGCTGCGCAGGGCGCCGGTGATGCCCACGAAGATCATCAACAGGCCCGCGAGCGAGCCCAGTCCGATCAGGCCGGCGATCCCGGAGACGCCGAGCGAGAACGGGATGATCGCGGCGATCAGCTCGGTGTGGCCGAGCGCGATCTTCGTGGTGATGTGCAGCAGCAGGAACGCGATCGAGGCGACCGCGGTCGTCCGGTGCACCGCCTGGCCGACGATCCGTTGTCGTGTGTTCAGGAAGATCCGGTCCTGGGCGAACAGGCCCCAGATCACCGAGCAGCTCAGCGAGACGAGGGACAACACGCCCGCGCCGAAGTTCAGGAACTCGCGGAACTGGCTGCCTCCGACCAGCACGACCACGGGTATCAGCAGCAGGACTACAGCGGACGCCACCCCATAGGCCGAACGGCCGGGTTTGGGGAGCGAGCTGGTACTACGACGAGGGTTCATGGGGGCAACTCCGAGCAGTTTCGGGAAAGCGGTCCCGCTGCCGCACTCTAAGTGGCGCCATACCGATCAGTACGGGGTTTGAGTTATTGCGTTGTTATCAACAGACAATGCGACGGGGGCGGTGTCCCTTAGGGGACGGTACGCGAAGTAATTGTTGACCTTTGTTCAGTTCCGGCGGGCTTCGTGACATGTCCACCAGGGATACGTAAGCGCGTCGCGGCTTGCTCAAGGGCTGCGGTACCCTAGCGCCATGCGTGCCGTACGCCTTCTGCTTAGCGGGCCGCGCTGATCAGTACCGACCCCGGTCAACCGTGAGGTCGGCATCGGCGCGGCGTCCCCTCCTGTGTGAGGGGATTTTTCGTTTCTTTGAATGTCAAGCCGCAGGCAGAGACGATCGATGGAGCTTTGAGGATCATGAGCGAGACGAACCCCGCTGCTACCGCTGCCGCGTCGGCGGAGGCCGCGCCGCACCGCTACACGGCCGCCATGGCAGCCGAGATCGAGGCACGCTGGCAGGACTTCTGGGACGCCGACGGAACCTACGCCGCGCCGAACCCCACGGGCGACCTGGCGGGCGATCCCGAGCTGGCCGCCAAGCCCAAGAAGTTCATCATGGACATGTTCCCGTACCCCTCCGGTGCGGGTCTGCACGTCGGCCACCCGCTGGGCTACATCGCCACCGACGTCTACGCCCGGTTCCAGCGCATGACCGGCCACAACGTCCTGCACACCCTGGGATTCGACGCCTTCGGCCTGCCCGCCGAGCAGTACGCGGTGCAGACCGGCACGCACCCGCGCGTGTCCACCGAGGCCAACATGGAGAACATGAAGGCCCAGCTGCGTCGGCTGGGCCTGGGTCACGACAAGCGCCGGTCGTTCGCCACGATCGACCCGGAGTACTACAAGTGGACCCAGTGGATCTTCCTGCAGATCTTCAACTCCTGGTACGACGACGAGGCGAAGAAGGCCCGCCCGATCTCCGGCCTGATCGCCCAGTTCGAGAGCGGCGAGCGTGCCGTACCCGGTGACCACGGGCGCGCGTGGAACGAACTGACCGCCGCCGAGCGCTCCGACGTCCTGGGCGAGTACCGCCTGGCCTACGCCTCCGACGCGCCCGTCAACTGGTGCCCCGGTCTGGGCACCGTGCTGGCCAACGAGGAGGTCACCGCCGACGGCCGCTCCGAGCGCGGCAACTTCCCGGTCTTCAAGGCCAAGCTGCGCCAGTGGAACATGCGCATCACCGCCTACGCCGACCGGCTGCTGGAGGACCTGGAGGAGCTGGACTGGCCCGAGGCCATCAAGCTGCAGCAGCGCAACTGGATCGGCCGCAGCGAGGGCGCCCGCGTCGACTTCCCGATCGACGGCGAGCGCATCACGATCTTCACCACCCGCCCGGACACCCTGTTCGGCGCGACCTACATGGTGCTGGCGCCCGAGCACCCGCTGGTCGACAAGTTCACCCCCGAGGCATGGCCCGAGGGCACGCACGACGTGTGGACCGGCGGCCACGCCACCCCGGCCGAGGCCGTCGCCGCCTACCGCGCGCAGGCCGCCTCGAAGTCCGACGTGGAGCGGCAGGCCGAGGCCAAGGACAAGACCGGCGTCTTCACCGGCGCGTTCGCGATCAACCCGGTCAACGGCGAGCAGATCCCGGTCTTCATCGCCGACTACGTCCTGATGGGCTACGGCACCGGCGCGATCATGGCCGTTCCGGGTCACGACACCCGCGACTTCGCCTTCGCGCGCGCCTTCGAGCTGCCGATCCGCTGTGTGGTCGAGCCGACCGACGGCCGCGGCACCGACCCCTCCACCTGGGACGACGCCTTCGTCTCCTACGACGCCAAGATCGTCAACTCCGACAGCGACGACGTGCGGCTGAACGGCCTGGGCGTGGTCGACGCCAAGGCGCGCATCACCGAGTGGCTGGCCCGCAAGGGCATCGGCGAGGGCACCGTCAACTTCCGGCTGCGCGACTGGCTGTTCAGCCGCCAGCGCTACTGGGGCGAGCCCTTCCCGATCGTCTACGACGAGGACGGCGTCGCCCACGCGCTGCCCGAGTCGATGCTGCCGCTGGAGCTGCCCGAGGTCGAGGACTACAGCCCGCGCACCTTCGACCCGGACGACGCCGACACCCAGCCCGAGACGCCGCTGTCGCGCAACGAGGAATGGGTCAACGTCACCCTGGACCTGGGCGACGGCCCCAGGAAGTACCGCCGCGAGACCAACACCATGCCCAACTGGGCCGGTTCCTGCTGGTACGAGTTCCGCTACCTGGACCCGCACAACGACCGGAAGCTGGTCGACCCGGAGATCGAGCAGTACTGGATGGGACCGCGCGCGGGCCAGCCGCACGGCGGTGTCGACCTGTACGTCGGCGGCGCCGAGCACGCCGTGCTGCACCTGCTGTACGCCCGCTTCTGGTCCAAGGTCCTGTATGACCTGGGGCACGTCTCCTCCGCCGAGCCGTTCCACAAGCTGTTCAACCAGGGCATGATCCAGGCCTACGTCTACCGCGACAGCCGCGGCATCGCGGTTCCGGCCGCCGAGGTCGAGGAGCGGGACGGCGCGTACTACTACCAGGGCGAGAAGGTCAGCCGCCTGCTGGGCAAGATGGGCAAGTCCCTGAAGAACGCGGTGACTCCGGACGAGATCGCCGCCGAGTACGGCGCCGACACGCTGCGCCTGTACGAGATGGCCATGGGCCCGCTGGACGTCTCCCGCCCGTGGGACACGCGCGCGGTGGTCGGCCAGTTCCGGCTGCTGCAGCGGCTGTGGCGCAACATCGTCGACGAGAACACCGGCGAGGTCACCGTCACCGACGCCGAGCCCGACGACGAGACCCTGCGCGCCCTGCACAAGGCCATCGACGGCGTGCGCCAGGACCTGGAGGGCCTGCGCTTCAACACCGCCATCGCCAAGGTCACCGAGCTGAACAACCACCTGACCAAGGCCGGTGCCGCGGTGCCGCGGTCCGTGGCCGAGCCGCTGGTGCTGATGATCGCCCCGCTGGCCCCGCACATCGCCGAGGAACTGTGGCGCAAGCTGGGCCACACCGACTCGATCGTCCACCGGGACTTCCCCGTCGCCGACCCGAACTACGTCGTCGACGAGACCGTGACCTGCGTCGTGCAGATCAAGGGCAAGGTCAAGGCCCGGCTGGAGGTGCCGCCCGCCATCTCCGAGGAGGAGCTGGAGAAGGTGGCCCTGGCCGACGAGAAGGTCGTCGCCGCGCTGGGCGGCGCGGGCATCCGCAAGGTGATCGTGCGGGCACCGAAGCTGGTGAACATCGTTACAGCGTGACGACCGGGCACCGGCTGGATCCGGCGTCGGGGTAGTCCCCTACGGGCAGGTTCGGGGTTCTTCCGGAACTCCGGGCCTGCCCGCTGCGTTTACCGTGGAGAGCGAAGCGGCTTGCGCCGTGCCGGCCGGAGGAGGAGCGTCATGGAAGTAGTGCTGACCGTGTTCGCCCTGCTCTTCCTGCTCTTCGTCGGCCTGGGCGCGTACGCCACGGTCAAAGCCGTCGGCGCCGCCAAACGCGGCGTGGACCGGACCATCGCGCAGGCCCGCCGCACCGTCGAGGACCACACCCTGCGCGCCAAGTCCTTCGCCCAGCCCGGACCGGCCGGCGAGATCGCCCAGCTGCGGCTCGACCTGCGCACGTCCATGCGCGCCACCCAGGACACGCTGCACGCGGGCGTTGCCGAGGACGAGTCGCTGAAGGAGTCCCTCGGCCTCTTCGAGCGGCTCAGCGTGCACGGGCACGAGCTGGACGCCGACCTCAAGCGTCTGGAGTCCGAGCCCGACCGGGCCACGCTCGCCGAGCGCCTGCCCGAGCTGCGCAGCCGCACCGAGCGGATCACCAAGTCCGCGGACTCCCTGCGCTGGGCCGTCCGCGACCGGGCCCGCCGCTTCGCCGACGACGACCTGGGCACCCTCAGCGCCCAGATCGACATCGAGGCCGGCGCCCTGCGCCACTGGACGCGGAGCGAGCCCGGCCAGGCACCCCCGCCATGGCCCGAGGCGCCCGCCCCGGCCCCCGCCGACGGCCCGGCCACGGACCAGACATGGCCGAAGCCGGCCGGGTCCCGGGCCGCCGAGGAGCCCGCTCCCGAGGCGATCGCCCCGCCGTCATGGCGCCCCACCTCCCCCTGGCAGAAGAAGCCCCGCCCCGAGACCACCACATGAGCGGCCCGCTCCAGGAACGCACCACAGGGGCCGGGCTGCCGCGCGAGCGCTACGGCAGGTAACCTCCAGCTCATGTCCCGCCATGTCGCGATCGTCACCGATTCAACGGCCTACCTGCCGCCCCGGACGATGGAGCGTCACGGCATCACCGCGGTCCCGCTGACCGTGGTCCTCGGCGACCAGGCCCTCGAAGAGGGCACCGAGATCTCGACCCGCTCCCTGGCCCAGGCACTGCAGAAGCGGCGCTCCGTCACCACCTCCCGGCCCAGCCCACAGGTGTTCGCGGAGACCTACCGCAGGGTCGCCGAGTCCGGCGCGAGCGGCATCGTCTCCCTGCACCTGTCCGCCGAGCTGTCCGGCACCTACGACGCGGCGGTCCTCGCGGCGCGTGAGGCACCGGTGCCCGTGCGGGTCGTGGACACCGGGATGGTCGCGATGGCGCTCGGCTTCTGCGCACTCGCCGCGGCCGAGGCCGCGGAGGCCGGCGGCACGCTGGACGAAGCCGTCACGGCGGCCGAGAAGCGCGCCGCGGGCACGTCCGCCTACTTCTACGTCGACACCCTCGACTATCTGCGCCGCGGCGGCCGTATCGGCGCCGCACAGGCGCTGCTGGGCTCCGCGCTCGCCGTCAAACCCCTGCTCCAGTTGGACGGCGGCCGCATCGAGCTGCTCGAAAAGGTCCGTACGGCGTCCCGGGCGATCGCACGCCTGGAGGAGCTGACCGCTGAGCGGGCGGGCAGCGCCGCGGTCGACATCGCCGTTCACCACCTCGCCGCCCCCGACCGTGCCGCCGCCCTCGCCGACCGGCTGCGGGCCCGCGTTCCGGGCCTGGCCGACCTGCATGTCAGCGAGGTCGGAGCGGTGATCGGGGCACACACCGGGCCCGGGCTGCTGGGCGCGGTCGTCTCGCCTCGATGACACCGGGACTCCCGCGGCCGGCCTCGCACTTGGCTTCCGGGGGCCGGCGTGCCTCACTCGTGTGGGTGACGGAGTTTTCCACAACCAGCCGGTAATCCACCGGAATTGACCAAGATCATCGCGATGCACGGGAATGCCCCATCCTCGTCGCATGGCACTTCGATCTCGCTCGCGCACAGCAACTCCGACCAGCGGCCCAGGCCGTGGCCCCGCCTCCGACGGTCGCATCCGCCACCGCCGCACAACTGACCACACCCGCGCCGCCGAACGCCGGCGCGCCCGCCACCGCCCACCCCAGCCCGCGCCCGCGGAGGAACTGCGCCGCCGAGCGGAAGTCCTCTTCGGCGAACGGGCCGTGCAGTGGCGCGAATCGGGGAACGCCCCGCCGGGCCTGGACGGGGCGGCGAACACGGCGACGCCGACGGCAGCGGGCACGGGCTCGGCGCCTGGCCTGAGTGCTGCGAGGGCGGTGACCACGGAGCTGTCGGAACCGCAGGAACCGCAGGAACCGCAGGAATCGCAGGAATCGCAGGAACCGCAGGAACCGGCAGCCCCGGACTGGCGGGAGCGGGCCGGGCTGGCGCTGCGGGAGCGGATGCCGGTGTGGCTGCAGGTGCGGTACGGAGTGGAGCGGCGGGGTGTCGTGGCGCTCGCCGTGGTGCTCGTGGCCGCCGCCGTGTTCGCCGTACAGCACTTCTGGGCGGGTCGGCCCCAGTCCGTGAGCGCTCCTCAGGTGGTGCGTGCGCAGGGGCCCTTCACCAAGAAGAGTGAGGGAGCCACGGCCGCGGCGGCCGTGAGTCCATCGGCGACACCCGGCGCGGAGATCGTCGTGGACGTCAGCGGCAAGGTCCGCAAGCCGGGGATCCGGCGGCTGCCGGCCGGTGCCCGGGTGGCCGACGCGCTGCGAGCGGCGGGCGGGGTCCGGCCGGGCGTGAGCACGGAAGGACTCAACCGCGCCCGCTTCCTGGTCGACGGCGAACAGGTCGTCGTCGGCACCCCCGCCGGCGCCGCCGCTCCGCCCGGCCCGGCAGCCGGCCCGCTCTCCGGTCCCGCCGGCCCGGGCCCGGCGGCGCCGGTCTCCCTCAACACCGCCACCGCGGACCAGCTCGACACCCTGCCCGGCGTCGGTCCGGTGCTGGCCCAGCACATCATCGACTACCGCACCCAGCACGGCGGTTTCCGCTCGGTGGACGAACTGCGCGAGGTCAATGGCATCGGTGATCGCCGGTTCACCGATCTGCGCGAGCTGGTACGGCCATGAGCCGCGCCCTCGACGAGGTCTCCTCGCGCTCCGAGCCCGAGCAGGACGGGACCGCGCAGGACGGCACCGCGCAGGACGGCACCGCGCAGGCCGAGCGGAGCGGCCCCATGGACCTGCGCCTGGTGCCGCCCGCGCTCGCGGCCTGGGCCACGGCGGCTCTGACCCTGGACGCACCGCCGGCGTGGACCGCCTGGACGGCCGTCGTCTGCCTGGTCGGCGGGGTTCTCCTGCTGTCGGTGCGGCGACCGGGGCGGGCCGGGCGAGAGGGACAGGTGCCGACGGCCAGGAGAGCGGCAACAGCCGGACGTGCGGAGCGAGCCGGGTGGGTGGGCGGTCGATTCGGCTGGGCGCGTTCCGCCGTCGCCGCGGTGCTGCTCTGTGTCGCCGCCGGGGCCGTCTCCGCCGGGCTGCACGGGGCCGACGTGCGGCGCGGGCCGGTGCCCGACCTGGCCCGGCGGTTCGCGACCGTGACCGCCGAGGTCGAGCTGAGCGGCGATCCCTGGCTGAGCAGGCCACGGGTGCGCGGTGACCACGCGGCGCCCGTGGCGGTGCTGGCGCGGGCCGAGCTGCGGAACGTCGAGGAGCCCGACGGAAGGCGTGTGCGGACCCGGACGCCCGTGCTGATGATCGTCGACATGGAGGTCCCGGCACCGGAGGGGAGCGCACCGGGGAACCGGAGTCCGGAGCCGCTGACCGCGGGCGCCGAAAGGCGGAGACAGGATGGGCGAGCCGGCTGGCTCGGGCTGCTGCCGTCCACTCGGCTACGGGTGGCCGGACGGCTGGCGCCCGCCATGGCGGGTGGCGACCGGACCGCGGCCGTGCTGCGCGTGCGCGACTGGCCGCAGCCACGGATCGCGGCGAGGCCGAACGGGCCGCAACGGCTGGCGGGGCGGCTCAGAGCCGGGCTGCGGGAAGCGACCGAAGACCTGTCGGGAGACGCGCGGGCGCTGCTTCCCGGGCTGGTCGTCGGAGACACCTCACGGATCACACCCGAGCTGGACCACGCCTTCGAGGAGACGGACCTGGCGCACACGCTCGCCGTCTCCGGCAGCAATCTCACCGTCCTGCTCGCGTTGCTCATCGGGCCGCCCGGCCTGGCCCAACGGGCCGAGCGCCGTGGCCTGGCCCCACGCCTGGGGCTCTCGCTGCGGGCGACGGCCCTGCTCGCGGGAGCGCTGACGCTGGGCTTCGTGGTCGTCTGCCGTCCCGACCCCAGCGTTCTGCGGGCCGCCGCCTGCGGCGCGGTCGCGCTGCTCGCCCTGGCCACCGGACGCCGCAGATCCCTGGTCCCGGCGCTGGCCACGGCCGTGCTGCTGCTCGTGCTGTACGACCCGTGGCTGGCCCGCAGTTTCGGCTTCCTGCTGTCCGTGCTGGCCACCGGCGCCCTGCTGGTGCTGGCGCCGGGCTGGAGCGAGGCGCTGCGGCGCCGCCGGGTTCCCCCACGGCTCGCCGAGGCGCTGGCGGCGGCAGCCGCCGCGCAGGTGGTGTGCGCGCCGGTCGTGGCGGTGCTGTCGGCCCGGGTGAGCCTGGTGGCGGTGCCGTGCAACCTGCTGGCCGAGATGGCGGTGGCACCGGCCACGGTGCTGGGGTTCGCGGCGCTCGCGACTGCGCCGGTTGCGATGCCGTTGGCCAAAGGGCTGGCCTGGTGCGCGAGTTGGCCGTCCGGGTGGATCGCCGGGGTCGCCCGGGCCGGTGCGGCGCTGCCCGGTGCGGGAGTCGACTGGCCGGGGAGCTGGCCGGGGGCGCTGGCGCTCGCGGCAGTCACCGTGGCCGTGGTCCTGGCCGGCCGGAGGCTGCTGCGGCACCCGGGATGGTGCGGGCTGCTCGGGGTGTTGATCGTGCTGCTGGTGATGCGGCCGGCCCCGCTGACCCGGGTGATCACGGGCTGGCCGCCGCCGGGCTGGCGGTTCGCGATGTGCGATGTCGGGCAGGGCGACGCGACCGTGCTGGCGGCGGGCGAGGGGGCCGGGGTGGTCGTGGACGCCGGACCTGATCCGGCGTTGGTCGACCAGTGCCTGCGGAGGCTGGGCATCACCCGCATCCCCCTCCTGGTCCTCACCCACTTCCACGCCGACCATGTCGCGGGCCTCCCCGGCGTCCTGCGGGGCCGCTCGGTGGCCGCCATCGAGACCACGGGGTTCGCGGAACCGGCGGACCAGGCGGAGTTCGTCCGAAGAGCGGCGGCCGAACGGCACATCCCGGTCACGACGGCCGTCGCGGGAGAGGAACGGCGCACCGGACCACTCAGCTGGCGAGTCCTGTGGCCCCCGCCACAGAGCACACAGCCGCCCAACGGCTCCGGCACGCTGCCATCCGCCGGCACGCTGCCGTCCACCAGCACGCTGCCGTCCTCCGGCACAGCGCCGCCCTCCGGCACGCGGATGCTCCCGGTCCGGCCTGGCGGCCCCTTCGAGCCGGAGGGGCCGAACGATGCCAGTGTCGCGCTGCTCGTGCGCACGGGCGGGCTGCGGCTGCTGTTGCTCGGAGATCTTGAACCGCCGGCCCAGCAGGCGTTGTTGCGGTCTCCAGCGGTGGCCGAGCTGGCCGGAGTGGACGTACTGAAGGTGGCCCATCACGGCTCGGCCTATCAGGATCCGGAGCTGATACGCCTCGCGGCACCCCGGGTGGCGCTTGTCTCCGCCGGTGCCGGCAACCCCTATGGCCACCCGGCGCCGGCGACGGTGGCCGCGCTGCGGACCGGAGGCGCGGTGGTCCTGCGCACCGACCGGGACGGGTCGCTCGCGGTCAGCGGGACAGGAGAGAAGAACGCGGAACTGCGGGTGACGAGAGAGGACTAGCCACGTGCACCGGGAGCCCAGGTGTCGACGCGACGCCTGACCGCGTATACCGAGAGCGTGAATCCCGGCGGACGCCCAGACTGGGCCCATGACATCAGCACAGGTCGACGCCTATCTCCGCCGACTCGGGATCACACGCCCCCAGAAGCCCACCAGCGAGGCGCTGCGCGAGCTGCACCTGCGCCATCTGCGGACCGTCCCCTTCGAGAACCTGTCGGTCCATCTCGGAGAGGAGATCGTGCTGGACGAGACGCGGTTGCTGGACAAGGTGACCGAGGCGCGGAGGGGCGGATTCTGTTACGAACTGAACGGCGCGTTCGGCACGTTGCTCGCCGCCCTCGGCTACGAGGTGGAGCTGCTCGCGGGGCGCGTGTACAACGAGGAAGGGCGGCTCGGGATCCCTTACGACCATCTCGCGCTGCGGGTGCGGACGGCGGACGGGGACACCTGGCTCGCCGACGTCGGGTTCGGGGCGCACAGCCACTGTCCGTTGGCCTATGCGGAACGCGGGGAGCAGGACGATCCCGCCGGCAGGTTCCAGGTGGTGGAGGCCGGACCGGATCCGGCCGGGCAGGGCGCCGGGGACCTGGACGTCCTGCAGGGCGGCAAGCCGCAGTACCGGCTGGAGACCCGCGCCAGGGCGCTCGGGGACTTCGCGGCCGGCGCCTGGTGGCACAGCACGTCGCCGCTGTCGCACTTCACCCAGTCGCTGGTCTGCTCCCGGGTCACCGAGGACGGAGGACGGATCACGCTCAGCGGCCGGAAGCTGAAGACGACCACCGGGGACGGCGCGAAGGAGACGCGGGAGCTGGAGACGGACGAGGAGGTGCTGAAGGTCTACCGGGAGTGTTTCGGGATCGAGTTGAGCAGTGTGCCGACTGTGCGAAACCCTGACAGGAAGGGCTGATGAGGGTCGGTCCCGGCATGACCGAATAGATCTGCGCCCGCCGTCTCACGCCCGCCCCGACCTGGCCCTTCGCCCGGTCCCCGGTGCCGGAGAATGGACCCGTGAGCGATGTGAGACACGTGCTGGTGCTGCCCGACCGCGACGCCGCCGAGGAGGCGGCCGAGGCGCTCGGGGAGCGGTTCGGGATCGACGAGGAGCCCCGGCTCGTCCGGGACGCGCTGGCCGGCGAGGACGATGCCGAGGACGCCCAGTGGCTGGTGGTCCTGCGGGACGAGCACGAGCGGCTCGACCCCGCCGACCTGGACGCGTTCGCGGGGGAGTGGGACGGCTGGCGCGAGGAGCCGTGACCCCGAGGCGGACTCGGGGTTGGCTCCGGGACCGGTCAGGGTGCCGGGGCCGCTTGGTTGTCAGTGCCGCGTGGGATGCTTTGAGTGATGGCCAGGAAGACTGCGAATGACGACCCTCTCGCCCCGGTGACCCTTGCCGTGGGCCAGGAGGACCTCCTGCTCGACCGTGCCGTGCAGGAGGTGGTGGCCGCCGCCAAGGCCGCCGACGCCGACACGGACGTACGTGACCTGACCCCGGACCAGCTGCAGCCCGGCACCCTCGCCGAGCTGACCAGCCCGTCGCTCTTCGCCGAGCGCAAGGTCGTGGTCGTACGCAACGCGCAGGACCTGTCCGCCGACACGATCAAGGACGTGAAGGCGTACCTCGGCTCGCCCGCCGAGGAGATCACGCTCGTGCTGCTGCATGCCGGCGGCGCCAAGGGCAAGGGGCTGCTGGACGCCGCGCGCAAGGCGGGGGCGCGGGAGGTGGCCTGCCCGAAGATGACCAAGCCGGCGGACCGGCTGGCCTTCGTGCGGGGCGAGTTCCGCTCGTTCGGGCGGTCGGCCACCCCCGAGGCCTGCCAGGCGCTCTGCGACGCCATCGGGAGCGATCTGCGGGAGCTGGCCTCGGCGGTCTCGCAGTTGGTCGCCGACGTGGAAGGGACGATCGACGAGGCGGTCGTCGGGCGGTACTACACCGGGCGCGCCGAGGCGTCGAGCTTCACGGTCGCCGACCGGGCCGTGGAGGGGCGTACGGCGGAGGCGCTGGAGGCGCTCAGATGGTCGCTGGCGACGGGCGTGGCGCCGGTGATGATCACCAGTGCGCTGGCGCAGGGCGTGCGGGCGATCGGGAAGCTGTCCTCGGCCCGGGGCGGCCGGCCCGCCGATCTGGCGCGTGAGCTGGGCATGCCGCCGTGGAAGATCGACCGGGTGCGGCAGCAGATGCGGGGCTGGACGCCGGACGGGGTCGCGGTGGCGCTCAGAGCGGTCGCCGAGGCGGACGCGGGAGTGAAGGGCGGCGGTGACGATCCCGAGTACGCGCTGGAGAAGGCGGTCGTGACGATCGCCCGGGCCGCGCGGTCCAGAGGCCGCGGCTGATCCGGTCGACCGGCGGTCGCCGGCGAGGAGAATCGTACGTGTCAGCCGTACATCGCCGACGCACCGGGAAGGTGGCGATCATCATGGCTGAGCACCCGCACGCGACCCTCGTCCGCAGGGGCTACGAGGCCTTCCTCCGCTCCGACATGGACGCCCTGCGGGCACTGATGACGGCGGACGTCACCCACCACGTGCCCGGCAGCCACTCGCTGGCCGGCGACTTCAAGGGCCAGCACGCGGTCATCGGCATGTACCACCGGATCTTCCAGGAGACCGGCGGCAGCTTCCGTGTCGATCTGCGCAGCGTGTATGTCGACGGCCGGGGGCACGCCGTGGCCCTGCACCGCGTCACCGCGGAGCGCGAGGGCAGGCGGTTCCACGGGGACGGCTGCCTGGTCTTCCGGATCGTGGGAGACAAGATCACGGACCTCGACGAGTGCGTCGAGGACATCGACGAGCGGGACAGGTTCTGGGGCTGAGCCGGGCGCATGCCGAAGGCCCCGGTACCTGCCTTGGGGAAGGAGAGGTACCGAGGCCTTCGGATCAAGCTGGTGAGCCCGTTCCCGCGTGGCGAACGCAGGCCGCGAACAGGCTCGTGGGTGCCGGACGGGAACGGATGAGAGAGGGCCCGCTCTGGGTCCTTCCGGCGGTCAGATCAGAAAGGAGTTCAGCCCTTGAGGGACGTGACCTTGGAAGCAAGCGCCGACTTCTTGTTGGCGGCCTGGTTCTTGTGGATGACGCCCTTCGAGACGGCCTTGTCGAGCGCACGCGCGGCAGCGCGCTGCAGCTCGGTGGCCTTCTCGACGTCACCCGCGGCAGCGGCCTCACGGGCCTTGCGGATCGCGGTCTTCAGGGAGGACTTGACGGCCTTGTTGCGCAGCCGAGCCTTCTCGTTGGTCTTGATCCGCTTGATCTGGGACTTGATGTTCGCCACGAAGGAGCCTTTTCAGGTTCTGGTGCGGGGCCGCTCGGGTCCCGTACCGGTGATCCAAAATTTCCTGTCGTGCCTCGCGCTGAGAGGGCATGAGGCACAGCCATCTACAGTACCAGTGGCCCTCCGGACGGCCCAAAACGGCCCCCGGTCCCTGCCCGTGGGACCATGGAGACTACGTAACGATCCGACCCGAGGCATAAGGCGCCTCAAGAGACAGGACCCTGCGTGCCCGCGACCCCTAACCATGTGCCCGAGCCGAGCCGTACCGCCCCGGCTCTGATCCGCAATTTCTGCATCATCGCGCACATCGACCACGGCAAGTCCACGCTCGCCGACCGGATGCTCCAGCTGACCGGTGTGGTCGAGCAGCGGCAGATGCGTGCTCAGTACCTCGACCGGATGGACATCGAGCGCGAGCGCGGCATCACGATCAAGTCCCAGGCGGTGCGTCTGCCCTGGGCCCCGACCGAGGGCCCCGACCAGGGCACGACCCACATCCTCAACATGATCGACACCCCGGGGCACGTCGACTTCACGTATGAGGTCTCGCGGTCGCTGGCCGCCTGCGAGGGGACCATCCTCCTGGTCGACGCCGCCCAGGGCATCGAGGCGCAGACCCTCGCCAACCTGTACCTGGCGATGGAGAACGACCTCACGATCATCCCGGTGCTGAACAAGATCGACCTGCCGGCCGCGCAGCCGGAGAAGTTCGCCGAGGAGCTGGCGAACCTGGTCGGCTGTGACCCGGAGGACGTGCTCAAGGTCTCCGCGAAGACCGGTCTCGGCGTGGACGCGCTGCTGAACAAGGTCGTCAAGGAGATCCCGGCGCCGGTCGGGGTCGCCGACGCACCCGCCCGCGCGATGATCTTCGACTCGGTCTACGACTCCTACCGCGGTGTCGTGACGTACGTCCGTGTCATCGACGGCCAGCTCAACAAGCGCGAGCGCATCAGGATGATGTCGACGGGCGCCACGCACGAGCTGCTGGAGATCGGCGTCAACTCGCCGGAGATGCTGCCGGCGGACGGCCTCGGCGTCGGTGAGGTGGGGTACCTCATCACCGGTGTGAAGGACGTCCGGCAGTCCAAGGTGGGTGACACGGTCACCAGCCAGGCCAAGGGCGCCACGGAGGCGCTCGGCGGCTACAAGGACCCGAAGCCGATGGTCTTCTCCGGTCTGTATCCGTTGGACGGCTCCGACTACCCGGAGCTGCGCGAGGCCCTGGACAAGCTGCAGCTCAACGACGCCGCGCTGGTCTACGAGCCGGAGACCTCCGCGGCCCTCGGCTTCGGCTTCCGCGTCGGCTTCCTCGGCCTGCTCCACCTAGACGTGATCCGGGAGCGACTGGAGCGCGAGTTCGGCCTCGACCTGATCGCCACCGCGCCCAACGTGGTCTACCGCGTGGTCATGGAGGACGGCAGCGAGCACACCGTCACCAACCCGAGTGAGTTCCCCGAGGGCAAGATCAACGAGGTGTACGAGCCGGTCGTGCGCGCCACGATCCTGGCGCCGACCGAGTTCATCGGCTCGATCATGGAGCTGTGCCAGACCCGGCGCGGCACCCTGCTCGGCATGGACTACCTCTCCGAGGACCGGGTCGAGATCCGCTACACCCTGCCGCTCGCGGAGATCGTCTTCGACTTCTTCGACCAGCTGAAGTCCAAGACCCGCGGCTACGCGTCCCTGGACTACGAGCCCACGGGCGAGCAGACCAGCTCCCTGGTCAAGGTCGACATCCTGCTGCACGGCGACAAGGTGGACGCCTTCTCGGCGATCACCCACAAGGACCAGGCGTACGCGTACGGCGTACGGCTCGTCGCCAAGCTCAAGGAGCTGATCCCGCGCCAGGCCTTCGAGGTGCCGGTCCAGGCCGCCATCGGCTCCCGGGTGATCGCCCGCGAGACCATCCGCGCCATCCGCAAGGACGTCCTCGCCAAGTGCTACGGCGGTGACATCTCCCGTAAGCGCAAGCTGCTGGAGAAGCAGAAGGAAGGCAAGAAGCGGATGAAGATGGTGGGTTCCGTGGAGGTTCCGCAGGAAGCCTTCATCGCCGTCCTCTCCAGCGATGACAGCGCGGGGTCGGGCAAGGGCAAGAAGTAACCGGGGGTAACAACCGGCGACGTCCGCAAACCGGGCATGCGGGGGCCCGTCGTGCGAAAGCGTGGCGGGCCCTACGCGTGCGTAGTGTCGCTCTGCGTGGAAAGTGACAGGCCGAAGCCCCTTACGCAGCGGGCGGTCGCCCCTTACCCTGATCCCTGCTCGATAGTTACTCGCGAGTTAAACAACAGCCTGAATCCCCACCGTGAGTTAACCCAGCCGCACCGAGTCAGCCGCACTGTCGCGGGCCCCGGAGGATGTCGTGAGCGACACACAGACCCTGATCGAGAACCGTCCGCCGTCCGTGGCGGCCCTCTTCCTGGAGCGCGTGGCGGCCACACCGGAGGGCGAGGCCTACCGCTACCCGGTTCCACCAGCAGCGGGCCAGGGCCCCGACGACTGGAAGTCGCTCAGCTGGGCCCAGGCGGCCGAGCGGGTGTACGCGATCGCGGCCGGGCTCATCGAGCTGGGCATCCAGCCCGAGCAGCGGGTGGCGCTCGCCTCCTCCACCCGCGTGGAGTGGATCCTCGCCGACCTCGGCATCATGTGCGCCGGCGGTGCCACCACCACCGTCTATCCGCAGACCAATGCCGACGAGTCCGCGTTCATCCTCTCCGACTCCGAGAGCCGGGTGCTGATCGCCGAGGACGCGGCCCAGCTCGCCAAGGCCGTGGAGAAGCGCGACGAACTGCCCGAACTGACCAAGGTCGTGGTGATCGACCCGGCCGGTGTCGAGTCCGGCGACTGGGTGATCACCCTCGCCGAGCTGGAGCGGCGTGGTGCGGCCTATCTGGAGCAGCACCCGCAGCTGATCAAGGAGCGGGTCGGCGCGATCACCAAGGGCCAGCTCGCCACCCTCATCTACACCTCCGGCACCACCGGCCGCCCCAAGGGGGTCAGGCTCCCGCACGACAACTGGTCGTACATGGCGAAGGCGATCGCCGCGACCGGGCTGATCAGCGGCGAGGACGTGCAGTACCTGTGGCTGCCGCTGGCGCACGTCTTCGGCAAGGTGCTCACCTCGGGGCAGATCGAGGTCGGGCACGTCACCGCCGTGGACGGCCGGGTCGACAAGATCATCGAGAATCTGCCGGTGGTGCAGCCGACGTACATGGCGGCCGTGCCCCGCATCTTCGAGAAGGTCTACAACGGCGTCGCGGCCAAGGCCCGCGAGGGCGGCGGGGCGAAGTACAAGATCTTCCAGTGGGCCTCCGAGGTCGCCCGCGAGTACGCCAAGGCGAGCCAGGACAACTTCCGGCGCACCGGCACCGCCTCGGTGCCGTTCGGGCTCGCCGCCAAGCACAAGGTCGCCGACACCCTCGTCTACGGCAAGCTCCGCGAGGCCTTCGGCGGCCGGCTGCGCGCCTGCGTCTCCGGCGCCTCCGCGCTCGCCCCGGAGATCGGCTACTTCTTCTCCGGCGCCGGCATCCACATCCTGGAGGGCTACGGCCTCACCGAGACCTCCGCGGCCTCCTTCGTCAACCCCGGCGAGGCCTACCGCACCGGCACCGTCGGCAAGCCGCTGCCCGGCACCGAGGTGCGCATCGCCGACGACGGCGAGATCCTGCTGCGCGGCCCCGGCGTCATGGAGGGCTACCACCAGCAGCCCGAGAAGACCGCCGAGGTGCTGGAGAGCGACGGCTGGTTCCACACCGGGGACATCGGCGAGCTGTCCCCCGACGGCTATCTGCGCATCACCGACCGCAAGAAGGACCTCATCAAGACCTCCGGCGGCAAGTACGTCGCGCCGGCCGAGGTCGAGGGCCAGTTCAAGGCGGTGTGCCCGTACGTGTCCAACATCCTCGTGCACGGCGCCGACCGGAACTACTGCACCGCCCTCATCGCCCTGGACGAACTCGCGATCCAGGAGTGGGCCAAGGAGAACGGCCTGGAGGGCAGGCCGTACGCCGAGATCGTCGCCGCCCCGCAGACGGTCGAGATGGTCGACGGGTACGTGCGGCAGCTCAACGCCGGGCTCCAGCGCTGGCAGACCATCAAGAAGTTCCGGCTGCTGCCGCGGGACCTCGATGTGGAGCACGGCGAGATCACCCCGAGCCTGAAGCTGAAGCGGCCCGTGGTGGAGCGTGAGTACAAGCACCTCATCGAGGAGATGTACGCCGGGACACGGGAGGGCTAGCGCGGTTTCGGAGGGGCGGCTGGGGGAGTGCCGGCGGCCGCGGGTTGCCTGTGGCTTGTCGCGCAGTTCCCCGCGCCCCTTTTCCTGCTCGCCGGTGCTCGAAAGGTTCTCTCTTCTGCCCACTTCCGTGACTCACCGCTTATAAGTGCCCTCGGTCTGTCACTCTGGCGCCATGGCGGCCATACCGACGCAGCGGGAGAGCGCGACCCAGCCCGGCGAGACCCAGGGCCAGGCCATGCTGCCCGGGAGTCCCCTCGCCCCGGGCTCGGCCCGCGCGCTGCTGCGGGCCGCGCTGGACAAGGTGCCCGGGGTCTCGGCCCGGCTGGCCGACGACGCCATGGCCGTGGTGAGCGAGCTGGTCACCAACGCCGTCGTGCACGCCGGCACCGATGTGCAGGTCGACTGGCGGCTGGAGGAGACCGGCGCGCTCGTGGTCGAGGTGCGCGACCAGCACCCCTCCCGCGCCCCGCGGGACGCCCTGAACGGCGAGGGGCCGTACGAGACCCCCGAGTACGGGCGCGGCCTGCGCCTCGTCGCCACGCTCGCCGAGTCCTGGGGGGTCACCTACCGCCCCGGCGCCAAGACCGTGTGGGCGCGGCTGCCCCCGGGCGGCAGCGAGGCCCTCGACGGCCCCGCCGCGGACCCCGCCCTGGAGGTCGCCGAGGACCTCGCCCCGCAGCCGCACCGCGCCGCGGGCGACCGGGACTGGCTCGGCCGGGGCGCCCTGTCCTTCCTCGCCGAGGCATCCGACCTGCTCGCCGGACAGCTGGACGAGAACCTGGTCGCCGCGCTCACCGGCCAGCTGATCGTGCCCCGGCTCGCCGACTGGTGCGCGATCTGGCTGGAGGACGAGGCGTCCGTGCGGGGTGGCGACGGCGGCGGCCCCGCCCGGGTCTGGCACGCCAGCGAGACCCGCATCGAGGAGCTGCGGTGCGCCCTGGAGAAGGAGCCGCCCTGCCCGCCGGACGGACTGCGCTCCGGGCCCGAGCCCTACCCCTGGCCCGGCCACGCGCTCGGCCCGCAGGGCGCCGACGGGACGGCGCTGTCGTACCGGCTGATCGCGGGCGGCCGGCCGCTCGGCACGCTGGTCATCGGCCGGTGCGCCCCCGGGGGCTTTCCGGACGAGGTCACCGGCCTGGTGGAGGACCTCAGCAGACGGGTCGCCCTGGCCATCGGCGCGGCCCGCCAGTACGCCCGTCAGGCCACCATCAGCGCCGTCCTGCAGCGCGGCCTGCTGCCCGGCGCGGTCGCCGAGATCCCCGGCATGCGCAGCGCGCTCGTCTACGAGCCCTGCGACAAGGGCGGCCCCAGCGGTGACTTCTACGACCTGTTCCCGGCGGGCGACGGCCGCTGGTGCTTCGCCGTCGGCGACGTCCAGGGCAAGGGCCCGGAGGCGGCCGTGGTCATCGGCCTCGCCCGCCCCTGGCTGCGCCTGCTCGCCCGTGAGGGCTACCGGGTCGCCGACGTCCTGGACCGCCTCAACCAGCTCCTCCTGGACGACGCCACCGAGGCCGCCGACGCCGCCGCCCGCGCCCTGGTCGCGGCCGGCGGCCGCCCCCTGGCCTCCGCGGACCCGCAGACCCGCTTCCTCTCCCTCCTCTACGGCGAGCTGACCCCCCACGAGGGCGGCGTCCGCTGCACCCTCGCCTCCGCCGGCCACCCGCTGCCGCTGGTCCTCGCCCCCGACGGCACCGTGCGCACCGCGGCCCGCCCGCAGACCCTCCTCGGCGTCGTGGAGGACGAGACGTACACCAGCGAGACGCTGGAGCTGCGGCCCGGCGACAGCCTGCTGTGCGTCACCGACGGGGTGACCGAGCGGCGCTCCGGCTCCCGCCAGTTCGACGACGGCGACGGGCTCGCCCACGCCCTGTCCGGCTGCGCCGGGCTCAGCGCCGAGCTGATCGCGGAAAGGATCCGCCGCCTGGTCCACGACTTCGGCGGCGGCCTGCCCGAGGACGATCTGGCCCTGCTGGTGCTCCAGGCGGAGTAACGCCCCCGGTGCTGGACAATGGAAGGCATGCCTTCCGCACTCCCCGACGGCGAGCCCGTCCCCGCCGACGGCGCGCTGCCCGCGTCCGCGCTCGCCGGGGCCACCGCCCGCCCGCTCGGCTTCTACCTGCACGTCCCGTACTGCGCCACCCGCTGCGGCTACTGCGACTTCAACACCTACACCGCGACCGAGCTGCGCGGCACCGGCGGAGTGCTCGCCTCCAGGGACAACTACGCGGACACGCTGGCCGACGAGATCCGGCTGGCGCGGAAGGTGCTGGGCGACGACCCGCGCGAGGTCCGTACGGTCTTCGTCGGGGGCGGTACGCCGACGCTGCTGGCCGCGGACGATCTCGTACGGATGCTGGGGGCGATCCGCGACGAGTTCGGGCTCGCCCCGGACGCGGAGATCACCACGGAGGCGAACCCGGAGTCCGTCGACCCCGCGTACCTCGCCACGCTCCGCGAGGGCGGCTTCAACCGGATCTCCTTCGGCATGCAGAGCGCCAGGCAGCATGTGCTGAGGATCCTGGACCGCACCCACACTCCCGGCCGCCCCGAGCGTTGCGTCGCGGAGGCGCGGGCGGCGGGCTTCGAGCACGTCAACCTGGACCTGATCTACGGCACGCCGGGGGAGAGCGACGACGACTGGCGGGCGTCCCTGGAGGCGGCCCTCGGCGCCGGCCCCGACCACGTCAGCGCCTACGCGCTCATAGTGGAGGAGGGCACCCAGCTCGCCCGCCGCATCCGCCGGGGCGAGATCCCGATGACCGACGACGACGTCCACGCCGACCGGTACCTGATCGCCGAGGAGATGCTGGGCGCGGCGGGCTTCGACTGGTACGAGGTCTCCAACTGGGCCACCTCCGAGGCGGGCCGCTGCCTGCACAACGAGCTGTACTGGCGCGGCGCCGACTGGTGGGGCGCGGGTCCCGGGGCGCACTCGCACGTGGGCGGGGTGCGCTGGTGGAACGTGAAGCACCCGGGCGCGTACGCGGCGGCGCTGGCGTCGGGGAAGTCCCCGGGCGCGGGCCGCGAGCTGCTGTCCGACGAGGACCGGCGGGTGGAGCGGATCCTGCTGGAACTGCGGCTGCGGGAGGGGGTGCCGCTGTCCCTGCTGAAGGAGGAGGGGCTGGCGGCGTCGCGCCGGGCGCTGACGGACGGGCTGCTCCAGGAAGGGCCGTACGAGGAGGGGCGGGCCGTGCTGACGCTGCGGGGACGGCTGCTGGCGGACGCGGTGGTGCGGGACCTGGTGGACTGATCACTCCGGCGAGTGAATCGGTGCGGAACGTCGGTTCGGTACCTAACCTGATTCGTAGGCTGCCGCCGTAAGCGCACGGTGGCGGAAACCGGAGGGCTGCGGAGATGACCGCTGTGGACGACCGACCGATGACCACCGGCATCGTGAAGGTCTTCGAGAACCTTGAGGTTCCCGACGGCTTCAAAGTCGAGCTCCTCCGGGGGGTAATTGTGATGATGGCGGGGCCAGACGTGGCCCACAACGACATCGTCGAGGCGGTTCAGGACCAGATCCCCCGGCGGCACTGGCGGCGGCTTCAGACCCAGGACATCGCCATCCTTGAAGAGACCAGCGAGCCGCAGCCCGATCTTGTGGTGATCGAGCGAGGTGCCGGACCCGGTCACGGAAGGCTGATGCCGCCCCAGGTCATCACCTTGCTTGTGGAGGTCGTCTCCAAGACGAGCGTGGACCGGGACTACCAAGTCAAACGTTCGATCTACGCAGCGGCAAAAATCCCCGCCTACTTCATCATCGACCCGATCATGGGCCAGTGCGTTCTGCTCACCGAGCCGACGGGCGATGGAGAGTACGCGGACTATCGGTGCCAGCGGATCACCAAATTCGGCGACCTCACGCCACTGGAGCCCCTTGGCGTCGAACTGGACACCAGCGAATTCGCCACGTACGAGAAGGTCAGGCCCCACCGCTACCCGTGACGAAGTCGATCAGCTCCTCCACCCTCCCCAGCAACTCCGGCTCCAGGTCCCTGTAGGACCCCACCCGCTTCAGGATCGCCTGCCACACCGCCCCGGTGTTCTCCGACGGCCAGCCCAGCGCCCGGCACACGCCCGTCTTCCAGTCCTGCCCCCTCGGCACCACCGGCCACGCCTCGATGCCCAGCGACGCAGGCTTCACCGCCTGCCAGATGTCGATGAACGGGTGGCCCACCACCAGCGCGTGCTCGCTCGTCACCGACTCCGCGATCCGCCACTCCTTCGAACCCGGCACCAGATGGTCCACCAGCACCCCCAGGCGGGCGTCCGGACCGGGAGAGAAGTCGGAAACGACCGACGGCAGGTCGTCCACGCCCTCCAGGTACTCCACGACCACGCCCTCGATGCGCAGGTCGTCGCCCCAGACCTTCTCGACCAGCTCGGCGTCGTGCCGGCCCTCCACGTAGATGCGCCCGGCCCGGGCCACCCGCGCGCGTGCCTGCGGGACGGCGATCGAACCGGAGGCCGTACGGGCGGGACGTAACGGAGCCGACGAGGACGGCCGGACGAGGGTCACCACCCTCCCCTCCAGCAGGAAGCCGCCCGGCTCCAGCGGGAACACCCGGTGCTTGCCGAAGCGGTCCTCCAGCGTCACCGTGCCCGCCTCGCAGCGGATCACCGCGCCGCAGAACCCGGTGCCGGGCTCCTCCACCACCAGGCCCGGCTCGGCCGGTACCTCCGGCACGGGCTTCGGCTTCTTCCACGGCGGGGTCAGGTCGGCGGAGTACTGGCGCATTCGGATGACGATAGGAGAACCGGGGAAGTCGTGCTCACGACACGCCGAACCGCGCCGCCAGCTGCTCGCGTTGGCGGCGCACGAACCCCGCGTCCACCACCGCGCCGTGACCGGGTACGTACAGCGCGTCCTCGCCGCCGAGCGCCAGCAGCCGGTCGAGCGCGTCCGGCCAGCGGGAGGGGATCGCGTCCGGGCCCGCCTGGGGCTCGCCGGACTCCTCGACGAGGTCGCCGCAGAAGACCACCTCCGGATCCCCCGGCACCAGGACCGCCAGGTCGTGCGCGGTGTGGCCGGGGCCCACGTTGGCCAGCAGCGCCTGCCGGCCGTCGCCCAGGTCGAGGGTCCACTCGCCGGAGACCAGATGGCCGGGCGGGACCAGCGCCGCCACCGACTCGTCCGCGTCCGCCACCGCCAGCCCGTTCCTGATCGCGTCCAGGCGCAGCTCCTCGCGCTCGTACGCCAGCACCGCGTCCAGGCCCACCGCCGCGTACACCTGCGTTCCGGCGAACGCGGGCGTCCCGAGGACATGGTCGAAGTGGGGGTGGGTCAGAGCGAGATGGGTCACACGGCCGCCGGCCAGTTCCTCCGCCCGCGCCCGTAGCCGGGCCCCCTCGGCCAGGCTCGATCCGGCGTCCACCGCCAGCGCCGTACCCGCGCCCAGCACCAGGCCCGCGGTGCAGTCCCAGCCGGGCAGCCGGCACCGTCCCACCCCGGTCGCCAGCCGTTCCCACCCCAGCTCTTCCCAAGTCACGGTCATACCCGCGACGCTAGCGGTACGACCCGGTACGGCGGCCCGACCTTGCCCAGTGTGTACCCGACAGCCGTACACTGGGCCGGGGAAGGCTGGCACTCGCATGGGAGGAGTGCCAGGCGGACGACCTGAGGCCCGAGGGGAACACATGCTGGAGGTGCGCGCGAATGCTGAGTGAACGCAGGCTTCAGGTACTGCGCGCCATCGTCCAGGACTACGTGGGCACCGAGGAGCCGGTCGGGTCGAAGGCCCTGACCGAGCGGCACAGCCTCGGCGTCTCCCCGGCGACCGTCCGCAACGACATGGCGGCCCTGGAGGACGAGGGGTACATCGCGCAGCCGCACACCAGCGCCGGGCGCATCCCCACCGACAAGGGCTACCGGCTGTTCGTGGACAAGCTCGCGGGCGTGAAGCCGATGACCGCGCCCGAGCGCCGCGCGATCCAGAACTTCCTGGAGGGCGCCGTCGACCTCGACGACGTCGTGGCCCGTACGGTACGGCTGCTCGCGCAGCTGACCCGGCAGGTCGCCGTCGTGCAGTACCCGTCCCTGACCCGGTCCACCGTGCGGCACGTGGAGCTGCTCTCGCTCGCCCCGGCGCGCGTGATGCTCGTGCTGATCACGGACACCGGCCGGGTCGAGCAGCGGATGGTCGACTGCCCGGCGCCGTTCGGCGAGTCCTCGCTGGCGGATCTGCGGGCGCGGCTGAACAGCCGGGTCGCGGGCCGCCGGTTCACGGATGTGCCGAAGCTGGTCGAGGACCTGCCGGAGGCCTTCGAGCCCGAGGACCGCGGTACGGTCTCCTCGGTGCTCTCCACTCTCCTGGAGACACTCGTCGAGGAGAACGAGGAGCGGCTGATGATCGGCGGTACCGCCAATCTCACCCGCTTCGGACATGACTTCCCCCTCACGATCCGCCCCGTCCTGGAGGCCCTGGAGGAGCACGTGGTGCTCCTCAAGCTCCTCGGCGAGGCGAAGGATCCGGGCGTGATGGTGCGCATCGGCCACGAGAACGCCCACGAGGGACTCAACTCCACCTCCGTCGTGTCGGTCGGCTACGGTTCGGGCGGCGAGGCGGTTGCCAAGCTCGGCGTGGTCGGACCGACCCGCATGGACTACCCGGGAACGATGGGAGCGGTACGCGCAGTGGCACGGTACGTCGGACAGATCCTGGCGGAGTCGTAGGTGGCCACGGACTACTACGCCGTTCTCGGCGTGCGCCGCGACGCGTCGCAGGATGAGATCAAGAAGGCGTTCCGCCGGCTCGCGCGCGAGCTGCACCCGGACGTCAACCCGGATCCGAAGACCCAGGAGCGGTTCAAGGAGATCAACGCCGCTTACGAGGTGCTGTCGGACCCGCAGAAGAAGCAGGTCTACGACCTCGGCGGCGACCCGCTCTCCCAGTCGGGCGGGGCCGGCGCGGGCGGCTTCGGGGCCGGCGGCTTCGGCAACTTCTCCGACATCATGGACGCGTTCTTCGGTACGGCGTCGCAGCGCGGCCCGCGCTCGCGCACCCGGCGCGGCCAGGACGCGATGATCCGCATCGACGTCGAGCTGGACGAGGCGGCCTTCGGGACGACCAAGGACATCCAGGTCGACACCGCGATCGTCTGCAACACCTGCAACGGCGAGGGCGCGGCCCCGGGCACCTCCGCCCAGACGTGTGACATGTGCCGCGGCCGGGGTGAGGTCTCCCAGGTCACCCGGTCCTTCCTGGGCCAGGTCATGACCTCCCGCCCCTGCCCCCAGTGCCAGGGCTTCGGCACGGTCGTGCCGACCCCGTGCCCGGAGTGCGCCGGCGACGGCCGCGTCCGCTCCCGTCGCACCCTGACGGTGAAGATCCCGGCCGGTGTCGACAACGGCACCCGGATCCAGCTCGCGGGCGAGGGCGAGGTCGGCCCCGGCGGCGGTCCCGCCGGCGACCTGTACGTCGAGATCCACGAGCTGCCGCACTCGGTCTTCCAGCGGCGCGGCGACGACCTGCACTGCACGGTCACCATCCCGATGACGGCGGCGGCCCTCGGCACCAAGGTGCCGCTGGAGACGCTGGACGGCATGGAGGAGGTCGACATCCGGCCCGGCACCCAGTCCGGCCAGTCGATCCCGCTGCACGGCCGGGGCGTCACGCATCTGCGCGGCGGTGGCCGGGGCGACCTGATCGTGCACGTCGAGGTCACCACCCCGACCAAGCTCGACCCCGAGCAGGAGCGACTGCTGCGCGAGCTGTCCAAGCTGAGGGGCGAGGAACGCCCGCAGGGCCAGTTCCAGCCAGGTCAGCAGGGGCTGTTCTCGCGGCTGAAGGACGCGTTCAACGGCCGCTGAGCCGTGGCATACGGGGTGTTCCCGCACCCCGTATGCCCCTGTCCTATGCCGGGGGAAGCCCGGATTCGGACTTGTTCGGAGGACGTGACAACATGCGGTCATGTCCTCCGCGCTGACCGATCTCTTCCCCCACCCGATCGTGCAGGCCCCCATGGCGGGCGGTGTCTCCGTCCCGCAGCTCGCCGCCGCCGTCTCCGAGGCCGGCGGCCTCGGGTTCCTCGCCGCCGGATACAAGACCGCCGACGGCATGTACCAGGAGATCAAGCAGCTCAGGGGGCTCACGGGCCGCCCCTTCGGCGTGAACGTGTTCATGCCGCAGCCCGAGCACGCCGAGTCCGGTGCCGTCGACGTCTACGCGCACCAACTGGCCGGCGAGGCCGCCTGGTACGAGACCGAGCTGGGCGACCCGGACAGCGGACGGGACGACGGCTACGACGCCAAGCTCGCCGTGCTGCTCGACAACCCGGTGCCGGTGGTCTCCTTCCACTTCGGCGTGCCCCGCCGGGAGGTGCTCGACAAGCTGCGCCGGGCCGGCACCTTCACCCTGGTCACCGCCACCACGGCCGAGGAGGCCCGCGCGGTCGAGCGGGCCGGGGCGGACGCGGTGATCGCGCAGGGCGTGGAGGCCGGCGGCCACCAGGGCACCCACCGGGACCTGCCGGAGAACGACGGCTCCGGCATCGGGCTGCTGTCGCTGATCGCGCAGATCCGGGAGGCCGTGCGCATCCCGGTCGTCGCCGCGGGCGGCATCATGCGCGGCGGCCAGATCGCCGCCGTCCTCGCGGCGGGCGCGAGCGCGGCCCAGCTGGGCACCGCGTTCCTCGCCACCCCCGAGTCCGGCGCGCACGCCCTGCACAAGCAGGCGCTGACCAACCCCCTGTTCGCGCGCACCGAGCTGACCCGCGCCTTCTCCGGCCGGCCGGCCCGCGGGCTGGTCAACCGCTTCCTGCGCGAGCACGGCCCGTACGCCCCCGCCGCCTACCCGGAGGTCCACCACCTCACCTCGCCGCTGCGCAAGGCCGCCGCCAAGGCCGGGGACGCCCAGGGCATGGCGCTGTGGGCGGGACAGGGCCACCGGATGGCCCGGGAGCTGCCGGCCGGGCGGCTGGTGGAGGTGCTGGCGGCCGAACTCGCCGAGGCCCGGACAGCGTTGTCGGACCTGCCGCGGCCCGGAGGTGACCCGCGATGACCGCTCCCGTCTTCGTCGTCGACCAACTCGACCGGATCGGCCCGGAGTTCGTGCTCGACGGGCCCGAGGGACGGCACGCCGTGTCCGTGAAGCGGCTGCGGCCCGGCGAGGACGTGGTCCTCACCGACGGGCGCGGACGCTGGGCGGAGGGGGTCGTCAAGGCCGCCGAGGGCAAGGACCGGCTGGTCGTCACGGACCTGAACGTGCACGAGGAACCGCCGGCCGGCCCGCGGATCACCGTCGTGCAGGCCCTGCCCAAGGGCGACCGGGGGGAAGTCGCCGTCGAGACCATGACCGAGGTCGGCGTCGACGCGATCGTGCCCTGGCAGGCGTCCCGCTGCATCACGCAGTGGAAGGGCGACCGCGGGCTGAAGTCCCTCGGCAAGTGGCGGGCCACCGCCCGTGAGGCCGGCAAGCAGTCCCGCCGGGTCCGCTTCCCCGAGGTCGCGGACGCGGCGACGACCAAGCAGGTGACCGCGCTGCTCGCCCGGGCGGACTTCGCCGCCGTGCTCCACGAGAGCGGCGAGGCGCGTCTCGCCACCGCCGAACTCCCCGCCGAGGGCGACATCGTGCTGGTCGTCGGCCCCGAAGGCGGCGTCTCCCCCGAGGAGTTGGCGCTCTTCGCGCAGGCGGGCGCGGAAGCCTACGTCCTCGGGCCCACCGTCCTGCGCACCTCCACCGCCGGCACCGCCGCCGCGGCCCTGCTGCTGGGCCGTACCGGCCGCTGGTCCTGACCCGTCCGGGAGACATCGTGGAACTCGCCCAAGTCCGGCTCCTCGTCACCGACTTCCCGGCCTGCTACCGCTTCTACGCCGATGTCCTCGGCCTCAAGCCGCAGTCCGGGACGACCGAGGGCCCGTACGAGAAGTTCAGCCCGCACGCCGGCTCCGCCGGGATCGCGCTGCAGGACCGGGCGATGATGGCCGAGGTCCTGAACGAGCTGGGCGAGGCCGCCACCGGCCACCGCTCCCTGGTCGTCCTGCGCGTCGACGACCTCGACGCCTACTGCGCGGAGATCGTCTCCCGGGGCGCCACCCTGCTGCACGGCCCGGCCCCCATGACCGACCGCATGCGGGTGGCCCACCTCAAGGACCCGGAGGGCAATCTGGTCGAACTCCAGGAGTGGCTGCTGCTGCGCGGCTGACGGCGGGCAGCAGCGCCCACCCGTCCACGTCACCGGTCACCACCGGCCCGCGAGACCGCAGCTCGTCCACGAAGGCCCGTACGACACGGGGCTCGTGCAGGTTGACCGTGTGCCCGTCCCGGTCGAAGACCAGACCGGAATGTGTGTAACCGCCGACGACCACACCGGGGAACACGATGTGCGCCACGGTCCCGTCCCGGTGCAGCGAGAGCACCTCCGTGCAGGGCCCGCCGGCGGTGTGCCGGTGCCGGACCTTCCACCGGTACTCCGTTCCGTCCGGCAGAACGAGCCGCCTGAGCCTGCGTTCGCTGCGCATCGGATCAGGGTAGACGGCTCGCCCCACGAACGGGTGAGTGGCCGTATGCGGGCTTCCGCGCCGTGGGTGGCGGTGGGACGCTGCGCTGTATGGGCCTGTCGAGGCGGATACGGCGCGAGGCGCGGGTTGTCGCTGTGGTGGGACTCGTCGGGGTGGTCGCAGGGGCCGCCGTGGCGTGCCAGCCCGGCGGACTCGGGTCCGCGACCGTCGCGTACACCACCGACCGGACGGCGACCGCCGCGCTGGAGCACCGGCAGGTGAACGTCGCCTGGCTGACCTGCACCGGCCGCGACGGCGACGACACGCGCGGCACCTCGCCCGCGCCGACCGAGACCACCGTCGTCTCCGTCGACTGCCGGGGCGAGACGGACGACGGGCGCAAGATCGTCGTCGCCGGGGTGGTGACCAAGGCCGTCGACGGGGCGTGCGTGCGCGGGGACCTTACGGCCAGGGTCGACGGCAGACAGGTGTTCCACGTCAACGGGCTCGGCAACTGCTCCGCCCCGCCCGGGCCGACGTACCACCCGCCCACCGCGGGACAGCCGAAGCCGACCGTCACCGTCACCGTCACGCAGACCGTCCGGCCCGTGCCGGGCAAGTGATCCGAAACCGGGAGCGGGGCAGCCGGTCGTTGCGTAGAGTGACGGGGTGACTCAGGCGGCCTATCTCCGGTTCCCCCATCTGCACGGCGACTTGGTGACGTTCGTCGCCGAGGACGACGTGTGGCTCGCGCCGCTCGACGGCGGCCGGGCCTGGCGGGTCAGCGCCGACAACACGCCGGTGACCCTGCCCCGGATATCGCCGGACGGAAGACACCTGGCCTGGACCTCCACCCGGGACGGCGCCCCCGAGGTGCATGTCGCCCCGGTCGACGGCGGCCCCGCCGAACGCCTGACGTACTGGGGCAACCGCCGCACGGAGGTGCGCGGTTGGACCGCCGACGGACGCGTGCTCACGCTCGGAGCGCACGGCCGGCACAGCTTCCGGCACACCTGGGCGTACGCCGTCCCGCTGGACGGCGGACCCGCCGAGACCCTGCCGTACGGGCCCGTCGGCGGTGTGGCCCCCGGCCCGGCCACCGTGCTGCTGTCCGCGCCGATGGGCCGCGAGGCCGCCCACTGGAAGCGCTACCGCGGCGGCACGGCCGGCAAGCTGTGGATCGACCGGGACGGCAGCGGGGAGTTCGTCCGGCTGCACGAGGAACTGGACGGCAACATCGAGCACCCGGTCTGGGCGGGCGAGCGGCTCGCCTTCCTCTCCGACCACGAGGGCACCGGCGCGTTGTACTCCTCCCTCGCCGACGGCTCCGACCTGCGCCGCCACACCCCCCTCGACGGCTTCTACGCCCGGCACGCGGCCGGCGACGGCACCCGCGTCGTCTACAGCTCCGCCGGTGAACTCTGGCTGCTGGACGACCTGGAGGGCGCCGAGCCGCGCCGCCTCGACGTACGGCTCGGCGGACCCCGCGTCGACCTGCGGCCGTACCCCGTCAACGCCGCCCACTGGTTCGGCGAGGCGTCCCCCGACCACACCGCGCGCGGCAGCGCCGTGTGCGTGCGCGGCGGCGTCCACTGGGTCACCCACCGCTCCGGTCCCGCCCGCGCCCTGGCCGCCGGCCCCGGCGTCCGCGCCCGGATGCCGCGCGCCTTCCGCGCCGAGGGCGAGGAGTGGGCGGTGTGGGTGACGGACGCCGAGGGCGAGGACGCCCTGGAGTTCGCCCCCGCGACCGGCACCGTGCCCGGCGCCCCGCCGCGCCGGCTCGCCGCCGGACAGCTCGGCCGGGTCCTGGAACTGGCCGTGGCACCCGACGGCAGCCGGGCCGCCGTCGCCGCGCACGACGGCCGGCTGCTGCTCGTGGAGCGGGAGACCGGCGAGGTCCGCGAGGTCGACCGCAGCGACGACGGCGAGGTCTCCGGCCTCGCGTTCTCCCCCGACTCCGGCTGGCTCGCCTGGGCCCACCCCGGCCCGCGCCCGCTCTCCCAGCTGCGCATCGCCCACACCACCGACCTCTCGGTCACCGAGGCGACCCCGCTCCGCTTCCA
This sequence comes from Streptomyces sp. NPDC046727, assembly GCF_040645635.1. NCBI lineage: Bacteria > Bacillati > Actinomycetota > Actinomycetes > Kitasatosporales > Streptomycetaceae > Streptomyces > Streptomyces sp. NPDC046727. Next base: position 62,953 of record NZ_JBEYYR010000035.1, read on the forward strand.
GGACTACGCGCCCGCCTTCACCCTCGACGGCAAACACCTCGCGTTCCTCTCCAACCGCGCCTTCGACCCGGTCTACGACGAGCACGTCTTCGACCTCGCGTTCGTGGTCGGCGCCCGCCCGCACCTGATCACCCTGGCCGCCACCACCCCCTCGCCGTTCGGCCCGCAGCGCCACGGCCGCCCCTTCGAGACCTCCGACAAGGACGAGACCCCCGACAGCGAGGGCACCCCCGCCACCCGCATCGACCCCGAGGGGCTCGCCGACCGGATCGTGCCCTTCCCGGTGGAGGCCGGCCGCTACTCCACCCTGCGCGCCGCCAAGGACGGCGTCCTGTGGCTGCGCCACCCGGTGCAGGGCGTCCTCGGTGCCTCCCGCGCCCATCCCGAGGACCCCGACCCGCACACCGAGCTGGAGCGCTACGACCTCGCCCAGCGCCGCCTGGAGCACCTCGCCTCCGACGCCGACCACTTCGAGGTCAGCGGCGACGGCAAACGCGTCCTGCTGTGGACCGACGGCCGGCTGCGGGTGGTCCCCAGCGACCGCCGTACCGGCACCGACGACGACGGCGACACCAGCGTCACCGTCGACCTCGCCCGGATCCGGCAGACCGTCGACCCGGCCGCCGAGTGGCGGCAGATGTACGACGAGACCGGCCGCCTCATGCGCGACCACTTCTGGCGCCCCGACCTGGGCGGCGTCGACTGGACCGGGGTCCTCGACCGCTACCGCCCGCTGCTCGGCCGCCTCGCCACCCACAGCGACCTGGTCGACCTGCTCTGGGAGGTGCACGGCGAACTCGGCACCTCGCACGCCTACGTCATGCCGCGCGGCGGCTCCGGCGGCGCCGGACACGGGCTGCTCGGCGCCGACATCTCCCGCCACGCGGACGGCAGCTGGCGCGTCGACCGGATCCTCCCCTCGGAGACCTCCGACCCGGACGCCCGCTCCCCGCTCGCCGCGCCCGGGGTCGCGGTCCGCCCCGGCGACGCGATCATCGCGGTCGCCGGCCACCCCGTGGACCCGGTGACGGGCCCCGGCCCGCTGCTCGCCGGCACGGCGGGCCACCCGGTGGAGCTGACCGTCTCCCCGGCCGGCGGCGGCGAACCCCGCCACACGGTCGTCGTCCCCGTCGCCGACGAGGAACCCCTGCGCTACCACGCCTGGGTGGCCGACCGCCGCGCCCACGTCCACGCGGCCTCCGCCGGCCGCCTCGGCTACCTGCACGTCCCCGACATGCAGGCCCCCGGCTGGGCCCAGATCCACCGCGACCTGCGGGTGGAGGTGGCCAGGGAGGGCCTGGTGGTCGACGTCCGCGAGAACCGCGGCGGCCACACCTCCCAGCTCGTGGTCGAGAAGCTGGCCCGCCGGATCATCGGCTGGGACCTGCCGCGCGGCATGCGCCCCACCAGCTACCCGCTGGACGCGCCCCGGGGTCCGGTCGTCGCCGTCGCCAACGAGTTCTCCGGCTCCGACGGCGACATCGTCAACGCGGCGATCAAGGCCCTCGGCATCGGCCCCGTCGTCGGCACCCGCACCTGGGGCGGCGTCATCGGCATCGACAGCCGCTACCGCCTCGTCGACGGCACGCTGGTGACCCAGCCGAAGTACGCGATGTGGCTGGAGGGCGTCGGGTGGGACGTGGAGAACCACGGGGTGGACCCGGACGTGGAGGTCGTCCAGAGGCCTCAGGACTGGGCGGAGGGCCGTGATGCCCAGCTGGACGAGGCGGTGCGGCTGGCGCTGGAGGCGCTGGAGTCGGCGCCCGCGAAAACACCGCCCGCGATGCCGGCCTGAGGGACGCGGGGCTTGATCGATATGCGGCTACGATGCCCACGGCATTGATCACAGGAGGCACACGCATGGCCGGAGAACCGCAGGACGACTGCCTGTTCTGCAAGATCGTCGCGGGTACGATCCCGGCGACGATCGTCCGTGAGACCGAGACGACCGTCGCCTTCCGGGACATAAACCCCCAGGCTCCCACCCACATCCTGGTGATCCCCAAGGCCCACTACGAGAACGCCGCCGCACTCGCCGCCGGCGCACCCCAACTCGCCGCCGACGTCCTCGTCGAGACCCGGACCGTGGCCGACGAGGAGAAGCTCGACAGCTACCGCCTCGTCTTCAACACCGGCAGCGGCGCCGGCCAGACCGTCTGGCACGCCCACGCGCACGTCCTCGGCGGCCGTGGCCTGCAGTGGCCCCCCGGGTAACCCACCGTGTCCGTACGTGAATTGGTCGTCCTCGGCACGGCCAGCCAGGTCCCGACCCGGCACCGCAACCACAACGGCTACCTGCTGCGCTGGGACGGCGAGGGCATCCTGTTCGACCCCGGCGAGGGCACGCAGCGGCAGATGCTCCGCGCCGGGGTCGCCGCCCACGACCTGAACCGGCTCTGCGTCACGCACTTCCACGGTGACCACTCCCTCGGCCTCGCGGGAGTCATCCAGCGGATCAACCTGGACCAGGTGCCGCACGAGGTCACCGCGCACTACCCGCGCTCGGGGCAGCGCTTCTTCGACCGCCTGCGCTACGCGACCGCCTACCGGGAGACGGTCCGCCTCACCGAGGCCCCGGTCGCCGCCGACGGCATCCTCGCGGTGACCCCGTCGTACACCCTGGAGGCCCGCAAGCTCTCCCACCCCGTCGAGTCCTACGGCTACCGCCTGATCGAACCCGACGGCCGCCGGATGCTGCCCGAGCGGCTCGCCGCGCACGGGGTCAAGGGCCCGGACGTGGGCCGCCTGCAGCGCGAGGGCCGGCTCGGGGACGTCACGCTGGACGACGTCAGCGAGGTCCGGCGCGGGCAGCGGTTCGCCTTCGTCATGGACACCCGGCTCTGCGACGGCGTGCACGCGCTCGCCGAGGGCTGCGACCTGCTCGTCATCGAGTCCACCTTCCTCGACGAGGACGTCGAACTCGCCGTCGACCACGGGCATCTGACGGCCGGGCAGGCCGCCGCCGTGGCCCGGGACGCGGGTGTACGGCACCTCGTCCTCACCCACTTCAGCCAGCGCTACACCGAACCCGAGGAGTTCGAGCGGCAGGCGCGGGCGGCCGGCTTCGAGGGCGAGCTGACCGTGGCGTACGACCTGCAGCGGGTGCCGGTTCCGAAACGGCGGTAAAGCGCCCGTACGATGCTTTGATGCCCCTCCCGAAAGCAGAACTGCACCTCCACATCGAAGGCACCCTGGAGCCGGAGCTCGCGTTCGAGCTGGCCGCCCGCAACGGTGTGACCCTCCCGTACGCGGACACCGAAGAACTCCGCGAGGCCTACCGGTTCAAGGATCTCCAGTCCTTCCTGAACCTGTACTACCAGCTGATGGCCGTCCTGCGTACCGAGCAGGACTTCGCCGACCTGGCGGACGCCTACCTCGCCCGGGCCGCCGCGCAGGGCGTGCGGCACGCGGAGATCTTCTTCGACCCGCAGGCCCACATCGCGCGCGGCCTGAGCCTCGGCACGGTGGTGGAGGGGCTGTGGCGGGCGCTCGGCGACAGCGAGCGGAACCACGGCGTCTCCACCAGGCTCATCATGTGCTTCCTGCGCGACGAGTCCGCCGACTCGGCGCTGGAGACCCTGCAGGCCGCCACGCCGTACCTGGACCGGATCACCGGTGTCGGCCTGGACTCCGCCGAGGTCGGGCATCCGCCGGCGAAGTTCCGCGAGGTCTACGAGGCCGCCGCCGCGCTCGGGCTGCGCCGGGTCGCGCACGCCGGTGAGGAGGGGCCGCCGGCGTACATCACCGAGGCGCTGGACGTGCTCGGCGTGGAGCGCGTCGACCACGGACTGCGCTGCCTGGAGGACCCGGCGCTGGTCGAGCGGCTGGTCCGGGAGCGGGTTCCGCTCACCCTGTGCCCGCTGTCCAACGTCCGGCTGCGCGCCGTGGACACCCTGGCCGACCACCCGCTGCCGGCCATGCTCGACGCCGGCCTGCTGTGCACGGTCAACTCCGACGACCCGGCGTACTTCGGCGGGTACGCGGGCGACAACTTCGACGCGGTGCGCTCGACGCTGGGCCTCGGTGAGGACCGGCTGCGCGAGCTGGCCCGCAACTCCTTCCTCGCCTCCTTCCTGGAGGACGACGAGGAGCGCAGGGCCCGCTACCTGGCCGAGGTCGACGCCTACACGTTCGGGGACGCGGTGTCGTAGGCGCGCTGTGCGGGTACGGCGGGCGACTCCACCGGGACCTCCACCACCGGGAGGTCCGCGACCGGCAGGGGCCGCCTGCCCGCCCGCAGCGCCACCGCCGTCATCGGTACGGCGATCAGCAGCAGCCCGGCGCCGAGCGTCCTCCCCATCGCCGGGAAGCCCGCCCAGGCCGCCAGCATGCTCCCGGTCAGCGGTCCCGCCGCCGTCCCCAGCGCGGACGCCGAGCCGACCAGGACCGTCCAGCGGCCCCTCGGGTCCAGGGAGGCGGCCAGGGCGATGACGTACGACAGGACGACCGGGTAGAGCAGGTTCCAGGCGATCTCGCCCGCCGCGAACGCCGGCAGATCCGTCGCCGCCGCGCTGAGCGCGATACAGCCGGCGATGAGTGCCGTACCGGCGCCGATGGGCACCGCGCGGCCCAGTCGCGGGCCGAGCGCGCCCGCGCCGACGACACCGAGGAGCCCGGCGCCCAGCGCGACCGCGAAGACCGCGCCGACGCTGACCTCGGTGAGACGCGCCTGGTCGAGACCGATCCGGCCGCTGACGCCCCACAGGGAGTTCTGGGCGAGGGACCAGAACGTCATGGCGGCGGCCAGCAGCAGGCCGGCGCGGGGGTGAGGGAGACGGTCGTACCCGACGGGCGTGCGGGCCGGGGCCGTACGGCCGGACAGGCGGGCGGTGAGCGGCCAGACGGCGAGCGCGGTCAGGGCGATGGCCGCGAGGGGGAGGCCGTGGCCGGGGCCGAGGCGGGGGATCGTCAGGTACAGGGCGCCCGCGAGGGCCGAGACGCCGAGCAGGCCCAGTGTGGTGACCCGGTGCGGATCCCGGTGGGCCGCGATGCCGCTCGCGGCGACCGCCGTGACCGTGCCGGACCCGAAGCCGCCGATGACCGCGCCCGCGACGACGGCGGGGACGGCGCCGGTGAGGGCGGCGCCGCCGTAGCCGAGGAAGGCGAGCGCGAGGCCCGCGCGGGCCAGGGTGCGGGGGCCGGTCCGGTCCACCCGCGAGGCGAGCAGGAAGCCCGCCGTCGCCGAACTCAGCAGCAGGGCACTGCCGATGGCCCCGGCCTCGGTGGTGCTGAGCGGGAGTCCGCCGGCGAGGCGGCCGACGGTGGTGGGCAGCAGGTAGGGGGCGAGGTACCCGGCCGTGAAGAGGGCGACGAGAGGCCAGGGCAGGGTGCGGGGGGCGGACACGGGCGTTCCCAGGGCAGGCGGAAGGAGCGGCTCGAAGAGGGGGGGAGAGGGGCGACGACCGTCGACGGACAGGAACGCGCGAGCAAGTTGTATCAAGCACGCGGTTCCGGAAGAAGTCCGGTGGGTGTGATCCGGACCACGGTTGTGTTTGGGGGTGGTGTGCGGGGGTAGGAGGCTCTAGCCTCTGTTCTCATATGTGGACGGTATTCATAAGGAGAGATGGCCAGTGAGCGGCGACCCGGCTCCGCAGGACGTGGCGCGGCGGCTGCGGGAGGGGATGGCGCGCGGTGTGCTGTCCTTCCCGCTCACCGCCTTCCACGACGACGGCACCCTCGATCCCGACGGCTTCCGCGCCCATGTCGAAGGCCGGCTCGCCGCCGGGCCCGGCGCCCTCTTCCCGGCCTGCGGCACCGGCGAGTTCTTCTCGCTGGACGAGGACGAGTACCGGACCGTCGTCACCCTCGCCGTGGAGGAGGCACACGGGCGCGTGCCCGTGGTGGCCGGCACCGGATACGGCTGGGCGCAGGCCGCCCGGTTCGCCCGGATCGCCGAGGAGGCCGGCGCCGACGCCCTGCTCGTGCTGCCCCACTATCTGACCGAGGCCCCGCAGGACGGCCTCGCCGCCCAGCTGGAACGGCTCGCCGCCCGCACCCGGCTGCCGCTGATCGCCTACCAGCGCGGCCAGGTCGCCTACACCGTCGGCTCGTTGCGCCGCCTCGCCCGCACCCCGAACGTCATCGGCCTCAAGGACGGCCACAGCGACCTGGACCGGCTCCAGCGCCTCACCCTCGCCGCCCCCGACGGCTTCCTGTTCTTCAACGGCGCCGCCACCGCCGAGATCCAGGCCCGCGCCTACGCCACCGTCGGCGTCCCCGCCTACTCCTCGGCCGTGCACGCCTTCGCCCCCGAGATCGCCGGCGCCTTCTTCGCCGCCCTGCGCGACGACGACCACGGCACCGTCGACAAGCTGCTGCGGGAGTTCTACGTCCCGTTCGTCGAACTCCGCGACCGCGTACCCGGATACGCCGTGTCCCTGGTGAAGACGGCGGCCCGGCTGCGCGGTCAGCGCGTCGGACCCGTGCGCGCCCCGCTCACCGACCCCTCGCCCGCCGACCTCGCCGACCTCAAGGCCCTCCTCACCGCCGGACTCGACCTCGTAGGAGCCTCCCTGTGACCCATGACCTGACCATCGCCGAGGTACGGCTGACGCCGATCCTGGTCGCCGACCCGCCGCTGCTCAACACCCAGGGCGTGCACCAGCCGTACACTCCCCGGCTGATCGTGGAGATCGTCACCGCCGACGGGACCACCGGGCTCGGCGAGACCTACGGCGACACCAAGTACCTGGAGCCGGCCCGGTCGCTGGCCGAACGGCTCGTCGGACGGTCGGTCATGGATGTGAACGGGCTGTTCGGGATCGACCTCGCCGTGGACGCCTCCCGGATCGAGGGGCAGGCGGACGCCGGCGGGCTGCGGGGCGTGCAGACCGCCGACAAGCTCCGGCTGTCCGTGCTGTCCGCCTTCGAGGTCGCCTGTCTCGACGCCCAGGGCAAGGTGCTAGGGCTGCCCGTGCACGCGCTGCTGGGCGGCAAGGTGCGGGAGGCGGTCGAGTACAGCGCCTACCTCTTCTACAAGTGGGCCGGACACCCGGCGGGCGTCCCCGCCGAGCCGGACGCGTGGGGTGCCGCGCTCGACCCGGCCGGGGTGGTGGAGCAGGCGCGCGTGCTCCAGGAGCGGCACGGGTTCGGCTCGTTCAAGCTCAAGGGCGGGGTCTTCCCGCCCGAGGAGGAGATCGCCGCCGTCCGCGCCCTCGCCGAGGCCTTCCCCGGACACCCGCTGCGGCTCGACCCCAACGGCGCCTGGTCCGTCGCGACCTCGCTGAAGGTGGCGAAGGAACTCGGGGACGTCCTGGAGTACCTGGAGGACCCGACGCTGGGCACGCCGGCCATGGCCGAGGTGGCCGCCGGCACGGAGGTCCCCCTCGCCACGAACATGTGCGTGACCACCTTCGGCGAGATCAGGGAGGCGTTCACGCGGGGCGCCGTGCAGGTCGTGCTCTCCGACCACCACTACTGGGGCGGGCTGCGCAACACCCAGCACCTCGCCGCGATCTGCGCCGCGTTCGGGGTCGGGGTGTCCATGCACTCCAACACCCACCTGGGCATCAGCCTCGCCGCGATGACCCAGGTGGCGGCCACCGTCCCGGGCCTGCACCACGCCTGCGACTCGCACTACCCCTGGCAGTCCGAGGACGTCCTCACCGAGCGGATCGCCTTCACGGACGGCCGGGTCGCGGTGTCCGACGCGCCCGGCCTCGGCGTCGAGCTGGACCGGGACGAACTGGCCCGGCTGCACCGGCGGTGGGCCGAGGACGACGGCGCGCTGCGGGACCGCGACGACGCGGCGGCGATGCGGGCGGCCCAACCGGACTGGCGGACACCGGTGATGCCCCGCTGGTGACCGGCGCCGCACGGGATCCCGGTGCGTGACCTGGTGCACACTGGCCAGAACCGCACCACGCCAGGGAGCGCACCGTGACGCCGTCGCACATTCTCACCGGAGAGGAACCGGACCACCTCACCCAGGCAGCGCGCTGCCAGACCCAGGTCGACCCGCTCGCCGCGCTGCGCGCCCCCGGCGACCCGCCCTGGGACGTCTATCTCACCGGCACCGTCTTCCTCGACATCATCTTCACCGGACTGGACTCGGCGCCGGTGCGCGGCACCGAGTCCTGGGCCCGGGGCATGGGCTCCAGCCCCGGCGGCGTCGCCAACATGGCCACCGCCCTGGCCCGGCTCGGCCTGCGGACCGCCCTCGCCGCGGCCTTCGGCGACGACCACTACGGCGAGTACTGCTGGGACGCGCTGGAGCAGGGCGAGGGCATCGACCTCTCGGCGTCGCGGACCGTGCCCGGCTGGCACTCCCCGGTGACCGTCTCCATGGCCTACGAGGGCGAGCGGACCATGGTCTCCCACGGGCACGAGCCGCCGCCGGCGGGCGTGTTCCTCCAGGACGGCGCCCCGGTCCGCCCGCCCCGCGCGCGGGCCGCCGTCGCCTCCCTCACCCCGGGCCGCAGCGAGCCGTGGATCGCAGGGGCTGCCCGCGCCGGAACCCGCATCTTCGCCGACGTCGGCTGGGACGAGACGGGCGCGTGGGACCTCGCCGGCCTCGCCGACCTGGAGCACTGCGAGGCGTTCCTGCCCAACGCGGAGGAGGCGAAGCGGTACACCGGCGCCGACTGCCCGCGGCTCGCCGCGCACGCCCTGACCGAGTACGTGCCGGTGGCCGTGGTGACCCTCGGGGCCCAGGGGGCGTACGCCGTGGACCGGCGGACCGGGGAGACGGCGGAGGTGCCGGCCATCGCGGTGGAGGCGCTGGACCCCACGGGGGCGGGGGACGTGTTCGTCGCCGGGTTCGTGACAGGGTCCCTGGCGGGCTGGCCGCTGGCCGACCGGCTGGCCTTCGCCGGGCTCACGGCCGCGCTGTCGGTGCAGGAGTTCGGGGGGTCGCTGTCCGCGCCGGGGTGGTCGGAGATCGGGGCGTGGTGGCGGCGCGTGCAGTCCCTTCCCGGGCAGGAACCGAGGGCGTTGCAGCGGTACGCGTTCCTGGAGGGGCTGGTGCCGGAGGAACTGGACCGGCCCTGGCCCTTGCGGAGGGCCGTGCCGACCATCGGGTTCCGCCGGTCCGGCTGAGCGGCCCGGCAGCGGTCCGATGAAAAGCCCTACGGGCTTGTCAGCCCCCCGTCGTACTCTTGATAGCGCGAGGCCGCCCTCAGCTACGCGGCCGTGACGAGGAGGAAGCGCAGGCCTTAAGCGCCGGCCCATGACTCAGACACCCACAGCTCACACCCCCGCGCAGGAGCAGGCACGAGCGCAGCTCACCGTCCCCGCCCAGCACCCCATGGTGACCGTGCTGGGTTCCGGTGACTCCCTCCTGCGCGTGATAGAGAAGGCATTCCCGGCGGCCGACATCCATGTCCGGGGCAATGAGATCAGCGCGGTCGGCGATCCGGCCGATGTCGCCCTGATCTCGCGCGTGTTCGACGAGATGATGCTGGTGCTCCGCACCGGGCAACCGATGACGGAGGACGCAGTGGAACGCTCGATCGCCATGCTCAAGGCGAGCGAGAACGGGACGAGCGACGGGCCCGAGACCCCGGCGCAGGTGCTGACGCAGAACATCCTGTCCTCGCGTGGCCGCACGATCCGCCCCAAGACCCTCAACCAGAAGCGGTACGTCGACGCGATCGACAAGCACACGATCGTCTTCGGCATCGGCCCCGCCGGTACCGGCAAGACCTACCTGGCCATGGCCAAGGCCGTACAGGCCCTCCAGTCCAAGCAGGTCAACCGGATCATCCTGACGCGGCCGGCCGTGGAGGCGGGCGAGCGCCTCGGCTTCCTGCCCGGCACGCTCTACGAGAAGATCGACCCCTACCTGCGCCCGCTGTACGACGCGCTGCACGACATGCTCGACCCGGACTCGATCCCCCGCCTGATGGCGGCCGGGACGATCGAGGTCGCGCCGCTCGCCTACATGCGCGGCCGTACGCTCAACGACGCCTTCATCATCCTGGACGAGGCCCAGAACACGAGCCCCGAGCAGATGAAGATGTTCCTCACCCGCCTCGGCTTCGACTCGAAGATCGTGATCACCGGTGACGTGACGCAGGTCGACCTGCCGAACGGCACCAAGAGCGGTCTGCGGCAGGTGCAGGAGATCCTGGAGGGCGTGGAGGACGTCCACTTCTCCCGGCTGTCGTCCCACGATGTCGTACGGCACAAGCTGGTGGGCCGTATCGTCGACGCGTACGAGGTGTACGACAGCAAGCACGGCACCGAGAACGGCACCCACAAGGGCGGCCGGGGCCGGTCCGGGCACAAGGGGAAGTAGAGACACGGCACCACCATGTCGATCGACGTCAACAACGAGTCCGGCACCGAGGTAGACGAGCAGGCGATCCTCGACATCGCCCGCTACGCGCTCGCGCGGATGCGCATCCACCCGCTCTCCGAGCTCTCGGTGATCGTCGTGGACGCCGACGCCATGGAGCAGCTGCACATCCAGTGGATGGACCTGCCGGGTCCGACCGATGTCATGTCGTTCCCGATGGACGAGCTGCGCCCGCCGTCCAAGGACGACGACGAGCCGCCGCAGGGGCTGCTCGGTGACATCGTGCTGTGCCCGGAGGTCGCCGCCAGGCAGGGGGCGGAAGCCCCGACGCAGCACTCCATGGACGAGGAGCTCCAGCTGCTCACCGTCCACGGAGTGCTGCACCTGCTGGGGTACGACCACGAGGAGCCCGACGAGAAGGCCGAGATGTTCGGGCTCCAGGCGGCCATCGTGGACGGGTGGCGGGCCGAGCGCGGCCTGACCGGGCCCTCCCCGGCGCCGACCGTCTCGTAAGCCGCCCATGTCCGTGCAGATCGTGGTCGGCGCGATCGCGCTGGTCGTCGTCGCCTGGCTCGCCGCCTGCGCGGAGGCGGGCCTCGCGCGCGTCTCCAGCTTCCGCGCCGAGGAGGCCGTGAAGTCCGGACGGCGGGGCGGCGCCAAGCTCGCCCAGGTCGCCGCCGACCCCACCCGCTATCTGAACGTGGCCCTGCTGGTCCGCGTGGCCTGCGAGATGGCCGCCGCGGCCCTGGTGACGTACGCCTGTCTGCAGGAGTTCACCGCCACCTGGCAGGCCCTGCTGATCGCCATCGGCGTGATGGTGCTCGTGTCGTACGTCGCCGTCGGCGTCTCCCCGCGCACCATCGGCCGCCAGCACCCCCTGAACACGGCGACCGTGGCGGCGTACGTGCTGCTGCCGCTGGCCCGGATCATGGGGCCCGTTCCCTCCCTGCTGATCCTCATCGGCAACGCGCTGACACCCGGCAAGGGCTTCCGGCGCGGCCCCTTCGCCTCCGAGGCGGAGCTGCGCGCGCTGGTCGACCTCGCGGAGAAGGAGTCGCTGATCGAGGACGAGGAGCGCCGGATGGTGCACTCCGTCTTCGAGCTGGGCGACACCCTGGTCCGCGAGGTGATGGTGCCGCGCACCGACCTGGTCGTCATCGAGCGGTACAAGACCATCCGGCAGGCCCTCACCCTCGCCCTGCGTTCCGGGTTCTCCCGGATCCCGGTCACCGGCGAGAGCGAGGACGACATCGTCGGGATCGTGTACCTGAAGGACCTGGTCCGCAAGACGCACATCAGCCGCGAGGCGGAGAGCGACCTGGTGTCCACGGCCATGCGCCCGGCCGTCTTCGTGCCCGACACCAAGAACGCCGGCGACCTGCTGCGCGAGATGCAGAAGGAACGCAACCACGTCGCCGTCGTCATCGACGAGTACGGCGGCACCGCCGGCATCGTCACCATCGAGGACATCCTGGAGGAGATCGTCGGCGAGATCACCGACGAGTACGACCGGGAACTGCCGCCCGTGGAGGACCTCGGCGACGACCGCTTCCGGGTCACGGCCCGCCTGGACATCACCGACCTCGGCGAGCTGTACGGCCTGGAGGAGTACGACGACGAGGACGTGGAGACCGTCGGCGGACTGCTCGCCAAGGCGCTCGGCCGGGTGCCCATCGCCGGTGCCTGGGCCGAGGTCGAACTGCCCGACGCGCGCCGTCTGCGGCTCACCGCGGAGGCCGCCGCCGGCCGCCGGAACAAGATCGTCACGGTGCTGGTGGAGCCGGTGCCCGGGCCCGTCGCCGGGGAGGGCGAACGCGAGTGACCCCCCAGGAGCTGCGCGCCTTCTGCCTGTCCTTCAACGCGGTCGTGGAGGACTTCCCGTTCAATCCGGAGACCTCGGTCTTCAAGGTGCTGGGCAAGATGTTCGCCCTGAGCAGGCTGGACGCGCGGCCTCTGACGGTCAACCTCAAGTGCGACCCGGAGGACGCGGTCCGGCTGCGCGGCGAGCACGAGGGCCTGATCGCCCCCGGCTACCACATGAACAAGCGGCACTGGAACACCGTGACGGTCGACGCGCAGCTCCCGGACCGGCTGGTCCGGGAGCTGATCGAGGACTCGTACGACCTGGTGGTCGCCGGTCTACCGCGTGCCGAGCGGCTGCGGCTCGACCGTCCGTGACCTGAGGCCGAGGCCGATCAGGACGGCGGCGGCGAGCACGATGGCCGCGTCCAGGGCGAGGACCGTGTGCGCCCCGCTCAGCAGGTCGCCGGAGGTGGTGGCCAGCACGCCCAGCAGCGGGATGCCGACCGTGAGGCCGACCTGCTGGGTGGACGTCACCAGGCCGGTGGCCAGGCCCTGCTCCTCGTCCGGGACACCGGAGGTGACGGTGAGCCCGTACGAGATGATCGCGCCCAGGTGGCACATGCTCGCCAGGGACACCGCGGCCGTGGCGAGCCACACCGACCAGGTGTGGGCGTTCAGCAGGAGCAGGGTCGCCACCAGCGCGCCCTGACCGGCCAGCGAGCCGACCAGGGTGCGGCGGGCGCCGAACCGGCCGATGACCTTGGCCGCGAGGGTGCCGGCGACGGCCGACAGGATGCCCTGGACGCCGAAGACCAGGCCCGTCTCGAACGCCGACAGACGCAGGATCTCCTGCAGGTACAGGGTCAGTACGAAGATCACCGTCGACATCATCGAGAAGGTGACCAGACCACCCAGATTGCCCCAGGCCACCGTGCGGCGGCGCAGCATGGGCAGCGAGACCAGGGGCGCCGCCGAGCGGGACTCGATCACGGTGAACGCGGTCAGCAGCAGGAGGCCGGCGACCAGCGCCGCGATGACGTCCGCGCGGCCGAAGCCGTGGTCGGCGGCCGTGGACAGGGCGTAGATCAGGGACAGCAGGCCGGCGGTGACGGTGACCGCGCCGGGCACGTCCAGGCGCGGGCGGTCCGGGGTGCGCGACTCCGGCAGCAGGCCGGGCGCGAGCGGCAGGACGATCACGGCGAACACCGTGAGCAGGGCCATCGTGGAGCGCCAGCCGAGCGTGTCCGTCAGCACCCCGCCCGCGATCATGCCGACGGTGAAGCCCAGGGACAGCAGCGTGCCGGAGATGCCGAGGGCGCGGTCCCGGGCCGGGCCCTCCGGGAACGTGGTGGTCAGCAGGGACATGCCGGTCGGCACGATCGCCGCCGCGGCGAGGCCCTGCAGCGCGCGTCCGGCGAGGAAGGACGCCGGGTCCCAGGCCAGGGTGGCCAGCAGCGAGGCCGCGCCGAACAGGGCCAGGCCGGTCAGGAACAGTCGGCGGCGGCCGTACAGGTCGCCGATGCGGCCGAAGAGGAGCAGGAAACCGCCGGACGGCAGCGCGAACGCGGTGACCGCCCACTGCAGGGCGGACTGGCTCATGCCGAGGTCGCGGCCGAGATCGGGCAGCGCCACGTTGAGGACGGAGAAGTCGAGCGCGACCATGAACTGGGCCGCGCACAGGACGAACAGGACGAGCTTGTCGCGCGTCGACAGCCGGGGGTTGCCGAGCGGTTCGCCCGTGGAAGCGGACGGTGGGGTGGTGGTGGTGTCGATCGCCATGCGTCGAGCATCCGGCGATCGGAATACGGCTGGGGAGTCGCAACTTATGGTGGTGGTGGCACCACCAGACACGACGGGGGAGGAGCGGGACGTGCCTGCTGCGGAGGCGGCGAAGAGCCAACGGCGGAGCGAGCTGCGAGAGTTCCTGATGAGCCGGCGGGCCCGGGTCAGTCCCGAGGAGGCCGGACTGCCGGGCGGCGGCGGCCGGCGCCGTACGCCGGGGCTTCGCCGGGAGGAGGTCGCCGTGCTCGCCGGGGTGGGCGCCTCCTGGTACCAGTGGCTGGAGCAGGGGCGGGACATCTCCGTCTCCCCGCAGGTCCTCGACGCCGTCGCCCGGGTGCTCCGGCTCAGCGACGCCGAACGCCGGCACCTGTATCTGCTGGCCGGGCTGAACCCGCCGACGCCCGAGATCGTCCCCGACCGGCGGGACATGTGCGAGGGGCTGCGGCGGCTGATCGACACGTGGATGCCGTATCCGGCGCACATCATGGACGCGTACTACAACTGCGTGATGTACAACGACGCGGCGGCGCTCGTGCTCGGGATGCGGCCGGAGAACACCCAGAACTGCCTGGTCGACTTCTTCGTCGATCCGCTGTACCGGTCGCGGAGCGGCAGCTGGGAGGAGAACGCGCGGACGGTCGTGGCGCAGTTCCGGGCCGCCTGCGCGGCCCGGCCGGACGACGAGGGGTTCCGGGCGGTGCTCGCCGAGGCGTCGGCGCGCAGCCCCGAGTTCGTGGCGCTGTGGGCCGAGCGGGACATCGAGGAACAGGGGCAGATCCGCAAGGAGCTGGACCATCCGCTGGTCGGGCTGCTGGTCGTGGAGTCGACCGCGCTGAAGGTGCCGGCCCGGCCCGATCTGATGATCGTGCTCCACACCCCGCTGGACGAGGCGAACACCGCGGCGAAACTGGAGTGGCTGGCCTCTCCCGAGGGCCGGCGGGGCGCCATGTACCCCGTGGCGGGGTGAACCCGCCGTGGCTTCGTATGCTCTGGGCATGACCGAGAGCAACGCGCTTGACCCCGAGGACCGCAAGATCGTCACCCTGGCCCGTTCCGCGCGGGCGCGCAACGGCGTGCCCGAGGGGGCGGCCGTACGGGACGAGACCGGGCGCACGTATGTCGCCGGGTCGGTGGAGCTCGCTTCGCTGAAGCTCAGCGCGTTGCGTACGGCTGTCGCCATGGCCGTGGCCTCGGGGGCCGCGTCGTTGGAGGCGGCGGCCGTGGTGAGCGAGGCGGAGGCGCTGCCGGCCGAGGACCTGGCCGCCGTCGCCGACCTCGGCGGGTCCGGGACGCCGGTGCTGCTGGCCTCGCCCGACGGGACCGTGCGGGCCACCGTCTCCGCCGGCTGAACCGACCGAACAAAAGGTCGGCTGGAATTCAACCTTGTTGGGTTCCTGCTGTCGCGCATCAATGGGGCCATACGTCCCGACGGACCGTCAGATCCGCACCGCCGTGCAGTGCGCCCGCACCCGCCTGCGCAGGCCTCCCCGCCCGTCGGCCGTCCCCCACATGGCACTCGCCCCACACGGAAAGGGAAGCGGATCCCCATGAGAGGCAAGCGCACGGCAACAGGTGCGGCACTGGCCGCCGGGGCCCTCGCGGTCACCGGACTCGCCTTCGCGCCCACCGCGGCCGCCGTCACTCCCCAGTCGGCGACCATCAACGCGAGCTGCGGCATCTTCGGCGGCGGTGCGGCCACGCTCACCGCCACCCAGAGCGGCACCTCGGCCACCGTCACCCTCACCTCCACCGCGATCAAGGCGCCGGTCGCGGTGGCCCAGGACTCGATCACCTCCACGCTCACCCTGGTCAAGGCGAGCGGCGGCACCACCGTCTTCACCGGGACGAAGAACCCGGCCATGGCCAGCGGCGCCGCGGTCAGCGTCGGCCCCCTCCCCGGCACCGTGGCCTCCGGTGACAGCCTGGAGGCGTACGGCGGCTCACTGAAGATGGTGATCTTCGGGGTCACCGTGACCTGCAAGGCCTCCGCCAAGCAGTCGCCCGGCCCGTTCGTCTTCGACTGACCGAACTGAGTGATGTGTTCCGGATGCCGCAGAAACTGATGATCAGTCAGATTTCTGCGGCATCTCCATTGACTTCTCACCCCCGCTCCACATCAATGCCCCCTGTCGGCGCAGATGAGCCGCTGCGCCCGCAACCCTCAGGAGGGGGCCCATGGGTTCGACACCCCGAAGAGCCCGACGGTGGCGCTGGGCGTCACTGCTCGGGTCGACCGCCCTCGCGGTCACCGCGGGCGGCGCGCTGGCCTGTCCGGCCGGCGCCGCCGGCACGAACGTGGACTTCGCCACGCACTGCATTCCGCCGGCCGTCGCGGGCATCCCGCCGATCGACGGCACCACCACCGCGAACGTGTCGGTGGACAACACCAGTCCCAAGGTCGGCGACACGGTCACCGTGACCTACACCGTGGTCACGGCCGCCGCCAGCAACCCCACCGACCTGGCCCTGCCGGCCGACATCATGACCCCGACGGGGAAGGTGACGCTCGGCGGCGCCCAGAGCGGTGACGTCACCGTCACCGGCCCGAAGAAGAACCCGCCGGTGCCGGGGAAGGCCGCCTTCCCGTCCTTCTCCATGACCGGCACGTTCACCGTCACCAAGGCCGGGAAGATCACCCTCTCGCCCGGCGACTACAACATCCACACCAGCTACATCCTGGAGCTGGACACCCCCTGCACGGTCATCACCCCGCCCGCCCCGGTCTCGGAGTCCGTCACCGCGACCGACGGCACCCCCGCCAACACCCGTGCCATCTCGCTGAGTTCGGCCTCCGGTGACCCCGGCGCCGGCGTCACGGTCAGCGGCAGCAACTTCACGCCGGGCGCGACCGTCACCCTGGCCGGGCGGGCCGGGGGCACGCAGACCGCGGACACCGCGACCGTGACCGCGAACGCCCAGGGCTCCTTCAGCGGCTCCCTCGTCGTCAAAGACAGGACGACGACCGGGATCGTGGCCTACGAGGGCAGCTCCTGGAACGCGGACAAGGGCGCCGGGCCCGCGGCCTACGTCGTCAACGACAACACACCCGTCCCGGCCGGCAGCCAGAAGCTGACCACCACCGTCAAGGCGGGCACCCTGTCCATGTCCCAGGCCGGGGACTCCGTCGCCCTGTCGGCGGTCGACTTCGGCCGGGGCGGGGCCTCGAACGGCCGCCTCAACACGGTGACCGTCAAGGACTTCCGCGGCGGACCCGCGGGCTGGTCCCTGACCGGCAAGGTCACCGACTTCACCGGACCCGGCGCCAAGATCGACGCCGGGAAGCTGAGCTGGACGCCGGCCTGCGCGACCAAGGCGGGCAGCCCCAGCACCTGCAAGGCCGGTTCGGCGGGCACTGTGGGCAGCTCGGGAGCGACCCTCGCGTCCACCCCGAACGGCACGCTCACCGGCGGCGAGTTCACCGTCGACGCCGGGCTCGCCCTGGACGTACCGGCGTTCACGCCTCCTGGCGCGTACTCCGGCGTGCTCACGCTGACGCTCACCTGAGCGTACGGGCGTCCGCACCCGCCCGTTCCCCTGTCCCTCGTCCCTGGGGGTCCGCACCCATGCGCAAGCCGTACGTCCTCCTGAGCCTGATCCCCCTGCTCCTGCTCCTCGGCCTGCCGACGGGAACCGCCCGGGCCGCCGACAACGGCAGCTGGTCCGTCTACCCGGTAGCCTCCGAGATCGCCGCCCGGCCCTACTTCACCCTCTCCGCCGAGCCCGGCCAGACCCTCACCGACAAGGTCGCCGTCCAGAACAGGACAGGGAGTCCGCTCACCTTCCGGCTGTACGCGGCCGACGCCTACAACACCGCCCGGGACGGCGGCTTCGCCGTGCGGACGCTGAAGGAGCGGATGCGCGGAGTGGGCGCCTGGGCGAAGCCCGCGAAGTCCCGGATCACCGTGCCCGGCCACCGGACCGTCACCGTGCCCTTCACCCTGCGCGTCCCGGAAGACGCCGAGCCCGGCGACCATCCGGGCGCCGTCGTCGCCCTCGACGAGCGGGTCGACCCCGGAAGCGGCAGGCTGGCGCTCGGGGTGCAACGGGCCGTCGGCGCCCGCGTCTACCTCCGCGTCGGCGGGCCCGCACTCCCCGCGCTCTCCGTCGGGCAGGTGCACATCAGCCACCACCAGCCGCTGATCCCGGGTCTCGGCGACAGCACGGCGACCATCTCCTACACCCTGCGCAACACCGGGAACGTCACCCTCAGCCCCGAGGTGGAGCTGACAGCGCGCGGGCTGTTCGGCCGGGCGCTGCTCGACCGGAAGCTGACCCGGGTGCCCGCGGAACTGCTGCCGGGGCAGAAGGTGCGGCTCACCGAGACCTGGCGCGGGGCACCCCAGTTCGACCGGAGCGACGTGACGCTCACCGCGCGCGCCCAGGGCACCCGGGAGGCGGCGAGCGCCTCCTTCCTCGCGCTGCCCTGGCTGCCGGTGGCGCTGGTGTTCGCCGCCGGCGTGGCGACCGGGGCGCTGCTGCTCAGAGCGCGTCGGGTCCGCGCTCGCCGGTCCGTACCCGGACGACCGTCTCCACGGGAACGGCCCACACCTTCCCGTCCCCGATCTTCCCCGTCTGCGCGGCACTGACGATCGCGTCGATCACACCGTCGGCGACGGCGTCCTCCACCACGACCTCGATACGCACCTTCGGCACCAGGTCGACCCGGTACTCGGCCCCCCGGTACACCTCGGTGTGGCCGCGCTGCCGGCCGTAGCCGCTGGCCTCGGTGACGGTCAGACCGTGCACGCCCAGCTCCTGCAGGGCGGTCTTGACGGCGTCCAGACGGTACGGCTTGACGATCGCGGTGATGAGCTTCATGCCTGGGTGTCGACCTTCTGCGTGCTGGCTGTGCTGAGGACGGAGTGGGAGACCGGGGCGCCGTGGCCCAGGACGCCGTGATCGTATGCGGTCTCGGCGTGCACCGTAAGGTCCAGGCCGGTGTGCTCCTGCTCCTCGCTCGCCCGGAAGCCCAGCACCTTGTCGAGCAGCTTGCCGAGACCGTACGTCACCGCGAAGGCGTACACCGCCACGACGACCACGGCGAGCAGCTGCCTGCCGAGCGGGGCGAGGCCGCCGCCGTAGAGGAGGCCCTCCGTGCCGCCGGTCATCGCCTTCTGGGCGAACAGGCCGATCAGCAGGGTGCCGATGATCCCGCCGACCAGGTGGACGCCGACGACGTCCAGGGAGTCGTCGTAGTTCAGCTTGAACTTCCAGCTCACGGCGTACGAGCAGACGACACCGGCGGCGAGGCCCACGACCAGGGCGCCGAGCAGGGAGACCGTGCCGCAGGACGGGGTGATCGCGACGAGACCGGCCACCGCGCCGGACGCGGCGCCCAGGGTGGTGGGGTGGCCGTCGCGCCGCTGCTCGACGAAGAGCCAGCCGAGCAGACCGGTGCAGCCGGCGGCGAGGGTGTTCAGGAACGCGGCGGCGGCGAGGCCGTTCGCGCCGAGCGCGGAGCCCGCGTTGAAGCCGAACCAGCCGAACCAGAGCAGACCGGCGCCGAGGACCACCATCGGCAGGTTGTGCGGACGCATGGCGTCCTTCTTGAAACCGAGCCGCGGTCCGAGGACGAGGCACAGGGCGAGACCCGAGGCACCGGAGGTGATCTCGACGGGCAGACCGCCGGCGAAGTCGAGCGCGCCCAGCTTCTCCAGGATCCAGCCACCCGGGCCCCACACCCAGTGGGTCACCGGAACGTATACGAGGAGCGTCCACAGGGGTACGAAGACCAGCCACGCCGAGAATTTCGTGCGGTCGGCGACCGCGCCGCTGATCAGCGCCGCCGTGATGATCGCGAAGGTCAGCTGGAAGGTGGCGAAGAGGGCGGTGGGGACCGTGCCGTGGACGCTGTCCGGGCCGAGGCCGCGCATGCCGGCCTGCTCCAGCCCGCCGATCAGGCCGCCGCCGATGTCGTCACCGAAGGCGAGGGAGTACCCGGCCGCCAGCCACACCACCGTCACCAGGGCGATCGACACGAAGCTCATCATCAGCATGTTGAGGACGCTCTTCGTGCGGACCATGCCGCCGTAGAACAGGGCGAGGCCCGGGGTCATCAGCAGGACGAGGGCGGTCGCGGCGAGCAGCCAGGCGGTGTCGCCGGTGTTCACATGAGCGGCGGCGAGGGTCACGGGCGTCTCCAACGGTGTGGGGGCTGCGTCAGAGAGTCACCGGTGTGCGTTTCCGGTCGCGTACGGGTGTGTTTCCGTGGCGTTTCGTTGCGCGCGGGTTTCCGGAAGCTCACGGGAAGCGGTGTGCGCCGGGGTTGTGCGGCGGAGCTTCGTGGATCAGGGACAATGAACGCCATGAGCGTTCGTACCCCGTCATCCGAGCAGCCGGCCGAGACCGTCCACCGCGCCGGCTTCGCCTGCTTCGTGGGCCGCCCCAACGCGGGCAAGTCCACCCTCACGAACGCTCTGGTCGGGCAGAAGGTGGCGATCACCGCGAACCAGCCGCAGACCACGCGGCACACGGTGCGCGGCATCGTGCACCGGCCCGACGCCCAGCTGATCCTGGTGGACACCCCGGGGCTCCACAAACCGCGCACGCTGCTCGGCGAGCGCCTGAACGACGTGGTGCGCACGACCTGGGCCGAGGTCGACGTGATCGGCTTCTGTCTTCCCGCGAACGAGAAGATCGGCCCCGGCGACCGCTTCATCGCGAAGGAGCTGGCGGGGATCAAGAAGTCCCCGAAGGTCGCCATCGTCACGAAGACGGACCTCGTCGACTCCAAGGCCCTGGCCGAGCAGCTGATCGCGATCGACCAGCTGGGCAAGGAGCTGGGCATCGAGTGGGCGCAGATCGTCCCGGTGTCGGCGACCGCGAACAAGCAGGTCGACCTGCTGGCGGACCTGCTGATCCCGATGCTGCCGGAGGGTCCGGCCCTCTACCCCGAGGGTGACCTCACGGACGAGCCCGAGCAGGTCATGATCGCGGAGCTGATCCGCGAGGCGGCGCTGGAGGGCGTCCGGGACGAGCTGCCGCACTCCATCGCGGTGGTGGTGGAGGAGATGCTCCCCCGCGAGGACCGCCCCGCGGACAGGCCCCTCCTCGACATCCACGCCAACGTCTACATCGAGCGCCCCAGCCAGAAGGGCATCATCATCGGCCCCAAGGGCAAGCGCCTGAAGGAGGTCGGCATCAAGTCCCGCAAGCACATCGAGGCGCTACTGGGCACGCCGGTCTTCCTGGACCTGCACGTGAAGGTGGCCAAGGACTGGCAGCGGGACCCGAAGCAGCTCCGCCGCCTGGGCTTCTAGCCCCGGCTCCGCGCGGGCGGGGTCAGCTCTGCGCCCGGAGCAGGTCCCGGAACCAGTGGTAGGAGGCCTTGGGAGTGCGCTGGAGGGTCTCGTAGTCCACGTGGACCAGGCCGAATCGGCGGGCGTAGCCCTCGGCCCACTCGAAGTTGTCCATCAGGGACCACACGAAGTAGCCGCGCACGTCGACCCCGGCCTCGATCGCCTTGTGCAGGGCGCGGATGTGGGCGTCCAGGTAGGCGATCCGGGCCTGGTCGTCGACGCCCTCGTAGGAGCAGCCGTTCTCGGTGATGACGACGGGTGGGAGACGGTCGCCGTAGCGGTCGTGGAAGGTGGTGAGGAGGTCGGTCAGGCCCTCGGGTACGACCGGCCAGCCGAAGTCGGTCACCGGCCGGCCCTCGATCTCCCGGACCGAGAAGGGGAGCTCGGCGGGCAGCGCGAGGCCGCCGTACTCGGCGTCGCCGGTCCCGGGCGCCCCCACCCGGCTCGGCGCGTAGTAGTTGACGCCGTACCAGTCGACGGGCTCGGCGATGACCGACAGGTCGGACTCCACGTCCCCCGGCATCAGCTCGCCCATGCCGTCCGGGTACCGGCCGAGGATGACCGGCTCGGCGAACAGGCGGTTGAGGAGGACGTCGTAGAAGCCGGCCGCCTCCAGGTCGGCGGGCTCCTGCGACGCGGGCCACGTCGGGCCGTGGGAGTTGGCGATGCCGATGTCCGTGGCGCCGGCCGCGCGCAGCGCCCGTACCGCGAGGCCGTGGGCGAGGAGCTGGTGGTGGGCGACCGGGAGGGCGTCGAAGAGGAGCTGCCTGCCGGGGGCGTGGGCGCCGAGGGCGTGGCCCAGCAAGGTGTGCTCGGCGGGCTCGTTGAGGGTGATCCACTTGGTGACGCGGTCGCCGAGGCGTTCGGCCACCACGGACACGTACTCGGCGAACCGGGCCGCCGTGTCCCGCTGGAGCCAGTCCAGCGAGGCGGGCAGGTCCCAGTGGAAGAGGGTGGGCACGGGCCGTACGCCGGCCGCGCACAGCTCGTCCACCAGGCGGTCGTAGAAGTCCAGGCCGCCGGGGGAGTTCACCCGGGGCCAGGACACGGAGAAGCGGTACGCGTCCACGCCGAGGCCGGCGAGGAGGGCCACGTCCTCGGCGTAGCGGTGGTAGTGGTCGCAGGCCACCGCCGCCGTCGAGCCGTCCTTCACCCGACCCGGTTCGGCCGTGAACACGTCCCACACCGACGGCTCCCGCTCCTCGGCCGCCCCCTCGATCTGGTGGGCCGAGGTCGACACGCCCCACAGGAAGCCGGGCGGGAACCGGGGGATCGGGATGCCTGCGTCAGTCGCCATGGCCGGATCATCCGTACCCCCGGTAACAGAAGTCAACGCCCCGGCGGCAACCGACCCCTCACGCGCCTTCCTTGAGCACGCGCGACACCAACTCCCGCTGGGCCTCGCTCAGTCGGGGGTCCGCCGCGTACACCGTGCGGCCGTCCACCGTGATCTCGTAGCTGAAGCCGTCCGGTACGCCCGCCGGCGGCGTGCCCCGGCCGGATGCCAGGGCACGTTCGGCCAGGGCCTGCCACTCCTGGGCGTCGGGCCGGCCCGAGGTGTCCACCTCGGCCCGGCGCTCGATGCCCGCGAAACCGCCCGTGCGCCGCACTCGAATCCGCATGGGTCTCTGTGTAGTACGGAACTACAGCGTCCGCACCCCGACCTGCTCCCACGCCTTCTGCACGGCCTGCAGTTCGTCCCCGGCGCCGTACCGCTCCCGGGCCGCCTTCACCGTCAGCGTGGCGAAGTCGGCGAACAGGGCGTCCTCCTTCAGCTCCCCGCCGGTCAGCACGTCGTACCAGATCTGGCCGGCCTTCTCCCAGGAGTGGCCGCCGATGGCGGTGGCGGTCAGGTAGAAGGCGTGGTTCGGGATGCCGGAGTTGATGTGCACGCCGCCGTTGTCGCGGCCGGTGCGGACGTAGGCGTCCATCGTCGCCGGCTGCGGGTCCTTGCCGAGGACGTCGTCGTCGTACGCCGTGCCCGGGGCCTTCATCGAGCGCAGGGCGGTGCCGGTGACGCGCGGGGCGAGCAGCCCGGCGCCGATCAGCCAGTCGGCCTCGGCGGCGGTCTGGCCCAGCGTGTACTGCTTGATCAGCGAGCCGAAGACATCGGAGAGCGACTCGTTGAGCGCGCCGGACTGGCCGAAGTAGGCCAGGTTGGCGGTGTGCTGGGTGACGCCGTGGGTCAGCTCGTGCCCGATGACGTCGACCGGGATGGTGAAGTCGAGGAAGATCTCGTTGTCGCCGTCGCCGAACACCATCTGCTCGCCGTTCCAGAAGGCGTTGTCGTAGCCCTCGCCGAAGTGCACGGTGGCGTCCAGTGGCAGCCCGTTGTCGTCGATGGAGTGCCGGCCGTACGCCTTCAGGTACAGCTCGAAGGTGGCGCCGAGGCCCGCGTAGGCGCGGTTGACGGTGGCGTCGGAGCCGGCCTCGGAGCCCTCCTCGCGGACCTTGGTGCCGGGCAGGTCCTGGGTGTGCTCCGCGTCGTAGACGGTGCGGTGGGGCCGGTCGGCGGCGGCACCGGCGGGCGGGGCGACGGAGGGCGCACCGATCACCGTGGTCAGGCGGCGCTTGGTGCGCTGGTAGGCGTCGTGCTCCAGGGACCGGCGGGCCGGGTCGGAGAGCGCGGGGTCCTCGTTGCGGGCGAGCTTGTCGAGGACGTGCGGCGGCACGATCGTGCAGAAGACGGGCTCGAAGCCCCCGTTGGTCGTCATGCCCGGCACCTTCGCACTGTGTGACGCGACTGTCACTAGCTGCCACCATGATTGGTGAAATACCGGGACACGGAGCGCGACGCTCCGTGACGATGTGCTAGGGCGATGTGGGCTGGCGCACCTTTTGTCCGTATTTGCCGCGCGGTCCCGCATACTGGGACAGGCCCACGCACCCGGAACGGCTCGGCTAGGCTGCGGAACATCATGCGTTTCTGGCTGCTTCTTCTTAGCTGCCGCGGCGAGGGCCTGTAGTCGAGGCCGACTCCCTCCCCGCGGAGCTTGGCGTTGCGTCGTCGGCCGCCCACTCGGATCTCCGGACATCCTGAGGAGCCCACGCATCATGGCCAACCGCCAGCAGCCCAGCCCCATGCCGATCCACAAGTACGGCCGCTACGAGCAGGTCGAGATCCCGGACCGCACCTGGCCCGAGAAGCGGATCACCGCCGCCCCGCGCTGGCTCTCCACCGACCTGCGCGACGGCAACCAGGCGCTGATCGACCCGATGTCGCCCGAGCGCAAGCGCCGGATGTTCGACCAGCTGGTCAAGATGGGCTACAAGGAGATCGAGGTCGGCTTCCCGGCCTCCGGCCAGACCGACTTCGACTTCGTGCGCTCGATCATCGAGGAAGAGGGCGCGATCCCGGACGACGTCACGATCTCCGTGCTGACCCAGGCCCGCGAGGACCTGATCGAGCGGACGGTGGAGTCGCTGAAGGGCGCCCGGCGCGCCACCGTCCACCTGTACAACGCCACCGCCCCGGTCTTCCGCCGGGTCGTCTTCCGCGGTTCCAAGGACGACATCAAGCAGATCGCCGTCGACGGCACCCGCCTGGTGATGGAGTACGCCGAGAAGCTGCTCGGCCCGGAGACCGAGTTCGGCTACCAGTACTCGCCGGAGATCTTCACCGACACCGAGCTGGACTTCGCGCTGGAGGTCTGCGAGGCGGTCATGGACGTCTGGCAGCCCGGTCCGGGCCGCGAGATCATCCTCAACCTGCCCGCCACCGTGGAGCGCTCGACGCCGTCCACGCACGCGGACCGCTTCGAGTGGATGCACCGCAACCTGTCCCGCCGCGAGCACGTCGTCCTGTCGATCCACCCGCACAACGACCGCGGCACCGCCGTCGCCGCCGCCGAGCTGGCCCTGATGGCCGGCGCCGACCGCGTCGAGGGCTGCCTGTTCGGGCAGGGCGAGCGCACCGGCAACGTCGACCTGGTCACCCTGGGCATGAACCTGTTCTCCCAGGGCGTCGACCCGCAGATCGACTTCTCCGACATCGACGAGATCCGTCGTACGTGGGAGTACTGCAACCAGATGGAGGTCCACCCGCGCCACCCGTACGTGGGCGACCTGGTCTACACGTCCTTCTCCGGCTCCCACCAGGACGCCATCAAGAAGGGCTTCGACGCGATGGAGGCCGACGCGGCGGCCAAGGGCGTCACCGTCGACGACATCGAGTGGGCGGTGCCGTACCTGCCGATCGACCCGAAGGACGTCGGCCGCTCCTACGAGGCCGTCATCCGGGTCAACTCCCAGTCGGGCAAGGGCGGTATCGCCTACGTCCTGAAGAACGACCACAAGCTGGACCTGCCGCGCCGGATGCAGATCGAGTTCTCGAAGCTCATCCAGGCGAAGACGGACGCCGAGGGCGGCGAGGTCACCGGCGCCGACATCTGGGCGGTCTTCCAGGACGAGTACCTGCCGAACCCGGAGAACCCCTGGGGCCGCATCCAGGTCCGCAACGGCCAGTCGACCACCGACACCGACGGCGTGGACACCCTCACCGTCGAGGCGACGGTCGACGGCGAGGACCGGGTCCTGTCCGGCTCCGGCAACGGTCCGATCTCGGCCTTCTTCGACGCCCTGCAGTCCATCGGCATCGACGTACGCCTGCTCGACTACCAGGAGCACACGATGAGCGAGGGCGCCTCCGCGCAGGCCGCCTCCTACATCGAATGCGCGATCGACGGCAAGGTCCTGTGGGGGATCGGTATCGACGCGAACACGACGCGTGCGTCGCTGAAGGCGGTCGTCTCCGCGGTGAACCGCGCCGCCCGCTGACCCCCCTCTGACCGGGTCTTTCGGCGCCCTGACCGTCGCGTGCGGCGGTCAGGGCGCCGTCGTATATCGGCCATCGCGCCCCTCAGGTCACGGAAAGGTCTCTTACGGGGTACTGACTCAGCCTCGGGATGTGGCTAACATCACGCCAGCGCGGCGATGTTGCCGCGCCGTTACGGAGGTGCGACGTGCTGCCAGTACGGGGACGAGACGGCCGTGCCACCAGGGCTGTGCGCATTCTGGGCACCCGCACCGCATGGACACCCGTCGGGGACGGCGAGTTCTTCTGCCCCGGCTGCGGCGGCGACCGCAACTACCAACGGCTCACCGGCCGGCGCCGGCTCACCCTGCTCGGCGTGCCCGTGCTGCCGCGCGGGACGACCGGACCCGTGGTGGAGTGCGCCGCCTGCCGGCACCACTTCGGCACCGAGGTCCTGGACCACCCCACCACCCGCCGCTTCTCCGCGATGCTCCGCGACGCCGTGCACACCGTCGCCCTCGCCGTGCTCGCCGCGGGCGGCACCGGATCCCGCACGGCCCTGGAGACGGCCGCCGCCACGGTCCGCGCGGCCGGCTTCGCCGACTGCACCGAGGACCAGCTGGCCGCCCTGGTCGAGGCCCTCGCCGCCGACACCGGCCGGTTCTTCGAGCAGCCCTGCGGGGCCGGGCTGACCATAGAGCTGCACGAGGCCCTGGACCCCCTCGCCCCCCACCTGGCCCGGCCCGGCCGCGAGTCCCTGCTCCTCCAGGCCGCCCGCATCGCCCTCGCCGACGGCCCCTACACCCCCGCCGAACGCGACGCCCTGACGACGGTCGGCGCCGCCCTCACCATCTGCGCCGACGACGTCACCCGCCTGCTGGCGGCGGCCCGTACACCCTCCTGATACTCCCGCGGGAGTAACGCCGCACCCGCGCCACCCCCGGCAGTAGCCCCCAACTCGCCCCCGGGCCCGACGATTCGCCCCCCGCGTGCCGGAAGTCTGGAACCGACCCAGACAGCCGACCGGAGGGAGAACCGTCCATGGGGGGCGCGAAGACAGGCGTCGCAAGGGCAGGCAGAGCACGAAGGCGGGCCGTGCCCTGGGCGGTGTTCGGGCTGTGGGTGGCCGCGCTCGTACTCATCGGGCCGTTCGCCGGGAAGTTCGCCGACGTCCAGCAGAACCGGTCGGTCGACTACCTGCCCGACAGCGCCGACTCCACCCGGGTCGCCCGGATCCAGGACGAACTGCCGGGCGGACAGGCCACCGATCTGGTCCTCGTCTACCACCGCGACGGCGGGCTCACCGCCGCCGACCGGGCGAAGGCCGCCGACCAGATCGCCGAGATCGGCAGGACCTACCGGCTGACCGGCCGCCCCGCCGCCGTCCCGTCCCGGGACGGCAGCACCCTCATGTACCCCGTCTCCAGCACCCAGCCCGGACAGGACGACAAGAAGCGGGACGCCTTCGTCGACGGGGTACGGGACATCGCCGACGGCGGCACCGGACTGCGCGTCGAGGTCGGCGGGCCCGGCGCCCTGGGCGCCGACATGGGCAAGGTGTTCGGCAGCATCGACGGCACCCTGCTCTACACCACCCTCGGGGTGGTCACCGTGCTGCTCGTCCTCATCTACCGCAGCCCCTTCCTGTGGCTCGTGCCGCTCGCCGTCGCCGGAGTCGCCGCCGGCCTGGCGATGGCCGCCGGCTACGGCCTCCACGAGGCCTTCGGCGTCACCGTCACCGGCCAGAGCGGCGGTGTGATGACGGTGCTCGTGCTCGGCGCGGGCACCGACTACGCCCTGCTGCTCATCTCCCGCTACCGCGAGGAGCTACGGCGCCACGAGCGGCCGTACGACGCCATGCGCGCCGCGCTGCGCGGGTGCGGCCCGGCCGTCCTCGCCTCCTCCGGCACCGTGGCCGCCGGGCTGCTCTGCCTGCTCGCCGCCGACCTCAACAGCAGCAGGGGCATGGGCCCGGTCGGCATGGTCGGCGTGCTCGCGGCGCTCGTCGCGATGACCACGTTGCTGCCCGCACTGCTCGTCCTGCTCGGGCGCCGGGTCTTCTGGCCGCTGGTCCCGGCGTTCGGCAGCGAGCCCAGGGCACGGCGGTCGCTGTTCGCCGCGATGGGCGGCTCGGCCGCCCGCCGGCCCGTCGCCGTCCTCGCCGGCGGGGCCGTACTCCTCGGCGCGCTCGCCCTGGGCGCCCTCGGCCTGCCCGGCACGCTCCGGCAGGAGGACTCCTTCACCGAGAAGCCCGAGTCGATCTCCGCCACCCAGACCCTCGCCCGCGCCTACCCCGGACGCGGCAGCCAGCCCCTCACCGTCATCGCCCCCACCGACAGGACCGACGCCGTCCTCGCCAGGGCCCGCGCGACGGACGGCGTGGCCCAGGCGACGGCCGGCCGCAGCGGCTCCGGCTGGACCGAGATCTCCGTCTACGCCACCGCCGCCCCCGAGACAGCGGCGGAGACCCGCACCATCGAGGCCCTGCGCGACAGCCTCGACGACACCTACGGCGCCTACGTCGGCGGACCCAGCGCCCAGCAGCTCGACCTGGCCGACAGCCAGGCCCGGGACCAGGACGTCGTCGTGCCGCTCGTGCTCGCCGCCGTGTTCGTCATCCTGGTGGGACTGCTGCGCAGCCTCGTCGCGCCGCTGATGCTGCTCGCCGCCGTCGTCGCCGTCTGGGGCGCGGCGCTCGGCATCGGAGGGCTGGTGTTCGGGCCCGTACTCGGCTTCGAGGGCACCGACCCGGGGCTCGGGCTGCTGTCCTTCGTCTTCCTGGTGGCACTCGGCGTCGACTACGGCATCTTCCTGATGCACCGCATGCGCGAGGAGTCCCTGGCCGGCGCCGAACCCCAGGCGGCCGCCCTCACCGCCCTGCGCACCACCGGCGGGGTGATCGCCTCGGCCGGCACCGTCCTCGCCGCCACCTTCGCCGTCCTCGCCACGCTGCCCCTGGTGGGCCTGGTCCAGCTCGGGTTCGTCATCGCGGTCGGCGTGCTGCTGGACACCTTCCTCGTGCGGACCTACCTGGTCACGACGGCGAGCGTGCTGCTGAAGCGCCGGGTGTGGTGGCCGGGCCGGCTGTCGCGGGCCCCGGAGCCGGCCCGGCCCGAGCGGCAGCCGGAGCCGGTGTGAGACGCCGGGCGCCTGCCGGAGAGGATGAACCCCGTGCAGCACACCAAGAGAGCCGAGCGGATCATGGCCGCCATCAACCGTGACCCGCGGAGCGCCCCGCACGGCACCCGCAACGACGCGATCCTGGCCGCCGTCCTCGCGACGGCGGCCGTGGGCCTCGCGCTGCTGACCGACGACAGCCGCCGCCCCGACACGCTCGGCTGGGCGCTGCTGCTCGCCGCGCACGTGCCGCTCGTGTGGCGGCGGCGGCGCCCGCTGCTCGTGCTCGCGGCGGCCGTGGCCCTCCTCCTGCCCTACCACGCCCTCGACAACAACCACCACGCGGCGGCCCCGGTCGCCGTCACCGCCCTCTACACGGTCGCCGTCACCGGCCGCCCCCTGCGCACGCTCCTGACCGGCGTCACCGTCCTCACCGTCGCCCTCACCGTGATGCTGATCGTCGACACCCACCAGGCCTGGGAACTGGTACGCATCTCCGGCTGGGTGATCGCGGTGCTGTGCGGAGGCGTCGACGTCCGCTACTACCGCCGCTACGTCGCCACGATCGTCGAACGCGCCGAGAGCGCCGAACGCACCCGCGAGGAGGAGGCCCGCCGCCGGGTCGCCGAGGAACGCCTGCGCATCGCCCGCGACCTGCACGACCTGCTCGCCCACAGCATCACCCTCATCGGTGTGCAGACCTCGGTCGCCGCGCACGTCCTGGCCGCCGACCCCGAGCGGCTCGACCGCGAGACGGTCGCCAAGGCGCTCGACGACATCGCCGAGACCTGCCGCAGCGCGCGCGGGGAACTGCGCACGACACTGGAGGTGCTGCGCGCCGGCGAACACGGTGACGCCCACGGGCACGGTGACGCCCGCGCCCCCCTGCCCGGCCTCGACGGCCTGCCCCACCTCGTGGAGGCCGCACGCCTCGCGGGCGCCCGCGTCCAGCGGACCGTGCGCGTCGAGCAGGCCCCGCCCGCCGTGGGCGCCGCCGCCTACCGCATCGTCCAGGAGGCACTGACCAACGCGGTACGGCACGCCGGGCCCGAACCGGCCGTACGCGTCGACCTGCACGAAACCGGCGGCGCCCTGCACGTGTCGGTCACCGACGACGGCACCGGACCCACCCCCGGCGGCACCCCCGGATTCGGTCTGGTGGGCATGCGGGAGAGGGCCCGCAGCGTGGGTGGCACACTCGACGCCGGGCCGCACCCGGGGGGCGGCTTCGCGGTGCGTGCCGTACTGCCGCTGACGACATGGGAAGGGACCGGATGACCATCCGCGTGCTGCTCGCCGACGACCAGACGCTCGTACGGGCCGCGTTCGCGATGCTCGTCGAGTCGGCGCGGGACATGGAGGTCGTCGGACAGGCGGGCACCGGCCGCGAGGCCGTGGAGCTGGCCCGCGCCGCACGACCCGACCTGGTGGTGATGGACATCCGGATGCCCGACCTGGACGGCATCGAGGCGACCCGGCTCATCGCCGCCGAGGAGGCCCTCGCCGGGGTGCGGGTGCTCGTCCTCACCACCTACGACACCGACGAGAACATCGTCGAGGCGCTGCGGGCCGGCGCCTCCGGGTTCCTGGTCAAGGACACCCGCCCGGCCGAACTCCTCGACGCCATCCGCACGGTCTCGGCCGGCGAGTCCCTGCTGTCCCCCGGGCCGACGGCCCGCCTGATCGAGCGATTCCTGCGCAGCCCCTCGATGCCGACGGCGGGCGGACCGGAGTGCCTGTCGGAACGCGAACGCGAGGTGCTCGCGCTGGTCGCCCGCGGCCTCAACAACACCGAGGTCGGCGAGGCGCTCGGCCTGAGCCCGCTGACGGCGAAGACCCACGTCAGCCGCATCATGGGGAAGCTGGGGGCGCGGGACCGGGCCCAACTGGTCATCGTCGCGTACGAGTCGGGTCTGGTGACACCGGGGACGCCGTGACGGACCGGCCGGTGCCCCGAAGACCCGTGCCGCCGCCCCGGTGTTTCGCCCGGACGGAGTAAGACCGCCCCCGTGAATCAGGGGAGCATCAGGGCGTGAACACGCGCAGCCGCTCCCTCCTCACCAGCCTGGTGCTCCTCACCTCGCTCACCGCGCGGCAGCCCGCGCACGCCGTGCCCGGCGGCTGCGGCTCCTCCGTGCCGTACGTCTCCGGGCAGGGCGGCTACGCCGTCTACCGCATCCCGGCCGTGGTGAAGACCCGGCACGGCACCGTCCTGGCCTTCGCCGAGGGCCGGCGCGGCGGGGCCGGCGACACCGGGGACATCGACGTCGTCCTGCGCCGCTCCACCGACGGCGGCTGCACCTGGGGCCGGCTGACCGTGGTGGCCGCCGGACACGGGCACACCCGGGGCAACCCGGCGCCCGTGACCGACCCGCGCACCGGCGCCGTCGTCCTGGTGACCTGCGGCAACGGCGGGACCGTGACGGAGGGGCAGATCATGCGCGGCGAGGTCACCCCGGAACGGGGCCGCCGCGTGTTCGTGCAGCGCAGCTGGGACGACGGCGACCACTTCTCGCCCCCGCGGGACATCACGGCCGAGGTGACGCGGCCGGGCTGGCGCTGGTACGCCACCGGACCCGGCCACGCGGTCGCGCTCACCCGGGGCCCGTACGCCGGCCGGCTGCTGATCCCCGCCAACCACTCCGCGGCCCCGCCCCCCGGCTCCCGGGACACCGGCCAGGAGGCCAGGTACTACGGCGGCCACGCCCTCTACAGCGACGACATCGGCCAGAGCTGGCACGTCGGTTTCATCGACGACGGCTACGACGGCCTGACCAACGCCAACGAGACCAGCGCCGCCCAGCTCCGCGACGGACGCGTCTACTTCAGCTCCCGGGACCAGAACGGCACCGCCCCCGGCAACCGGCTCGACACCTACTCCAGCGACGGCGGCCACACCCTGGACCGCCCCTTCGCCGTCCAGCCGGCCCTGAACGCCGTCCCCGTCGTCCAGGGCAGCGTCCTCCAGCTCCGGCTCCCGCACCCGGCCCTGCTGTTCTCCGGCCCCTCCGTGCCGACCGCCCGCCGCGCCCTGGCCCTGTGGGGCAGCGCGGACGCCGGCCGCACCTTCACCCGGCTGCTCACCCTCACCGACCAGCGGTCCGCCTACTCCGACCTGGTCCAGCTCACCCACGACACGATCGGCGTCCTCTACGAGACCGGCGTCCACAGCCCGTACGAGTCCCTGGAGTTCCGCAGAATCCATGTGTCCTAGGCGTCACAGGCGAGGGCGACCGCCGGGCGCCGGTGTCAGCGCCGAGAGGTCCCGAGGCCGAGCAGCCCGGCCGCCGCCAGGAACTTGCCGACCCTCTCGACCTCCTCACCGGACAGCGGGACCTGCGGCTCGGCGGTCACCGGGCAGTCGATGACCCCGCGCAGATGCAGCGCCGCCTTGAACGCGCCCAGCGCCGACGAACTGCCGCCCATCCGCGCCGGGTCCCCGGCACCGACCAGCCCGAACAACGCGCACAGCCGCTCCTGTTCGGCCCGCGCGCCCTCCCGGTCCCCGGCCCGGCACTGGCGGTACAGGCGGACGTAACCGTGCGGATCGACGTTGGCCAGGCCCGGCACGGCCCCGTCGGCGCCCAGCTCCAGCGCGGCGTCGGTGATCAGCTCGGAACCGGTCAGCACGCTGAACCCCGGGTGCGCGCGGGCACCCGTGACGATCTCCCGGAAGGCGGCCAGATCCCCGCTGGAGTCCTTGATCCCGGCCAGCACGCCGTCCCCGGCGAGCCCCAGCACCAGGTCGGCGGGGAGCTTGGTGTGCACGGCGACGGGGATGTCGTACGCGATCACCGGGACCGGGCTGGCGGCGGCGATCCGGCGGTAGTGGTGGACGATCTCGGAGGGGTGCGTGCGGGCGTAGAACGGGGCGGTGACGACGACGGCCTGCGCGCCGGCCGCGGTGACGGCCGAGACATGGTCCAGGACCCGCGGGGTGGTCATGTCGATGGCACCGGCGAGCACGGGCAGCTGTCCGCCCACATGCCCGGTCACGGCCTCGACCACCCGCCTGCGCTGCGCGTCCGTCAGGAACGCCGCCTCCGAGGTCGAGCCGAGCAGGAACAGCCCGTGCACCCCGGCCTCCACCAGAAAGTCCACCAGGCGCAGCAGCGAGGGCACGTCCACCTCGCGCTGCGGCGTCAGGGGCGTGCCCACGGGCGGGACGACACCGGTGAGAGGGGCGGGGAAGGTCATTCACGGCTCCTGACGAGCTAGATCACGGGTCGATCGGTCCTCCTCCACAGGATGGTGGCACCGGAAGCGGTGCCCGGGCCGTGACGCGGCCGAGAAGTCCGGCATCACCTGGGCGCACTCCTCGTCCGCCTTCCAGCATCGCGTGCGGAACGGGCAGCCGCTCGGCGGCCGGGTCGCCGACGGCACCGGCCCGGTCAGCGGGATCGGGTCGATGGGGTCCAGCAGGCCGGGGGTGGCCGAGAACAGGGCGCGGGTGTACGGGTGCCGGGCGGCGTCGGTGACCCGGTCGGCCGGGGTCTCCTCCACGATCCGGCCGAGGTACATGGTGATCACCCGGTCGCTCATCCGCCGTACCGTCTGGATGTCGTGCGAGACGAACACCAGGGCCAGCCCCAGGCGTTCCTTCAGGTCGAGCAGCAGGTTGAGGATCTGCGCCCGCACCGACACGTCCAGCGCGCTGGTCGGCTCGTCGGCGACGACCAGGGCCGGGTCCAGGGCGAGGGCCCGGGCGATGGCGACGCGCTGCCGCTGCCCGCCGGACAGCTGCCCGGGCAGGGCGTCGGCGAGGGCCCGCGGAAGCCCGACCAGACCCATCAACTCCCGCACCCGCTCCTCCCGCTGCGGCCGGGTGCCGCGCCGGTGGACGTCCAGCGGATCGCGCAGGACACGGCGGACGGTCAGCCGGCGGTTCAGGGCGGTCGACGGATCCTGGAAGATCATCCCGGTGCCCGCGCCGACCGCGGCCCGGCGCTCGGCGGGCGGCATCGCCCACAGGTCCCGGCCGCCGAACGACACCGACCCCGAGACCGGCCGCTGGATGCCCACCAGGACCTTCGCCAACGTCGACTTCCCGCACCCCGACTCGCCGACCACCCCGACCGTCTCCCCGGCCGCGACCGACAGATCGGCGCCGGTCAGCGCGTACACCCGGTCCCGCCGGAACAGGCCGCCGCTGCGCGCCTTGTGGACGACGTGCGCGTCCCGCACCTCGACGACAGGGGTCACTGGAGGGCCTCCTCGCTCTCGGCGGACGTCAGCTCCACCGCCGGGTGATGGCAGGCGGCCGTGTGCGCGGGGACGCCCGCGAGGACCGGGGCGGTCGCATGGCACACTTCGGTGGCCAACGGGCAGCGGTCGGCGAACCGGCAGCCCGCCGGGAAGTCGGCCGGCGCCGGTACGACCCCCTTGATCTGCGTCATCCGCTCCTCGGCGGACTCCAGCGAGAGCACACTGCCGAGCAGCCCGCGCGTGTAGTGGTGGGCCGGCGCCGCCACCAGGTCGGCGGTCACCCCGGTCTCCACGATCTGCCCGCCGTACATCACCACCACCCGGTCGGTGATGTCGGACACCAGCGCCAGATCGTGCGAGACCAGGATCAGCGCGAAGCCCAGCTCCCCCCGCAGCCGCAGCAGCAGCTCCATGACCTGCGCCTGCACGGTGACGTCCAGGGCGGTGGTCGGCTCGTCGGCGACGATCAGCTTCGGGTCGCGGGACAGGGCCATGGCGATGAGCACCCGCTGGCGCTGCCCGCCGGACAGCTCGTGCGGATAGCTGCGCAGGGTGCGCTCCGGGTCCAGCCCGACCAGCTCCATGAGCTCGCGCGGACTGCGCCTGCCCCCGCGCCGGACGAGCTGCCTCAGCTGGGCGCGGATCGTCATCGCCGGGTTCAGGGAGGACAGGGCGTCCTGGTACACCATCGCCATCTCGTGGCCGAGCAGCCGCCGCCGCACCCGCATCGGCTCGGCGAGCAGATCCCGCTGCCGGAACCGCACCTGGCCGCCGATCCGGGCGCCCTTCGGCGCCAACCCCATGACGGTCAGCGCGGTCAGCGACTTGCCGCAGCCCGACTCGCCCACCAGACCGAGCACTTCACCGGGGTACACCTCGAAGCTGACCCCGTCCACGATGTCCACGCCCCGGTGCCGGTCCGGGAAGCCGATGGCGAGGTTCTCCACGGCGAGCACCGGCTGCCCGCTCCGGCCGGGCAGCGGCCGGGCCCGGGACCGCAGCCGCCGGGCGGCCTCGGCCAGCCCGGGCAGCGCGAGCACCTCGCCGGTGCCGGGCTCCGGCGTCTCCAGCCGGTCCTCCGGCGCCCGCACCTCCCTCGGGGCGGGCGCGGCCCAGGCGTCCGAGACGCCCTCGGAGAGGATGTTCAGCGACAGCACGGTGACCAGGATCAGCAGCCCCGGGAAGACGGTCGCCCACCAGCCGCCGGTCAGCACCATGTTCTTGCCGTCGGCGATGACACTGCCCCAGGACGGGTCCGGGGGCCGCACGCCCGCGCCGATGAAGGACAGCGACGCCTCGAAGACGATGGCCTCGGCGACCTGGACCGTGCAGAACACCAGCACCGGCGCGGCACAGTTGACGGCCACGTGCCGCAGCACGATGTGGGGGTTGCGGGCGCCGATCACGCGCTCGGCGGTGACGTAGTCCTCCCCGTACTGGGCGAGCACGTTGGCCCGCACCACCCGTGCGACCGGCGGGGTGAACAGAAAGGCGATGGCGCAGATCAGCACGCCGATCCCGCCGCCGAACACGGCGACCAGCACGGCCGCGAGGGCGATCCCAGGGAACGCCATGACCACGTCCAGGCAGCGCATCAGCGTCTCGTCGACGGCCTTGCGGGAGGTGGCGGCGAGCGCCCCGAGGACGGCCCCGACGACGAGCGCGAGCGCGGTCGCGCCCAGCCCGATGGCGAGCGACCACCGGGCGCCGTACATCAGCCGGCTCAGGATGTCCCGGCCCAGGCTGTCCTGCCCCATCCAGTGCGCGGCGGACGGCGCCCCGGTCCCGCCGGCCGGGTCCCGCTGGTCGAGCGGATCGTCCGGGGCGAGGACGGGGGCGAGTACGGCGACGAGGAGGACGAGGGCCAGGAAGCAGACGGCGACCTTGGACAGCAGCGGCAGCCGGCGCCAGCCGCGCAGCCGGACACCGGGCCGGGACAGCCGCTCGGCGATGCTCGCACGCGTGACCATCAGCCCGCCCTCAGTCGTGGGTTGACCAGCAGATACAGGATGTCGATGACGAGGTTGACGACGACGAACCCGGTGGCGGTGGTGAGCACGACGCCCTGCACCACCGCCGGGTCCCCGTTCTGCACGGCGTCGATCATCAGTTTGCCCATGCCGGGCAGCGAGAAGATCGTCTCGATGACGACCGCGCCGCCGAGCAGGTAGCCGACGCGCAGCCCGAGCACGGTGAGCGGGTTGACGAGGGCGTTGCGGAGCACGTTCCGCCCGACGACCACGCGCGGCGGCAGCCCGCTGCCGATCGCGGTCCGCACATAGTCCTTGTCCAGCTCCTCCACCACGGAGGTGCGCACGATCCGGGTCAGCTGGGCGGCGACCGGCAGGGACAGGGCGAAGGCGGGCAGGGCCATGGTCCTCAGCCAGCCGGTGACGGAGTCGGCCGGGTTGATGTAGCCACCGGTCGGGAACCAGCCCTGGTCCACCGCCAGGTACTGGATCATCAGCAGCGCCAGCCAGAACCCGGGCGCGGCGACCCCGACCAGCGAGACGACCCGGATGACCTGGTCCGGCAGCCGGTCCCGGTACACCGCCGCCGTCACCCCGCCCGCCAGCGCCAGCACGACCGCGAGGGCGAGACCGAGGAAGGTCAGCTGGAGGGTGAGCGGCAGCGCGGTGGTCACCTGGTCGACCACGGGCGCGCGGGTGAGGGCGCTGGTGCCGAGGTCGCCGTGGAGCAGATCGCCGACGAAATCGACGTACCGCACGGGCAGCGGGTCCAGCAGGCCGTTGCGCTCCCGGAAGTCGTGCAGCTGCCGCGGTGTCGGATTGGCTCCCTGGAAGAACGCGGAGGCGGGGTCGACGTCCGAGAACCGCATCACCAGGAACACGAACAGCACGATGCCGAGGAGCAGCGGCACGAGCAGGGCGACACGGCGGAGCAGGATCCGTACGACGGTCGTCATACCGTCAGACCCACTTGGCCTGAAGGAGGTTGATGCCCGGGTACGGCTGGGCCCTTATCCCGCTGAGCTTTCGCGCGTCCCAGGCGGTCATCAGCTCGTTGTGGACGACCGGGTAGAGCACGGCCTGCTCGGCGACGACGTCGATGTAGTCCTGGATCATCGCCTTCTTCCTCGCGGGGTCCGGCTCCCGGGTCGCCCGGTCCATGTCCTTGAAGAGCCGCTTGGCGACGGAGTCGCCGGCCCACCGCGTGTACTGCATCCACAGGTTCTCGGGCCCGTAGTTGTAGTGCATGATCAGGTCGGCGTCGAGCCCGAACTGATTCGGGTTGGAGGCCGCGGCGACCACCTGGTAGTCCTGCTTCTGGTCCATCTTGGTGAAGACGGCCGTGGTCTCCTGCGGGGCGAGGGTCGTCCGCACGCCGATCGCGTCCCAGGACGACTTGATGGTGGGCAGGCAGTCCACGATCCAGCTGACGTTCACGGCAAGGATCTCGACCTTCAGGTCCTTCACCCCGGCGGCCTTCAGCAGCGCCTTCGCCTTCTCGGGGTCGTAGCCGTAGACGGTCCCGGCCCGCCGGTAGCTCGGATTCCCCTCGTTGAGGAACGACGTGGCGGGCTTCCCGTGCCCCTTCAGCGCGACCTGCACCATCTTCTCGCTGTCGATGGCGTAGCGCAGCGCCTGCCGCACCCGCACGTCGTCGAAGGGCTTGTGCTGGGTGTTGAACATCAGGAAGAGGTTGTTCATCCCGGCACCGCCGGCCACCCGCAGCCCGCCCTGCTCCAGCCGGGCGATGTTGGCGTACGGGATGTTGTCGGCGATCTGCGCGCCGGCACCGGTCCCGGAGATCTTCGCGACGCGCGGCGCGGCGTCCACGATGGTCAGCCAGTTCATCCGTTTGAAGGCCGGCTTGCGGGGCCCGTTGTAGCCGGCGAACGCCTCGAAGGTGGTGTTCGACTTCGGGTGGTGCGCGGTCTGCCGGTACGGCCCCGAGCCCACGGCCAGCCCCTTGATCGCGTCGTCCCAGGCCCCGGGCTTCGAGAAGACGTGCTTCGGCATGACCTT
Organism: Streptomyces sp. NPDC046727; assembly: GCF_040645635.1. Lineage (NCBI taxonomy): Bacteria > Bacillati > Actinomycetota > Actinomycetes > Kitasatosporales > Streptomycetaceae > Streptomyces > Streptomyces sp. NPDC046727. The sequence goes on from NZ_JBEYYR010000035.1 coordinate 101,137, forward strand.
GGCGAGGGTGAGCCGGGACAGCCCGTCGGGGAAGGGGAACTTGAGGGTCAGCTCGACGGTGTGCGCGTCGACCTTCCGGACGCCGTCCAGCCAGGAGACGAAGAACCCCTTGGCGAGGGTCTGCGTCTTCGGGTCGAGGATCCGCTCGTAGACGAACACGACGTCGTCGGCGGTGACGGGCTTGCCGTCGTGGAAGGTGGCGCCGGAGCGGAGCGTGAACCGCCAGGTGGTGGCGTTCGGGTCCTTCGGCACCTCGGTGGCGAGCGCCGGATACGGCACCCGGGTGATCGGGTCGGTGTCCAGCAGCCCTTCGTAGATGTGGTTGTTGGCGGCCATCGCGAACGCGGAAGCGGTCTGGGTCGGGTCCCAGCTCCCGTCGTTGCCGTACCCGATCACGGCGGTCAGCGTCCGGTCCTTGCCGCTCCCGCCGCCCCCGGTGTCGTTCGTGGACTCCGGCCCGGAGGAGCAGGCGGCCAGCGAGGGTGGCAGGGCGAGGGCGGCACCGAGCGCGCCGACGCCTTTCAGGAGGGACCGGCGACGGGGGGCCGGCATGTCGCGGGTCACGTCGTCACGCACGGGTCCTCCAGCGGGTGAGGTGGGAGGTGAGAGCGACGTCCTACGTCCTACGTCCGGTTTCGGTAGCGCGACCATAGGAGGGGCGGTGGGGGCGGTCAAGACAGCACACACGAATGGCCCAGCCGCCAGAGGTCACACCAATGGAGGGCGTGAGCTCGCTTGCTGATGGAGGGTGATGGGGGTGATGGAGGGTGTTGTGGCGGGGCGGTGCGGTGAAGTGGCCGTTGGGCCGCTCGCTTCTTGGTCAGTGTCGGGCTGGAGCGAGGTGAGTCAAGGGCGCGTTCCGCGTCGGCTCCGCCGATGGCCCTCCGGGCCACCCTTGACACACCTCGCTCCAG
>NZ_JBEYYR010000036.1:0-37863 GCF_040645635.1 Streptomyces sp. NPDC046727
AGACCGTGCGGGATCGGGTCCAGGTCGGTGATGCCCATGGCGTACGCGACGATCGAACCGGCCGCGGAGCCTCGCCCGGGGCCGACCGCGATGCCGTTGTTCTTCGCCCACATGATGAAGTCCGCGACCACCAGGAAGTACCCCGGGAAGCCCATCGAGATGATGACGTCCATCTCGTAGTCCGCCTGCTTCTGGCGGTCCTCCGGCACACCGCCCGGGTAGCGGCGCTGCATCCCCCGGCGGACCTCCTCCTGGAACCAGGTGACCTCCGTGTAGCCCTCGGGGATGTCGAACTTGGGCATGAGGTCGCGCTTCTCGAACATGCCGGCGGTGTCGACCATCTCGGCGATCAACCGGGTGTTGTCACAGCCTTCACGCCAGATGTCCGAGTTCACCAAGGAGTACATCTCCTCGGTCGACTTCAGGTAGTAGCCGCCTCCGTCCAGCTTGAAGCGGTTCGGGTCGGAGAGGTTCTTGCCGGTCTGGATGCACAGCAGCGCGTCATGGGCGCCCGCCTCGTGCGCGTACGTGTAGTGCGAGTCGTTCGTCACCAGCGGCGGAATGCCCAGCTTCCTGCCGACCTCCAGCAGGTCCTCCCGGACCCGGCGCTCGATGTCGAGGTCGTGCTCCATCAGCTCCAGGAAGAAGCGGTCCTTGCCGAAGATGTCCTGGTAGTCGGCGGCGGCCTTCAGCGCCTCGTCGAACTGGCCGAGGCGCAGCCGGGTCTGCACCTCGCCCGAGGGGCAGCCGGTGGAGGCCACGATCCCCTCGGACCACTGGGCGATGGATTCCTTGTCCATGCGGGGCCACTTCTGCAGCCAGCCCTCGGCGTACGCGTCCGAGGAGAGCCGGAAGAGGTTGTGCAGACCGGTCCGGTTCACCCCCCACATGGTCAGATGGGTGTACGAACCGCTGGCGGAGACGTCGTCCTTCTTCTGGTGCGGCTGGCCCCACTGGACCTTGCGCTTGTTGCGCCGGGACTCGGGGGCGACATACGCCTCGATCCCGATGATCGGGGTGACCCCGGCCTTCTTCGCGGAGTGGAAGAAGTCGTACGCCCCGTGCAGGTTGCCGTGGTCGGACATGGCGATGTGTGTCATGCCCATCTCGTTGCAGGCGTTGAACATGTCCTTCAGCCGCGCGGCACCGTCCAGCATCGAGTACTGGGTGTGAACGTGCAGGTGCGTGAAGGGCGGCTTGGACACGGTGCGGCCTCCGGGGAGCGAGGTGACGAACGGGAAGCGGTGGACTAGAGAGGCTATCGGCAAGTGCCCGGCAGGCGACGGGACTTGGCCACGGGTCGGTCGTGTCTCCGGGTCATCCGGCGGCGTCGGTGCTCTCGTCCCGCTTCAGGACCTGCAGGCCGAACCGGAGAAAGTCCGGCCGGCTGTCGCCGCTGGACCAGATCGGTGTGATCGTGCTGCGCCAGAGCTTCTTGGCCGACTTCCAGGTGAAGGCGCCGATGCTCGACGGCACGAGTTCCCCGAAGTCGGTCTCCTGCCAGTCGTCCTGGGCGACCCGCTGGAAGTAGCGGTAGCGCGGGCGTGACCTGCCCTCGCTGAGGACCATGCGGTGCCCGTCGGCGGAGTAGGTGCCCAGGCACAGGCGTGCGTCGATGCGCTTCGGGGTCGTGTCCTTCCACGGACCGCCGTTGAAGGCGCGCAGCACGTCGTAGTAGAGGACGAGCGAGGGGTTGATATTGCCCAGGACGACGAGGATCTGCTGCTGCTCCGGGAAGATCTGGACCACGCTCTGGTGCCCCGGCCCGGCGGCCTCGAAGCCGAAGGAGCGGTCATCGAAGTGCAGCCATCCCAGCCCCCACGAGTGCACCAGGTGATGGGCCGGGACGTCCATCTGGGGTGCGCGCATCTCGCGGGCCAGTTCCGCCGAGAGCAGCCGCTCCCCCTTCGGGCCGACACCGTCGTTCAGGGCCAGCCGCGCCAGCGCCACGATCTCCTCGATCGTGAAGCAGAGGGAGTTCGTGCCCAGGTTGTCGTCGACCGCCGCCACCTGCTCCAGGGGTAGCGCCTCGAACCGGCCGACGGAGGCGTCCCACTCGTGCCCGCGGGACACGCTGTCGCCGTAGTAGGCGACGAAGTCGCGGTGTTCGGGCACGGGCATGATGCCGAGCGGCTCAAGAAGCATCTCGTTGGCTGCCCGCCGCCACGGGATGCCGAGCAGTCTTTCGATCAGGAGAGCCGCGATGGCGGTCCCGCAGTCCGAGTAGCTGAAGATCCGCCCCGGCTCGAACACCTGCGGATAGTCATCGAAGCGCGCCACATAGGCGGCCAGGTCCGAGGTGTCGTTCTCGGCCCAGTTCTCCCGGGAGTCGTCTATCCCGCTGGAATGGGTGAGCAGGTGCCGCAGCGTGATGCCGACCGTCCGGCCGCCGCGACGGCGTACCGCCTCGGGCAGCTTGTCGCCCAGCGGTTCGTCCAGGCCCACCAGGCCGCGTTCCACCAGCATCAGGCAGACATAGGCGATCACCACCTTGCTGAGGCAGGCGATGTGCTGCCGCGAGGCGTCTGTCCGCGGCCGGTCCGTGGGATGGCCGTCGTGACCGTGGTGGGCCACCCGCAGCCGCCCGTCGGCGAACACGGCGACCGACGCGCCGGGGGCTCCCTCGGCCTGCGCCGACGCGCGCAGGGCGGCGACGGCGGCGTCGAAGCGGTCCTGGGTCGCGGTCGGCTGTGCGGATGCTTCGTGCCGCGTCGAGTTCTCGTCGGCTGTCATGGTCTTGCAGTCCCCTTGTCGATAGACCGGTGAGCGTCGGCGCAGCTACGCGAGCACGCCGGCGGAGGAGCCCGCCGCGAAGTCGATCGTGGGCAGCAGCCGTTCCGCGCGCTCGTCCAGAACCGCGGCGCGGATCGCGGCGAGGAAGTCCGCGGCCACCCCGTTGTCGTCCCGGTAGCCCGGAACCGTGTCGGCGAGAAGCTCCAGCAGGCCGCGGACCTGGGGGCTGAAGCGGTGGATCCCGGTGATGGTGGCCGCCTGGTAGCAGGCGGCCACCAGGACGCCCACGATGGTGGTCACGTTCTCGATCAGCTTGAGGGACTTGCGCGCGGCGATGAGTCCCATGCTCACGACGTCCTGGTTCTGGCCGTTGGACGGGATGGTCTTGACCGACGCGGGCGCGGCCAGGTCGAGGTTCTCCGAGGCGATGCTGGTCGCGAGGTACTGCGAGCCCTGAAGCCCGGAGTAGAGACCCTCGTCGCCCAGCGCCAGGAACGCGGGGTAGGCCTTGTTCAGATGCGGGTCCAGGATCCGGTTGAGCTGGCGCTCCGCCAGTACGCCGATCTCCGTGACGGCGATGTTGAAGAAGTCGCCGGCCATGGCCACGTACTGGCCGTGGAAATGTCCGCCGTGGAAGATGGTCTCCGGCGAATCGAAGATCAGCGGGTTGTCATTGCACGAGTTGAGCTCTTCCTCCACCAGCCTGCGGCAGTAGTCCATCGTGTCGAGCACGGGGCCGAGGATCTGCGGGATGCAGCGCAGGGTATAGGCGTTCTGGAGGTAGTCCTTGACCTGGGTGACCTCGCCGCTGTCACCCTTCTGCTCACTGATGAGGCGCATGACGTCCTCGTGCTCACGGGTGAGTTCGCTGCCGTCGAGGAGCTGCCGCACGTGCCGGGCGACGGCGTTCTGGCCCTGGTGGTTCTTCAGCTCGTGCCCGCGGGCGTCGAAGGCCCGGGTCGAACCGCCCATGACCTGGACGAACGCGGCCGAGGCCCAGAGCGCCAGCCGCATCAGCCGGCGGGCGCGGACCAGGGCGAGCGCGGCGACCCCGGTCATCCCGGACGTGCCGTTGATCAGGGCCAGACCGTCCTTGTAGCCGAGCCGCGCGGGGGCCAGCCCCTGCTCGGCCAGGACGTCCTTGGCCTCCCGGACCGTGCCCCGGTACCGCACCCGTCCGGCGGCGATCAGCGGAAGTGCCAGGTGGGACAGGGGGGCCAGATCACCGCTGGCGCCGAGGGAGCCCTGTTCCGGAACCAGCGGATGGATGCCCCTGTTGAGGAACTCGCCCATGAGGCGCAGGGCGTCGGAGCCGATGCCCGAGTAGCCCTTCATCAGACAGTTCAGGCGGGCCACCTGGATGGCGCGCACGACCTCGTCGGGGAAGAGCGGGCCGCCGCCGGCCGCGTGGGTGCGCAGCAGGTTCTCCTGCAGCGTGGTCTCGAACTTGGACGGGATGCTCATGAAGACCATCTCGCCGAAGCCCGTGGTGACACCGTAGATCGGATGCCCCTCCGCACCCCACTTCTGGAGCCGGGCGCAGGTGTCGTCGACCATGGACAGCTGACTGTCGTCCAGCTCCACGGACTCGCCACCGGCCGCGACGGCGTACAGGTCGTCAACCGTCAGACCATCGCCTTTTATGATCACTATGACTCCTTGAGAAGCAGGACGAAGCGGGTGGGATGGCGCACGGTTCACACGTCGGCGCCGTCGTCGCGCTGCATCTGGGCGGCCCAGGAGCGGAATCCGCTCAGGCGTGACGATCTGGTGGCCCGGCCGCGGGGCGGGGCGGTCTGCCGCAGGGAGCGGAGCGCGGACTCGTCCACCTTTCCGCCGGCGTTGCGCGGCAGCGCCGGGACGGGAACGAACTCGGACGGCAGCATCTGCTCGTTGAGCAGGCCCCTCAGGTGTGCTCGCCACTCGTCCGGGGAGCCCGCGTCGGCCACCACGTAGGCGACCAGGCTCTGCACCGGACCGTCCGCTTCGGCGGGCAGCACGGCACAGGCGCGCACCGTCGGATGGCCGGACAGGGCGGCCTCGATCTCCGTGGGTTCGATCCGCTGGCCGCGCAGCTTGACCTGGCGGTCCCGCCGCCCCTGGAACTCCAGCAGCCCGTTCTCGCTCCACCGGCCGAAGTCGCCCGTCCGGTAGTACGGGACGTCGTCCTCCGCCGACCCCGTGGGGTCCGGGAGCCGGCGCAGCCCGGACGTGAGCCGGCCGTCCCGCCCGGTGTATCCGAGTGCCAGGAAGCGGCTGTGGACGACGATCTCTCCGGTGACCCCCGCCGGGCACTTCGCCCCCGTGGCGTCCCGTACCGTCACGTCGCGGCCGGGAATGGGCCGGCCGACCGGGACGATCCCCGGCCAGTCGCGGTCCAGTTCCAGCCAGGTCGCCAGGATGGTCTCGGTGGCGCCGTAGAGGTTGACCAGTCTCAGCCCGGGCAGGGCGGCGGACAGGCTCGTGGCGAGATCGCCGGGCAGCGGCTCGCCGGCCAGCAGGAGATGGTCCAGCGCCGGCGGCTTTCGCCCGGCGGCCCCGTGGGTGAGCGCACGCAGCAGTTCCCGGGCGAAGCTCGGCACGGTCTGCAGCACGTGGACCTCCTGGTCCGCGAGCCAGTGGACCAGCGCGTCCGGGTCGAGCCGGACGTCCTGGGGCACGGGGCAGACCGTGCCGCCGGAGACGAGCGGCGCGAGCGTCTCGACCAGGCAGGCGTCGTAGTGGGGCGAGGCCCACAGCGCGACCCGCCGGCCCGCCCCCATGCGGAACTCGGCGCCCATCCAGGTCACGAACTGCGCCAGGGCTCCGTGTGACTGCAGGATTCCCTTGGGCCGGCCGGTCGAGCCCGACGTGTGGACGAGGTAGGCGGGGGCGTCGGCCGCCGGCACGGGCAGGCGGGGCGGTGCGGTGCCGGTCCGTGCCGGCGCGGGCACCGCCACGACGTGGCCGTGGGGCCGGTTCCGCACCCATCCGGCCAGCTCGTCGTCGGCTGCCGGAGAGTCCACCAGCAGGCACTCCGCTCCGGCCTCACCGAGGATGCCGATACATCGTTCGGGCGCGTCGGAGAGGCCCAGCGGCAGGGCGTGGCAGCCGGCCTCCAGGATGCCGAGCAGAGCGGCCAGGTACGGCGGACCCGGGGGAAGGCGCAGGGCGACCGGTGTTCCGGGGCCAAGACCCAGGCCGCCCAGGGCGCGGGCCACTTGTCCGGCCCAGCGGTCCAGGTCCCGGTACGAGAGCCCGTCCGCGGCCGGGGCGTCCGGGCGGCGCCGGGCCTGCTCGCGCACCAGTTCCCGGACGGAGAACTCCGGGACGGCGGTGCCCTGGTCCGGTCGCTTCGAGGGCAGCGGTATGCCGTCGTTCATCGCCGGGCCTCCCCGACGACCGCCGTGGGCCCCTGCGGCGCGGCCTCGGCGTCGGCGTCGGTCAGGAGCTGGTCCAGGGAGGATTCGGGGTTGGCCGCCACCGCGCGCAGCAGCTGCTCCCACCGCTGCGCGATCCGTTCGGCGGTGGCCCGGTCGAATAGGTCGGCCGCGTAACGCACTTCGCCCAGCAGGCCGTTCGGCTCGTCCAGGTCGTCGAAGGTCTCGGCGAGGACCACGGCCAGGTCCAGGTCGAACGCGGTGGGCAGACGGAGCGGGGTTGCGGAGATGCCGGGCAGACGCGGGCGGTCACCGCTGCCGGTGCGCAGTTCCAGGGCGGTCCGGAACAGCGGATGCCGGGCGCCGGGGCGTTCCGGTTCGGATACGTCGACCAGCCGTTCGGACCCGGGTGCCCGCCGCTCGTCGGCCGCCAGGGCCTCCTGCCGCGCCTGCGCCACGACCTCGCCGAAGCGGGGGGCGCCCGACAGATCGAAGCGCAGCACGGCGTGGTCACTCAGCCGGCCGACGACGTTGTCGAGGGACTCGCGGGTACGGCCATGACGTGCGGTGCCGATCACCACGTCCGTCTCGCCGGCGCGGTCGGCCAGCAGCGTGGCCAGGGCAGCCTGGAGGACCATGCGCAGGGTCGAGTCGTACCGGCGGGCCACCTCGCGCAGGTCGCGGTGGAGGCCGGCGGGCACGGTCACGGGGATCGAGCCGGCGCGGCGGCTGGGCTGCGCGGGCCGCGGCCGGTCGTACGGCAGGGTGAGCTGAGCGGGCGGGCCGGCGAGCCGCTCGCGCCCGTGGGCCGGGTCCGCGGTCCGGCGTGACTCCGCCGCCCCCTGGCGAGGGCCGGCACCAGGCAGCAGCTCCCAGGTCGGCGCGTGGCCCCGGGAGCGAGCCGTGTAGGCATGGCACCACTCGTGGACCAGGACGTCGAGGGACTCCTCATCGCATGCCGCACGGTCCACGACCAGCAGCAGGCTGTGCTCGGCGGGGCCGTGGACCAGCAGGGCACCGACGGCCCTCGGCCCGTCCGGTGTCTCCTCCAGGCGCGCCGAGGCGCGGCGCACGTGGACGGCCGTCTCCTCCTCGGAGGCGGTGACGACGGACAGGGCCGGCGGTGTGCCGTCGGGCGTGAGAACCGTGTGCCGTGCCGTGATGTCCCGCAGGGCCTGCGCGAGTGCGTCCTGGTCCAGCGGTCCCGTGCAGCGCAGGCCCGCGGCCCAGGTGCCGAGGAGGGCCGGACGCGTCGGCGGCGGAGCGGGAACCTCGGCGGTGCGGTCGTCCGGCCGGCCCTGGAGGTCCAGCCGGGCTGTGAGGGAGGCGATGCTCTCCGCGTCGAGGACGTCCCGCATGCTGATGGTCAGGGGCAGTACCGACCGCACGAGGCTGATCAGCCGGGCGACGAGGAGCGAGTGGCCGCCCAGGTCAACGAAGCTCTCGTCCGTGCTCACCCGCTGCACGCCGAGCACGGCCCCGATCAGCTCGGTCAGCAGCTCCGCGCGGGCGGAACGATCGGCGCCGTACGGTGACCGCCGCGGTACGGGGAGCGCCTCCAGGTCCACTGCTCCGGACGCTGTCAGCGGCATCGTCCGGACGAGCACGACCGTGTCGGGCACGGCGAAGACCGGCAGGGTCCGGGCCAGGAAGTCACGGATGAGGTCCGGTTCGGGAGTCGGCGCGTGGCCGGCCGGTTCGACGTAGACCGTCAGCCGCTCGGCTCCCCCGCTGCCGGTGTGGATCACGGCGGCGCTCCGGGCCACGTCGGGGTGTCCGAGGGCGGCCTGCTCGACGGCGCGCAGTCCGGCCTCCGCGGAGTCGTCCTCAGGGATGTGCGTCATGAGACATCAACTCCCGGACCGCTTGCCGTGAATTCCCGCATGTGTGCGATGAGTTCACCGATGACGCCGGCTTCTGGCGATTCCGCCATGTCGCGGTACAGCTCCAGGTCGCTCAGGTATTCCTCGATGTTCACGTCGTTCACGATGAACGAGTTGAGCGACAGACAGGGTGTCAGATAGCGCACCTGATGCCACCACCGGGACGGGACGAAAGCGATGTCGCCCGGTTCGAGGATCGCTTCCATACGTCCCTGGGCGTGCGCGAATTCCGGGAACTTCGCGAGGTCGGGACGGTCGACGTCGACCCGGCCGTGGTAAACGGCCTCGCGCTGGTCGGGGGGATACAGCACCACGCGCTTACGGCCTTCGAAATGCGCGATGCAGGCGTGTGCGGACCAGTAGTCGTAGTGCAGGTTGTAGACGGCACGTTCCGGGCCGAGGAGAACCCAGCCGTGCGCGAGGTTCTCGTGCCGGGCCCGCATCTCCGCGGGCAGGCGTGCGATCCAGTTGTCGAAGTAGCTCCACAGCGGGACGTCTTCGCGCAGCTCCGGGTGCCGGTCGAAGAAGACGTTCGAGTCGATGAGCGGTGCGCGGCCACCCCTCGTCCAGGGCGCGCTCATCACGGTGCCCAGGAAGTCACCGAGTCTCAGCTCACCCATACGGTGAGCGTCCCACCGACTGTTCTCCTCGAAATGACGGACGGGTACGACCTCGTCCCCGAAACGGCGTCCCAGGTGGTCGATCGACCATTTCGCAGCGGGCCATTCGTCCATGACCCCGGTCAGCACCACCGGCTTCTTCGGGACCAGGTACTCCTGCCGGAACTCGTCCGGGGTGAGCCGTCGCCTGTCGACCGGAGTGAACGCGAAATTCTCTGTGGTCATGGCCGCGCAATCTGACGTTTCTTCCGGTGGTGCCGGTACATTCCGGTACTGCTTTACGAGTTGCCCCAGGGAGCCCTGCGGCGGTTTGCAGTATGCGGCGGTCGGATCCACGGGAGATACACGGCCGAGAGCCGATAGGGTTTCCGGCGTGAGCGAGTCCACGTACCTGTCCGCGGTCCAGGAGTCGTACGACGGTGTCGCCGACGCCTACGCCCGGCGGACCAAGACGCCGGCGGAGCTGGACCCGGTGTCCCGCGCGATGCTGGCCGCGTTCGCCGAGTCGGCGCGGACCGTGGGCCGGGGACCGGTCGCCGACCTGGGGTGCGGTCCCGGCCGGGTCACCGCGCATCTGGCCGGCCTGGGGCTGCGGGCGTTCGGGATGGACCTGTCCCCGAGGATGGTCGAACTGGCCCGGCGCGCGTATCCCGGGATCCCGTTCCTCGTGGGCTCCCTCACCGCCCTGGGCATCCGGGACGGCGGACTCGGCGGCATCCTGGCCTACTACTCCACCCACCACACCCCGCCCGGCCAACTGCCCGGGGTGTTCCGCGAGTTCCACCGCACGCTCGCCCCCGGCGGCTGCCTGATGCTCGCGGGTCCGGTCGGAGACGACCAGCACCGGCGTCCCGCCACGGCGTACGGTGGCCGTCCGGTGCGCTACGACTCCTACCTCGTACGGCCGGACCGGATCGAGGAGTTGCTGGAGGCTTCCGGCCTGGAGGTCTTCGCGCACCTGCTCCACCGGGTCGAGCGGAACCCCGAACGGACGATCGGCACGTTCCTCGCCCGGAAGCCCGAGGCGTGACCTTCCCCGCCCGGCTGCCGTAGGCCCGGCGGCACACGCGACGACTCCTGCGTCGGATGTTCAGTCGCCCTCCGGCGGGGTCCACGCGGCCACCAGGTCCAGCAGGCCGGGGAAGCGGGCGTTCAGGTCGGCCACCCGGACCTGGCTGCGGCGCTCCAGGCCGTACTGGCGCTGCCGGGTGACGCCCGCCTCGCGCAGCGCCCGGAAGTGGTGGGTCAGCGAGGACTTGGGGCGGTCCAGGCCGAACCAGCCGCAGGTGTGGTCGTAGTCCTCGGACTCCAGCAGCAGTTTGCGGACGATCCGCAGCCGCAGCGGGTCGCTGAGCGCGCCCAGCACCGTCTCCAGCCGCAGGTCGGCGACGGCCGGCTCGGGCAGCGGCTCGGGCAGGCCGGGCGGCTCCGCCAGGCCCCTGATTCCCCCGGCGCCCTGCGTCTCCTCGGTCCTCTGCCCGGTCAACTGCGGCTCCCTCTCCCCGACTTCCTGTACGACTCCGATCGTACTACGTGCTAAGTTCGACTCCACTCGTACAAGTACGACTCAACTCGTACTGTGGCCTGCCCGGGGAGGACCCTGCCATGACGACGGAGACGACGACCGAGGTACGCGCGCCGGGGACGGCGTAGGGCGGTGAGGCGCCGGTCCGCTGGGTCTGGCTCGCCGCCTGGCCGGTGACGGCGGTGTTCGTGCTGTCCAACGCGGCCACCCCGCTCTATGTGCTGTGGCAGCGGGAGATGGGGTTCAGCAAGGGCACGCTGACCGTGGTCTTCGCCTGCTACATCGTGGGGCTTCTCGGTTCCCTGCTGGTATCGGGCGTCGTCTCCGACCGGCTCGGCCGCAAGCCCGTGCTGCTTCCGGCGCTGGGCCTCGCCCTCGTCGCCTGCCTGGTCTTCGCGACGGCGGGCGGTGTGGCCGCGCTGGTCGTCGCCCGGCTGTGCACCGGCATCGCGGTCGGGGCCGTGGTCTCGGCGGGCATGGCCGCGGTGACGGACGTGGCCGGCCCCGCCCGGCGCCGGCTCGCGGCGCTGCTCGCCTCCTGCGCGATGGTGTTCGGCGCGGGGGTGGGGCCGCTGCTCGCGGGCGTGCTGTCCGAGACGCTGCCCGGGCCCACGGTCACCGTGTTCGCGGTGGAGGCGGTCCTGCTGGCCACGGCGGTCGCGGTGGTGCTCCGGATGCCGGTACGGCGGCCCGCCCGGACCGGCGCCGGGCCCTGGGTCCGCGTGCCCGGCGTGCCGCGCGGTGCCGGACGGCAGCTCGCCCTGGGCATCGCCGTGTTCGCGCCGGGCATCACCGCCACGTCCTTCGTGCTGTCGCTCGGTCCCTCGCTGCTCTCGGGACTGCTGGGCACGGGCAGCCGGATCGTGTCGGGCGCGCTGGCCTTCGCGATGTTCCTGAGCGCCACGGGCGTGCAGTTCGCGGTACGACGACTGCGCCGCCGCACGGTCCTGGTCACCGGTGCCACCGCCACGGCCCTCGGCATGCTGTCCCTCGTCGCCGCCGTGCACACCGCCTCGGTCCCGGCCCTGGCCGGCGCCGCGCTGCTCGCCGGGGCGGGCCAGGGCATGGGCCAACTGGGCGGCCTGTCCCTGCTGAACTCCACGGTGCCGACGGAGCGGCTGGCCGAGGCCAACGCGGCGCTGAACGTCGGCGGCTACCTCCCGGCCGGCCTTCTCCCGGTCACCGCGGGCTACCTGACGGACGCCACCGGACTGACCACCGGCACGACGGTATTCGCCACCACGCTGACCCTCCTGGCCGTCGGCGGAGGCGGACTGGCCGCGCTGGCGAGGGACCGCGTGAGCTGACCGGCGCCAGAGCCGGGCGGGGGTGGGTTCGCTTGCCCGCGCTCGCGGGGTGCCGCGGGTATGACGGCCGCTACGCGCGCCCCGAAGGGGCGCGCGTCACGCCGACCGCTTGCGCGACGCCGTCTTCTTCGCCGTCGCCTTCTTCGCCGTACTCTTCGCCGCCGCCGTCTTCTTCGCCCCCTCGGTGGCCTTGGACGTCGACTTCCTCGCGGCGGTCGTCTTCTTGGCGGCGGCCTTCGTCGACTTCTTGGCGCCCGTCTCCTTGGGCACGGCCCGGCCTCGCCGTAGCTGCCTGACCTCGGCCTCCTCGTCAGGGGCGGCGCGGGACTCCCGCGCAGCCCGCACGCTGCTCTCCAGCGCGGCCATCAGGTCCAGCACCTTGCCCCCGGCCGCCGGCTCGGGCGCCTCCGGCGGGGCCTCGCCGGAGGCCTTCGCCGCGATGACCTCCTCCAGCGCCTCCCGGTACTCGTCGTGCAGGTCCTCCAGGTCGACCTCGCCGAGGGTGTCCATCAGGGCGTCCGCGAGGTCCAGCTCCTTGTCGCGGATGGTGACGGCGGTGTCCGGGGCGACGCCCTCGGGGGCCCGGACCTCGTCCGGCCACAGCAGGCCGTGCATGGCGATGGCGTCGCCGACGACCCGCAGCATGCCCAGGCGCTCCCGGCCGCGCAGCGCGTACTTGGCGATGGCGACCCGGTTGCTGCGCTTGAGGGCCTCGCGCAGCAGGGTGTACGGCTTGGCGGCGGGCGCTCCGCTCGCGGCGAGGTAGTAGGCCGCGCCCATCTGGAGCGGGTCGATCCGGTCGCCCGGCACGAAGGCGACGATGTCGATCGTGCGGGCGGTCGGGATCGGCAGGTGGGCGAGGTCATCGTCGGTGATCGGGACGATCGAGCCGTCGGCGTCCTCGTACGCCTTGCCGATCTCGGCCTGGCTGACCTCGCGGTCCTCCAGCTCGCACACCTTGCGGTAGCGGATGCGGCCGTTGTCCTCGGTGTGGATCTGACGGAAGGAGATCGCATGGCTCTCCGTGGCGTTCACCAGCTTGATCGGGATGCTGACGAGGCCGAAGGAGATGGCGCCGTTCCATATCGATCGCACGTGCCGCACCCTTCCTTTCCCGATTTCTCCGGTTTATCTGGGATTGTCATCTTATGACGCCTATCACAGAGGTGGAGGGGCGCCGAGTCGCGCTCAGCAACCTGGAGAAGGTGCTGTATCCGGAGACCGGCTTCACCAAAGGGGAGCTGCTGCACTACTACGCGACCACCGCCACGGCACTGCTGCCGCACCTGCGCGACCGGGCGGTGTCCTTCCTGCGGTACCCGGACGGCCCGGACGGGCAGCTGTTCTTCACCAAGAACGTGCCGCCGGGTACGCCCGACTGGGTCACGACCTCCGAGGTGCCGCGGTCGTCGGCGGACAGCCCGGCCCGGATGGTGGTGGTGCAGGACCTGCCGAGCCTGGTCTGGGCGGCGAACCTGGTGACCGAGTTCCACACGCACCAGTGGCTGGTGGAGCGCCCGGAGGAGGCGGACCGGCTGGTCCTCGACCTCGACCCGGGGCCGCCCGCGACCGTCGTGCACTGCTGCGAGGTCGCCCTGTGGCTGCGCGAGCGGCTCGCGGCGGACGGGATCGAGGCGTACCCGAAGACCGCCGGGTCGAAGGGGCTGCATCTGCTGGCGGCGGTGCGCGGGAGTTCCCCCGAGCAGACGTCCGACTACGCGAAGGCGCTGGCGGTGGAGGCCGAGCGGGCGATGCCCCGGCTGGTGGTGCACCGGATGACCAAGAGTCTGCGGCCGGGCAAGGTGTTCGTCGACTGGAGCCAGAACGCGGGCCGCAAGACCACGGCCACCCCGTACACCCTGCGCGCCCGCCGGGCCCCGCTGGTCTCCACGCCGGTGACCTGGGACGAGGTCGCGGACTGCGGCAGCCCGGGGCAGCTGGAGTTCCAGGCCGACGACATCGCCCCGCGGCTCCAGGACCTCGGCGACCTGATGGCACCCCTGACGGACCCGGCGCAGGCCGTCCCGCTGCCCTGAGCGTCCCGGCTACACCCGCGCCCAGGTGTTCCGGTCCCGGGCCATCCCGTGCAGCGCCTCCACGTCGGCCGGCTTGAGCACCCCGCCCAGCCGGGCCAGGCCGGCCAGCTCCGGGTCGCTCAGGATCCGCACCCCCCGCGGCACCGCCGTCACGGTCACCTCGGCCGGGCCGACCAGGGCCAGCAGCGGGCGGACCTCGGCGGTCAGGGCGTAGGAGGCACGGTCGGCGTCGCCGCGCAGCCGGCGCAGCAGCGGCTCGGCCTCGCGGCGGCCCAGGGTGACCATCGGGTCGGCGACCAGGACCCGGGCCTTGCGGGCGTACAGGGCGTGCACGGCGAACAGGCCGCCGGGGCCGATCACCAGGTGGTGGATGCGGTCGCCGCCGGGCAGCGGGACGGAGTGCACGGTGTGCCAGCCGGCGCCCTCCAGCCCGTCCAGCGCCCCGCCGACGGTCTGCTCGGCGGTCAGGGCGCGCCGGCGCGGGTCGGGGCGCAGCCGGTGGGCGGGGCCGGGGTCGCGGTCGAGGGCGACGAGCAGGGCCTCGCCGGGGCGGTTGGGGGCCAGGTCGTCGTCCGGGTGCAGGGTCAGGCGGGCGAGTTCGGCGGGGGTGGGGACCGGGGGCGGGCCCACGGTCACCGGGCCGGTGAGGAAGGGCTGCAGGGCGTGGAGCACGGCGTCCCTGTCGTCCTCGCCGAGCAGGTTGACGCGGCCTGTCTCACGGTCGTACCAGGCGACGTCGGATCCGTCCTCGCGGCAGACGTACAGCCGCTCCCGGCCGTGCCGGAAGGCCGGCACCACGCGCAGTGCGCTCATGCGCCATCACCCCTCGACCATGGGAACAGGCGGGGTGCTCCGGGGGCAAGACCGGTTACCGTGGATGACAGCCCTGCGAGGGGAGTTGGGGAGGCGCCGTTGCGTACCCGCGGAAAGCAGCCCGACGTACCGGCTCCGGAGAGCCCGTGGAGCGAGATCGTGCCCGGCCTGTGGATGGGCGGGCATGAGTTCCGGGGCCGTTCCGGGCGGCTGGAGTTCGCCGTCGTACGGGACGAGTTCGATGTGGTGCAGTCCCTGCTGCGGCTGCCGGGGTACGGGCCCGATCCGGGCGTGGAGCACCACGTGTGGCCGATCCCGGACGGTCCGCTGGACGGGACGCAGCTCGCCGGGGTGATCCGGCTGGCACGCGCGGTGAACGAGGCACTGGACGCCGGCCGCCGGGTGCTCGTCCGCTGTTACCACGGGTACAACCGCTCGGGCCTGGTGATCGCGCACGCGCTGGTCCAGCGGGGTGACACGACCGACCAGGCGATCCAGCTGATCCGGGCCCGCCGTTCGGCGTGGGCGCTGCACAACAAGCTGTTCGTGGAGTACCTGCGGGCGGGCCTGGCGACCGTGCGGCTGCTGGAGGAGCTGGCCGAGTAGCCTCTCTCCCAGCACCCGGCCCCGGTGCGCAAAACAGACTTATGCCGCGAAGCGGAATTCCATCAAAATCTGATCACACTTCCCTACGAAGTAACCGATTAAGGTGTACGGGGCCCCGACCTACCCCGATCCCCAGGAGCACCGTGCCAGCCCGTCGTCCCGCGCGCACCGCCCTCGCCGTGGCCGCCGTCGCCCTGCTGTCGGCGACGGCGACGGCCTGCGGGGACGCCGGCGAGCTGCGCGGCGCCGGGCCGACCCCGACCGCCGCGAGCCCCGCCAAGCTCTGGCCGGACCTCAGGCCGGCCTCCAGCCCGGCCTACCCGTACGACGTGGCGACCCGGGAGACGGTCAAGGGCGTCCGGGTCCCCGGCGACGACATCCGGGCGGTGGATCCGGTGGACGTCGTCGAGGCGGAGCTGACGGCGCACCCCGACGACTACGGGCCCAAGGGGGCCTACCACGCGACCGTGGACCGGATGAAGGAGTGCCGGCCGGGCGGCGACCGGGCCCGCTGCCCGCTGCTGAAGCCGTACTACCGGGACCTCACCGGGGACGGCCGGGCGGATCTGACGCTCGGCTTCCGGCTGTACCCGACCAACCAGACGGCGGTGCGGGTGTACACCGTCGAGGGGCACAAGCTGGTGCAGGTGCTGGCCGACAACGACGCGATCGTCGGGGTGGAGCTGGCCGGCCGGGCGCTGATCGAACGCTCGCCGGCCGACATCTCCGGCTACGAGTACCGCACCACCTGGGTGTGGGACCCGGACCAGCGCGCGATGGCGTTCTCCCGCGACGAGTACCTGCACGTGGGTGACGGCCGGCACAGCACGACACCGTCCCCGTCGCCGTCCCCCGCCACGAGCTCGGAGAGCCCGCGATGAGGCTCACGCTGCCCCACTGGGCCGGGGCCCTGGCCGTCAAGGCCGCCGCGTTCATCACGGTGATGTGCTGTGCGCTGGCCGCGCTGCTCGGCGTCCTGGTGCACGTCTCGGTGACCAACCAGACCGTCGGCCAGGCCCGCGACCTGGCGCTGTCCCGGCTCGCCGACGCCACCGAGGCGTACGAGGCCGGGGACACCCTGCTGCCGGGCGCCGGGGTGGACCCCGTGGGGCTGCCCGTGCGGCTGCGGACGCTGGCGGTGACCGGCGAGCGCGGCACGATGGTGGCCACGCACCGGGGGCGCCCGACCATGTGGGCGGCCGGACCGGTGGCCGGGCACCGGGCGCTGGCCGTGGAGGTCGACTACTCGCAGCAGTCCCGCACCATCGCCGGTCTCGACCAGTCGATCCTGTGGTCGTCGGGGCTGGCCATCGGGGCGACCGTGCTGGTCGGCGTGTTCGCGGTGACCCGGGTGACCCGGCGGCTGCACGGCACCGCGCGGGTGGCCCGGCGGATCACCGCCGGCGACCTCGACGCCCGGGTGAACGACCCGCGCACCAAGGATCCGACCCGGCCGCAGGACGAGGTCGCGGTGGTGGCCGCCGCCCTGGACACGATGGCCTCCTCGCTGCAGAGCAAGCTGCTGAGCGAGCAGCGGTTCACCGCGGACGTGGCGCACGAGCTGCGCACCCCGCTCACCGGACTGCACGCGGCGGCGGAGCTGCTGCCGCCGGGCCGGCCGACGGAGCTGGTGCGGGACCGGGTGGCGGCGCTGCGCACGCTCACCGAGGACCTGCTGGAGATCTCCCGGCTGGACACCGGGCGGGAGAGGCTGGAGGCCGACACCGAGGAGCTGGGGGCGCTGGCCGAGCGGGTGGTCCGGGCCTCGGGCACCGACACGGAGGTGCGCGTCCGGCGGGACGTCCGGGTGGAGACGGACCGGCGGCGGCTGGAGCGGGTGCTGGGGAATCTGGTGGCCAACGCGCACAAGCACGGCTCCCCTCCGGTGGTGCTCACCGTGGACGGGCCCGTGGTGACCGTACGGGACCACGGGGCCGGGTATCCGGAGTACCTGGTGGCCCACGGGCCGCAGCGGTTCCGTACGGAAGGCGGCGCCAAGGGCCACGGGCTCGGGCTGACCATCGCGGTGGGGCAGGCGGAGGTGCTGGGCGCGCGGCTCTGCTTCGCCAACGCGGCGGAGGGAGGCGCGGTGGCGACGCTGACGTTGCCCATGGCCGAGTAGGGCCCCGCCCTCCCCGCACAAGACGCCCGGTTTGGGTAGGTTCCGGACATGACGAAGGCCGGAACCACCGTGACGGCGGCCCCCGCTCGCGCCCGCGCCGCACGCCTCCCCCGGCGCCGCGGCATCGAACTCTCCCTGCTCGTCCTGGCCGTCCTGCTGTCCGTGTACGGCTACTGCGCGGTGGGACTGGCGCGCACCGGGACCGTGCCGCCGGGCGCGGCCGGTTACGGTGCCGGGCTCGGCGTGCTCGCCCTGTTCGCCCATGTCGTGGTCCGGATCCGGGCGCCGTACGCCGATCCGCTGCCGCTGCCCATCGGGGTGCTGCTCAACGGGCTCGGGCTGGTCCTGATCTACCGGCTGGACCTGGAGACCCCGAACGACCAGGCCGCCCCCACCCAGCTGGTGTGGTCCACCCTCGGGGTGGGCCTGTTCATCGCCGTCGTCCTGGTGCTGCGCGACCACCGGGTGCTCCAGCGGTACTCGTACGTCTGTGTGGTGGCCGCCCTCGTCCTGCTGGTGCTGCCGATCCTGTTCCCGGCCGTCAACGGCGCCCGGATCTGGATCCGGATCGCCGGGTTCTCCATCCAGCCGGGCGAGTTCGCGAAGGTGCTGCTCGCCGTGTTCTTCGCCGCCTACCTGGCCGCCAACCGCAGCGCGCTCGCGTACACCGGGCGCCGGCTGTGGCGACTGCAGTTCCCGACCGGGCGGGTGCTCGGGCCGATCCTGACGATCTGGCTGGTGAGCGTGGGCGTGCTCGTGCTGGAGCGGGACCTCGGGACCTCGCTGCTGTTCTTCGGGCTGTTCGTGGTGCTGCTGTACGTGGCCACCGGGCGCACCGGCTGGATGGCGGTGGGACTGCTGCTCGCCGTGCTCGGCGCCTTCGCCGTCGGGCGGTTCGAGCCGCATGTCAACGGGCGGATCGAGGACTGGCTGCACCCGTTCGCCACCATCGAGGCGGGGCTGGGCCCCAACCAGCTCTCCCAGTCCCTGTTCGCGTTCGCGGCCGGCGGGGTCCTCGGCACCGGGCTCGGGCACGGCCACTCCATCCTGATCGGCTTCGCCGCCAAGTCGGACTTCATCCTGGCGACGGCCGGGGAGGAGCTGGGCCTCGCGGGTCTGGCGGCGATCGTGCTGCTGTACGCGCTGCTGGTGGAGCGCGGCTACCGGGCGGCCCTGTCGCTGCGCGAGCCGTTCGGCCGGCTCCTCGCGGTCGGGCTCGCCTCGATCGTGGCGCTGCAGGTGTTCGTGATCGCGGGCGGGGTCACCGGGCTGATCCCGCTGACCGGCATGGCGATGCCGTTCCTCGCCCAGGGCGGCTCCTCGGTGGTCACCAACTGGGCGATCGTGGCGCTGCTGGTCCGGGTGAGCGACTCGGCGCGCAGCCAGTACGACGGCCGGGAGGCGTCATGAGCGAGTACGGCCGGTTCCCCGAGGGCGGGCAGCCGATGGCCCGGTACATCCGGCACGCCTGCGCGCTGTGCGCGCTGCTGCTGGCGGCCCTGCTGGCCAACGCGACCCGCGTGCAGGTCGTGCAGTCCCGTGAGTACGACGGCAACCCTGCCAACCGCCGGGCCACGATCGCCCGTTACGAGCAGCCGCGCGGAAACATCCTGGTGGGCGGCACGCCGGTCACCGGGTCGGTGGACACCGGCGAGCAGCTGCGCTACGAACGGTCCTACCTGAACGGCCCGTTGTACGCGCCGGTCACCGGCTTCGCCTCGCAGACGTACGGCACCACGTTCCTGGAGCACGCCGAGGACGGGGTGCTCTCGGGCACCGATCCGATGCTCGCGCCGCTGCCGCTGTGGCACGACATGACGCGGGCGCCGACCCGCGGCGGGGACGTCGTCACCACCCTGAACCGGAAGGCGCAGGAGGCCGCCTACCGGGGGCTCGCCGGGCGCAAGGGCGCGGTGGCCGCGGTCGAGCCGGCCACCGGCCGGATCCTGGCGCTGGTGACCAGCCCGTCGTACGACCCCACGGAGCTGTCCGGCAACAACGAGGCGGTGACGTCCGCGTGGGCCCGGCTGGGCCACGACCCGGAGAAGCCGATGCTCAACCGGGCGGTACGGCAGACCTATCCGCCGGGTTCGACGTTCAAGGTGGTCACCGCGGCGGCGGCGCTGGACTCGGGCGTGGTCACGGACCTGGACGCGCGCACCGACTCCCCGGACCCCTACCGGCTGCCCGGCACCACCACCCGGCTGACCAACGAGGGCGACGGCTGCGCGGACGCCACGGTGCGGGAGGCCTTCGAGTGGTCCTGCAACACGGTCTTCGCCAAGCTGGGCGTGGACGTGGGGGTGCGGGACATGGCGGCCACGGCCCAGGCGTTCGGGTTCAACGACACCGGCGGGCGCATCCCCTACTCCGTGTCGCCCAGCACCTTCGACACGCACGTGGACAGGTCGCAGCTGGCGCTGTCGTCGATCGGGCAGTACAACACGCGGGCCACGCCGCTGCAGATGGCGATGGTCGCGGCGGCGGTCGCGAACGGCGGCCTGCTGCGCCCGCCGTACCTGGTGGAGCGGACCACCCGGCACGGCGGCGAGACGGTCGCCGGCAGCGGGGCCCGGCCGGGGCGGCAGGTGGTGCGGCCCGCCACCGCGGCCCGGCTGATGGAGCTGATGGCCGATGCGGTGCGGGACGGCACCGGCACCAACGCGGCCATCCCGGGCGCGCTGGTCGGCGGCAAGACCGGCACCGCCCAGCACGGGGTCGGCAACTCCGGGGTGCCGTACGCCTGGTTCGTCTCCTGGGCCCAGGCCGGGAACGCGCCGACGCCGCAGGTGGCGCTCGCCGTGGTGGTGGAGGACGCCTCGGCGGACCGCGGCGAGATCAGCGGCGGCGGGGACGCGGCACCGATCGCGCGAGAGGTGATGCGGGCGGTGCTCGCGGGGTGAGACCGGGGCCCGGTGGCGGTCAGCCGATCGGCTTGACCGCCTCGGCGCGGATCTTGAGGGTGTTCTTGGCGAACGCCTCCAGGTCCACCTCCGACGGGTCCTGGGTCAGGTTCTCGGTCTGGACCTCCGCGACCGTGGCGCCGGTGTTCCCGTCGGCCCAGGCGCACATGGGCACGTTGATCTTCGAGCCGAGCTGCTCCTGGGTGACCACCTGGCAGGTGACCGTGACGTCGAGGTCGAAGTCCTTGGCCGGTACGGCGACCTTCGCGCCGTCGCCCTCGGCCGCGCCCTTCATCATGTTCCGGCGGGCATCGGCGGTGTTCTTGAACCGGCCGTAGAAGCCCGAGATCACCAGGGTGCCCTTGGTCTCGTCGCCGCCCAGGGAGTAGCTGCCGACCACACCGTGCGTGTCCTTGGCGTCCCAGGCGCCGTCGGCCTCGCTCTCGATCTTCTTGCCCTCGGAGCCGGAGAGGTCCTGGCTCAGCTCGTACTTCCCGTCGAGCAGCGACTTGGGCAGCGTCAGCTTGTTCTCCGCGGCGGGGAAGCCGCTCTCGGCCACCGCCCCGAGCACGATGAGCAGCGCGACGACGGCCGCTATGACACCGCCCACGATGCCGAGCACCAGCCCGATGCGCCGCTTCTTCGGCGGCGGGGCCATGGGCGGTACGCCCCAGCCGGGGTACGGCTGCTGGGGCTGCTGGGGGTACGGGGTGCCGTACGGGCCGGGGGCGGCCTGCGGGGGCTGCTGGCCGTAGGGGCCGGGGGCCTGCGGGGGCTGGCCGTACGGGCCGGGGGCCTGCGGAGGCTGGCCGTAGGGGCCCGGATTCTGCGGAGGTGGAGGCATGGACACGCCAGCACGCTACTGCACCCGGGTGAACGGACCGGCACCGCACCCCGGGCCGGTCAGTCCTGCGCCGCCCCCGACTCGATCGCCGCCTCCACCTCGGCCACCCGTTCCCGCTCCTCGGCGGCGAAGCGCTCGGCGTCCAACCGCTCGGCCAGCTCCTCGTCCTGGGCCATCAGCAGGTCAAGACTGGAGTCGCCCAGTTCGAAGACGCCCATGTCGACATAGGCCTGCTGGAGCCGCTTGCCCCACAGGCCGATGTCCTTGACGCACGGGACGATCCGGCTGAACAGCAGCTTCCGGAACAGCTGGAGGAACTCGGACCGCTCGCTCAGCGCCTCGGCGTCGGCCTTCGGTATCCCGAAGTTCTCCAGGACCTCCACCCCGCGCAGCCGGTCGCGCATCAGGTAGCAGCCCTCGATGACGAACTCCTCGCGCTCGCGCAGTTCGGCATCGGTGAGCTGCTGGTAGTAGTCGCGCAGCGCCATCCGGCCGAAGGCCACGTGCCGGGCCTCGTCCTGCATGACGTACGTCAGGATCTGCTTCGGCAGCGGCTTGTCCGTGGTGTCCCGGATCATGCCGAAGGCGGCCAGCGCCAGGCCCTCGATCAGCACCTGCATGCCGAGGTAGGGCATGTCCCAGCGGCTGTCGCGCAGGGTGTCGCCGAGCAGCGACTGGAGGTTGTCGTTGATCGGGTAGACGAGCCCCATCTTCTCGTGCAGGAACCGGCCGTAGATCTCGGCGTGCCGGGCCTCGTCCATGGTCTGGGTCGCGGAGTAGAACTTGGCGTCCAGGTCGGGCGCCGACTCCACGATCCGCGCGGCGCAGATCATCGCGCCCTGCTCGCCGTGCAGGAACTGGCTGAACTGCCAGGAGGCGTAGTGCCGGCGCAGTTCGCCCTTGTCCTTGTCGGAGAGCTTGCTCCAGTAGGGAGTGCCGTACACGGACATCGCCTCGTCGGGCGTACCGAGGGCGTCGTACGGATCGACCTCCAGATCCCAGTCGATGCGCGTCCGCCCGTCCCACTGCTTGTCCTTGCCCTTCTGGTACAGGGCGAGCAGGCGGTCGCGGCCTTCGTCGTACTCCCAGCTGAAGCGGGCCGCGCCGGCGGCGGGCACCTCCCAGTGGGAGTCCGCGGGGTCGTTGGCGTAGAGGTCGTGCGTCGGCATACCCCGCAGGCTCACACGTAGACGCCGGGTCAACAAGTCATGCGCAAGGGATTGACGACCTTGCTGACAGGCAGTCTCATAAGGGCAGGACGACTACCCCCGGGTAACGAGGTGAGGGAGCCATGACGACCCTGACGGAAGCGGACGCGCTGGACGGACTGCGCGACGCGCTCGGCCTGCTCAAGGACCGGGAGCAGGTGGCCGAGCGGCTGCTCGTCTCCTCCGCCAAGCACTCCTTCGACCCGGACAAGGAGCTGGACTGGGACGCCCCCTTCGAGGAGGGCAAGTGGTTCTGGCCGCCGGAGCTGGTCTCGCTGTACGACACGCCGATGTGGAAGCGGATGAGCGAGGAGCAGCGCATCCTGCTCTCCCAGCACGAGGCCGCCGCGCTGGCCTCGCTCGGCATCTGGTTCGAGATCATCCTGATGCAGCTGCTCGTCCGGCACATCTACGACAAGCCGGCGACGAGCGCGCATGTGCGGTACGCGCTCACCGAGATCGAGGACGAGTGCCGGCACTCGAAGATGTTCGCCCGGCTGGTCACGCGCGGCGACACGCCCTGGTACCCGGTGAGCCGCGCCCACCAGACCCTGGGCCGCCTGTTCAAGACGATCTCCACGACCCCCGGTTCCTTCACCGCCACGCTGCTCGGCGAGGAGGTCCTGGACTGGATGCAGCGGCTGACCTTCCCCGACGAGCGGATCCAGACCCTGATCCGGGGCGTCACCCGCATCCACGTCGTGGAGGAGGCCCGCCACGTCCGCTACGCCCGTGAGGAGCTGCGGCGCCAGATGGTGACCGCGCCGAAGTGGTCCCAGGAGTTCACCCGGGTCACGTCGGGCGAGTTCGCCCGCGTCTTCTCGGTCGCCTTCGTGAACCCCGAGGTGTACACGAACGTGGGCCTCGACAAGCGGGAGGCGATGGCCCAGGTGAAGGCGAGCGGACACCGCCGGGAGGTCATGCAGACGGGGGCGAAGCGCTTGACCGACTTCCTGGACGACATCGGGGTGCTGCGGGGGGTCGGGCGGCGGCTGTGGAGGTCGTCGGGCCTTCTGGCGTAGGCGGGGCTGTAGCGATATGCGGCTCCGCCACGCACCTGCGGACGAAAGACTGCCGGAGCCGGGCGGCGATTAGGCTGACGGCCATGACCCCGTCGGCCACCCCCGCCTACCGCCGCCTGAGCGTCGAGGAGCGGCGCAGCCAGCTCCTCGCCGCCGCCCTCGCGCTCTTCGCGCACCGCGCCCCCGAGGACGTGTCCCTGGACGACGTGGCCGAGGCGGCCGGAGTCTCACGGCCGCTGGTGTACCGGTACTTCCCGGGCGGCAAGCAGCAGCTGTACGAGGCCGCGCTGCGGTCGGCCGCCGAGGAGCTGCAGCTGTGCTTCGGCGAGCAGCCCCACGAGGGCCCGCTGCTGACCCGGCTGTCCCACGCCCTGGACCGCTATCTGACCTTCGTGGACGAGCACGACACCGGCTTCAGCGCGCTGCTCCAGGGCGGCAGCGTGGTGGAGACCTCCCGGACGACCGCCATCGTGGACGGAGTGCGCCGGTCCGCCGCCGAGCACATCTACCGGCACCTCGGCGTCACCGACCCCGGCCCCCGGCTGCGCATGACCGTCCGGACGTGGATCACGGCGGTGGAGGCGGCCTCCCTGATCTGGCTGGACGAGGGCAAGCAGCCCCCGGTCGAGGAGCTGCGCGCCTGGCTGGTCGAGCAGTTCGTGGCCGTCCTCACGGTCACCGCGGGCCGCGACCCGCAGACCGCCGCGCTCGTCGGCGCCCTCGCCGGGGATGGCCGAGACTGAACCCGTGAAGAGCCAGGACACCCCCTTCGAGGGCGGCCCCATGGACGGGCGCGTGCTGCCCGTCCTGGTCGGCCCCACCGGGCACCCCCCGAAGACGTACCGCATCCCCGTCCCGGACCCGGCCGGCGGCCCGCCCACCGTGCTGGTGTACCACCGCGTGCCGCGCGGGCACAGCAAGCGGCTCGGGCTGATCCAGGGGTGGAAGTACCAGTACGCGCCCGACGACACGTCCGGCGGAAAGCTCAGGTGGCCCTGGTCCAAGCCGCACAGGGGACCAGAAGCCACGCCGTCCGGCAAGCCGGACGGCGCGAACGGGTGAACTCGCTGCGCCGAACCGCGCACGCTCGGCGCATGGCCGAACCGACACGTCTGATTATCCGGTTGTGATGAGAGGCGGAGATCCCACTTCCCCACAACCGAGGTGATGACGTGTCAGGACGAGTTCTGCGCCTGGCCTGTACGGCCGCGGTGGCGGCCCAGGCCGTCCTCGCGCCCGGCCCCGCCGCCGCCGCGCCGGACCCCCAGCGGTCCGTGGCCCAGCTGCTGACCGACCTTCAGCAGCTGTACCGGCAGACCGAACAGGCCACCGAGACCTACAACGCCACGACCGAGAAGCTGGAGCGGCAGCGCGCCGAGGTGACCCGCCTGGACCGCGAACTCACCCGCGCCCGGCTGGCCCTGCGAGGCAGCCGGACCGACGCCGGACAGCTGGCCCGGCAGCAGTACCAGAGCGGCGGCCTCGGCCCGTACGTCCGCCTCCTCCTCGCACCCGACCCGCAGCACGCCCTGGACGAGGGCCATGTCATCGGCGAGCTGGCGCGCGTACGGGCCCGTACGGTGTCCCGGCTGACCGCCGCCGAGAAGCGCAGGGACAGGCTGGCCCGCGCGGCCCGCAAGGCCCTGGACACCCAGCTGGGCCTGGCCGGCCGGCAGAAGCGGCAGCGCGACGACGTCCGGCGCAGACTGGCCGACGTGGAACGCCTGCTGGCCGCCCTCACCCCGGACCGGATCGCGGCCGTCGCCCGCCTCGAACAGCAGGGGATCACCGAGGCCCAGCAGCGCCTCACCACGTCCGGCTCCCTGCCCGCCGACCGCGCGGCCACCCCCGAGGGCGACCGCGCGGTCAGCTACGCCATGAGCCAGGTCGGCAAGCCGTACCAGTGGGGCGCGCAAGGGCCTTCGGCGTACGACTGCTCGGGACTGACCGCCGAGGCCTGGAAGCACGCGGGCACCCCCATCCCGCGCACCAGCCAGGAGCAGTGGGAGCAGCTGCCGAAGGTCCCCCTGAAGGAGCTGCGCCCCGGAGACCTCGTCGTCTACTTCCCCGAGGCGACGCACGTGGCGCTGTACGTGGGCGGCGGAAAGGTCGTCCAGGCGCCGAGACCGGGCGAGAAGGTACAGGTCTCACCCCTCGCGTCCTATCCGGTGCTCGGCGCCGTACGCCCGGAGGGCTCCCCGGTGTGACCTCAGGGGGCCTAGCCCTTGCAGAACCTCTGCTCGGCCTTCGCCGCGCCGTCGTTGAACCCCTGCCTGAAGTTCTCGTCCACGGCTACGGCACCCTGGGGCACCTCTGCCTTGCAGGTCTCCCTCATTTTCTGGAAGCCCTGCTGGAAGCCCGCCGCGTACTGCTCCTGGGCGTTCTTCTGCTCCCCCTGCTCGGCCGTGCCGCACTTGACCTCGGGGCCGCCGATCTGCTGGGCGCTGACGGTGCCGCTGGCGTCCGTGACCGTCAGGGAGAAGACGCCACTGGCGTCCGCTCTCACGGTGCCCTCGGCTCCGCTGGCGGATTCGACGGCAACGGCCTTGTTCGGCTTGAAGTCCTTGCCGCTGACCAGCAAGTTCTTCGGATTGTCGGTGTTCCTGACACCACAGGTGGGCGTCGCCGCCGCCGCGTTCGGCGCGGAGAACGTCACCGCCCCGAACGCGAGCGACGACACCGCCAACGGTGCCAGGACTGCCAGACGCACCCGTCGACCGTTCATGGGAAAACTCCTAGGTGGCTTGTCCCCCCTGCACCCCCGTCGTCCAGCGTCTCTCCGCTGACATAAAGTGTCAAAAGGGGGCAAACCATCAGGCTCCGGCGACCGATGCCAGATAGGCCGCCGTTTTCTCCGGCTCGTAGAAGAAGTCCTCGAAGTCGGCCGGGTCGTCGAAGGCGTTGGCGAAACGGTTCGCCACCGGCTGCAACTGGCCCGCCGCGCCGAGGAGGTTCAGGACGTGCTCCGGCGGCGGCGCCAGCATCGCGTTCGTCCACTTGGTGACGTGCTGGGCGGTGGCCCAGTAGCGGTCGAACGTCTGCCGCATCCACGCCTCGTCGAACGGCTCGTCCCCCCGCTCCAGGATCGACGCGAGGTACGCCGCCGCGCACTTGGCCGCCGAGTTGGAACCCTGCCCGGTGATCGGGTCGTTGGCGACGACCACGTCGGCCACGCCCAGCACCAGCCCGCCGCCGGGCAGCCGGCCGACGGGGTTGCGGACGGTCGGGGCGTAGCGGCCCGCGAGCGTGCCGCCGGCGTCGGTGAGTTCGGCCTTCGTGGCCCGCGCGTACTCCCAGGGCGTGAACGTCTCCATGAGTTCCAGGGTCAGGGAGAGGTGCTCCGCCGGGTCCTTGACGCCGTTGAAGACATCGAGCGGGCCGCCGGGTATGCCCTCCCAGAAGAGGATGTCGGCGCGGCCGGACGTCGTCAGCGTCGGCATGACGAACAGCTCGCCGACGCCCGGGACCACGTTGCAGCGGACCGCGTCGAACTCCGGGTGCTCGGGGCGCGGGCCGAGGCCGTGGACGTACGACACGGCCAGCGCGCGCTGCGGCTCGGTGTACGGGGAGCGCTCCGGGTCGCGGGCGAACATCGACACCAGCTCGCCCTTGCCGGCCGCGACCAGGACGAGGTCGTAGGTGCGGGAGAAGTAGTCCAGGTCACCGACCGCCGCGCCGTGGATGACCAGCTGGCCGCCGCGCTGCGCGAAGGTCTCCATCCAGCCGGCCATCTTCACCCGCTGGTCGACCGACTGCGCGTACCCGTCGAGCCTGCCCACCCAGTCGATCGCCCGCTGGGTGGGGCCCGGGTCGTGCGAGCCGGGGGCCGCGACCGAGACGCCGAGTCCCTCGATCTTGGGGGCCTGGGACTCCCAGAAGTTCAGCTGGAGATCGCGCTCGTGCCCCAGCGCCGTGTCGAACATGCACTGCGTCGACATGACCCGGCCGGAGCGGATCTCGTCCGCCGTCCGGTTGGACATGAGGGTGACCTCGTACCCGTGCGACTGGAGTCCGAGGGCGAGCTGGAGTCCGGACTGACCGGCTCCGACGACGAGTATCTTCCGCATGCGGGGGTGTTCTCCTACTCGGGGGTGACGTCCAGTGCGTGGCCCACCAGGGACAGCAGGGTCTCGATGACCGAGATCCGGCGGCGCGCGTCCATGATCATGACAGGTATGTGTGCGGGAACGGTGAGGGCCTCGCGCACATCCTCCGGTTCGAACCGCTCGCTGCCGTCGAAGTGGTTGACCGCGACGACGTACGGCAGCCCGCAGCTCTCGAAGTAGTCCAGCGCCGGGAAGCAGTCCTTCAGGCGGCGCGTGTCGGCCAGGACGACCGCGCCGATCGCGCCACGCACGATGTCGTCCCACATGAACCAGAACCGCTGCTGGCCCGGCGTGCCGAACAGGTACAGCACCAGGTCGTCGTCGAGCGTGATGCGGCCGAAGTCCATGGCCACGGTGGTGGTCAGCTTGCCGGGCGTCGAGGTGAGGTCGTCGGTCTCCTCGCTCGCCTCGGTCATCAGGGCCTCGGTCTGCAGGGGCGTGATCTCCGAGACGGCCGTGACCAGCGTGGTCTTGCCGACGCCGAAGCCGCCGGCCACGACGATCTTCGTGGCGATGGGGGCGCGGCTGCGGTCCGTCTGCCAGGACTTCAGATTCTCGTCCGTGGCCTCACCGATGTTCTCAAAGACGACGGAGTCCACTCAGCACCCTTTCGAGCAGAGCGCGGTCCGGGCGGCCGGTGCCGTGACCGGTTCCGGTGCCGTACACACGGATCTTTCCCTGGTCCGCGAGATCGCTCAGGAGCACGCGGACCACGCCGAGCGGCATCTTCAGCAGCGCGGCGATCTCGGCCACCGTGCGCATACGGCGGCACAGTTCGACGATGGCCCGCATCTCCGGCATGACCCGGGTGGAGAGCGGCGCGCTCGTCAGTTCCTTGCGCTCCTCCGGTGCCTCCAGCGCCGCCACGAATGTCTCCACGAGGAGGACGTGGCCGAAGCGGGTACGGCCGCCGGTGAGCGAGTAGGGGCGGACGCGGGCGGGTTTGCGGTCGCCGCCGCGCACGGGGAGTTTCGGCGCGCCGCTCATCGGGCGCTCCCCGTCGACTCGGCTTCCAGGGATTTTCGCAGCTCGCTGCGGAGTTCGGGGGTGAGGACATGGCCGGCGCGGCCCACGAACAGCGCCATGTGGTACGCCACCACGCTCATGTCGCACTCCGCGGAACCGTGCACGCCGAGCAGTGAGCCGTCGCTGATGGACATCACGAACAGGCTGCCCTCGTCCATCGCGACCATCGTGTGCTTGACCGCGCCGGACTCCAGCAGCTTGGCGGCACCGATGGTGAGGCTGCCGATGCCGGAGACGATGGTCGCGAGGTCGGCGGAGGAGCCGCGGGGTCCCTTCGCCGGGCGGGCCTGACGGGACTGCTCGGTGTGGCCGGGGTCGGACGACAGGAGCAGCAGGCCGTCCGAGGAGACCACCGCGACGGACTGGATGCCGGGTACTTCCTCGACCAGGTTGGTCAGCAGCCAGTGCAGGTTGCGGGCTTCACTGCTCAGTCCGTAGGTAGTGGGCGCGGTCAACTGCTTGCCTCCTCGGCTGTGCCCCCCGTGGATTCTTCGGCGTGTGCGTAGCTGGTCGGCCGCTGGTTGTTGGCCGTCTGTTCGGCGATCTCCGCCTCTACGTCGCGGTAGCCGGCCTCGGCGCCGCGGCGGAAGCCGCCGAGTCTCCTGCGGAGGGCTTCGGCGTCCACGGTGCCGGTTCGCCGGCGCGGGGCCGTGGGCGTGGCGGTGATCTTGGGTGTGCGCTTGGGGAGGCCCTTGCTGGTGAGCAGCTCCTCCGCCTCGGCCTGCGGCGCTTCGGCGGGTTCGTACGCCTCGGCTTCGCCTTCGGCGTCCGGGTTCCCGCCCGCACCACTCGTGCTGGTTTCGTCGTCGGGTGCGGGTGGCCCCTGTGGGGCGTCCTCGCCGTCCGCGGCAGACACGTCCGGGAGGAGCAGCTCCATCGTCGTCTCGGTGTAGGTCTCCGCCGGGGCCTTCGGGCGGGTCTCCGTGTCCTCGGCGGGCCGGCCGGCCTGCTCGTGGGCGTCCTGCGGTGACTGCTCCGGTGCCTCCTCGGACGCCTCCCGCATGGCCTGCTCCACCAGGGCGACCAGGGGGTCCTGGTGCTTCGTGCGGGCCGGGAGGACGTTGGAGTTGGCCTCGGCGTCGGCACCGGGCAGGGTGAGTGTGCCCGTGGCGCCGGGGCCGGCGGTCCGGGGCGGGAGCGCGGTCGCGGGGGCCTCGGCGAGGAGGGGGGCCGGGAGGACGACCACCGCCGCGATGCCGCCCTGCTTCTGTGCGCGTAGCTGGACGCGGACGCCGTGCCGGTGGGCGAGGCGTGCGACGACGTACAGGCCGAGGCCCAGGCCCTCGTCGTCTTCCTGGCCGTAGAGGGACTCGGGGTCGAAGTCGGTGAGGCGGGCGTTGAGGCGGGCGAGGCGGTCCTCCGACAGGCCGATGCCCTCGTCCTGGACCGACAGCATGACCTCGCCCGACTCCAGGAGCCAGCCGGAGACCTCCACGGGCAGGTCCGGCGGGGTGAACGAGGTGGCGTTCTCCATGAGTTCGGCCAGCAGGTGGGAGAGGTCGTCGGCGGCGAAGCCCGCGATGTGGGCGTGCGGGGGCAGGGCCGCGATGCGGACGCGCTCGTAGCGTTCGATCTCGCTGACCGCCGCCCGGACCACGTCGACCAGCGGCACCGGTCCCGGGTGCTGCTGGACGTGCTCGGTGCCGGCGAGGACCAGGAGGTTCTCGCTGTGCCGGCGCATGACCGTGGCGAAGTGGTCGAGTTTGAAGAGCGTGGCGAGCCGCTCCGGGTCCTGCTCGCGGTCCTCCATGCCCTCGATGACCGCCAGCTGGCGCTCGACCAGGCCCAGCGTGCGCAGGGCCAGGTTGACGAAGGTGGAACCGATGCTGGTGCGCAGCCGCTGCAGCTGGGCGGCGGACTCGGCGAGCTGGGCCCGGAGTTCCTCACGGGCGTCGGCCATCTTCTGGCGCTGGCCGACCAGGTGCTTGCGGTCGGCCTCCAGGGTGGCCACGCGCTCGTGCAGGGTGACGGCGTGGGCGTGCAGGGCGTTGACCGAGCGGACCACCTGGGCGAACTCGTCGTTGCGGCCCGTGAAGGTGATCGGCTCCTGGGTCGCCGGGTCCTCGGACGCGGCGAGGCGGGCCGAGCCGCGGCGCAGGACCGACAGCGGGCGGGTCAGGGTGCGGGCCATGGCGGTGGCGATGCCGACCGCGACCAGCATCAGCGCGCCGAGGACGGCGACGCGGATCTCCAGGGCGGTGACGTCGTCGTCCCGGAGCTTCTCGAGGTCCTTGGTGCGGTGCACGTAGAGCGCGGACTCGGCGCCGCGCATCAGGTCGACCCGGGCGGACAGGGCCGCGTCCAGCTTCTTGGTGTCGGCGGTCAGCTCGCTGTCGGCGAGCGTGGGCTGGTCGGTGAGCGTGGCCAGGTACTTCTCCGCCGAGTTGACCTCGGGGCCGGTGACCGTGGAGTCGTACGAGTCCACGGCCGGCTTGGGCGCGGTCGCGCGGAAGCCGGCGAGGGACGCGTCGGCGCGCAGGCGGGCCTGCTGGGCGGCGACCGTGAGCGCGTCGCGCTGCTTGCGGTCGGCGTCGGTGGTGGTGGCGGTCGTGGTGGGCAGGCCGGTGGTGGGGTCGATCACCGTCCGGCTGCCGGTCGGGATGTTCAGCGCGGCCAGCAGCAGGCCGCGGGCGGCGGCGGACTGCTGGACGGCGGAGTCCAGTTCGGCGAGGGAGTAGGCGCCGGAGCCGGCCCGCGGGGGCATCTGCTCGGCCAGCTGCTCGGCGAGCCGGTGCAGTTCGGTGATCGTCGCCGAGTACGCCTGGTGGGCCTGGAGGGCCGTGGTCTTGCCGGTGAGGGCGGCCCGGCGGACGGCGTCGATGCCGTCGAGGTCGCCGCGCAGGCCCGCCGGGGTGTCGGTGTCGGCGCGCAGCTCCTCGACCTCCCGGTCCACGCGGGCGCTGCGGTCCTCGGAGGGCGCTTTCGACTTGGGGCGCCCCGCCGCGATGTAGGCGGTGACCTCGTCCCGCTCGTCGGCGAGGGAGTGGGCGAGGGTGAGCGCGTCCTGGGTGCGCGAGGCGAGCGTCACCAGTTCCTGGGAGTCGCTGACGTCCTGGGAGGCGGTGAGCAGCGCGGGGGCGCCGGCCCCGGCCACGGCGGCGGCCACCACGGCGACGGCGACGATCAGCCGGTTGCGCACATGAGTGGGGCGGCCGGTGCCCACGGGGGTCTGGGGGACGGTCCCCTCGGGGGCCGTCTGCCTGCCTGTGCGCCGAGGCCGCTTCTTCTGCACCGGTGCTCGCATTCCTGAACTCGTCTACCCAGGGGCCGGGTGGCGCCCCGTCATCTCGGTGCCAAGTGGTGCGAACACCCGGTTCGTATGGTTCCCGACCCTCCCAGCGCCGGTGGGCAGTGGTCGCGCATCACCTGACCCGCCACCCGAAGGAGTGAACATCGGAGGGGAGTTGACGGGCAAGTTCCTCCGGCGCGTGCGGGGCCGCCCCGCGGCAGGCCGGTTGGACGCACGCGGCTGGCTTTGACAGTATTCGCCGCCACGCCTTCCCGGAGTGGATCATTCCTGCCCAAACCAGGCGCCTGACCTGCGTGGTCGTGAGAATTCACCGGTGGGTGCCTGCCTTTGGCGCGAGCGGTGAAGACCTCGTGCAGACTGGCCGGATGCGCACTGATCTGGTTTCGGAACCCGGCGACGCGACCCGGCCCAACGAGGACTTCGCCGGTGTCGGACTTCCCGCCTCCGGACAGGGAGGTTGCGTGATCGTCCTGGACGGAGTGACTCCGCCCAGGGGCGGGACGGGCTGTCTTCACTCGGTCCCCTGGTTCACCGCGCGGCTGGGCGGCGCGCTGACCGAACTGACCGTTTCCGGCCGAGATCTGACGCTCCCGGAGATTCTCGCGCGGGCGATCCGCCGCACCGCCGAGGCCCACGCGGACACCTGTGACCTTTCTCACCCGCGAACCCCCCAGGCGACCGTCGTCCTGACCCGCTGGTCCCCCACCGCGGTCGAGTACCTCGTGCTGTCCGACTCCGCGCTGCTGGTACGAGGTCCTGACGGGGCCGTCACCCCGGTGCTGGACGACCGGCTGGCCCGGCTCCCCCGCTCCGCGCTCGCCACCGACGCCCACATCGACGCGTGTCTGCGGAACAAGGAGGGCGGCTTCTTCACGGCCGCCGCCGATCCCGCCGTGGCCGCCCGGGCGGTCACCGGCTCCCTGCCCCGGCACGAGGTCCGGGCGCTGGCCGCGCTGACGGACGGCGCGACCCGCTGGACGGAGAAGTTCCGTGAGGGCGACTGGACGGCCCTGTTCGAGGTGATCGCCAAGGAGGGTGCCCGGGCGCTGGTCGAGCGGGTACGGGAGCTGGAGACGGCGGACCGTGCGGAGCGGGCGTTCCTGGGGCGGAGCAAGACCCACGACGACGCGACGGTGGTGTACGCGGAGCTGTGAGGGGCCGCACCGGGCCGGGGCGCGCTACTTCGCCATGACGTCGTTCAGCTCGTGCAGCAGCCGGGCCAGCTCGGAGACCTCGCGGCGGTCCCAGTGGGCGAGCTGGCGGACGTAGCGGGCGCGGCGGGCCTCGCGGACCGTGCCGACGCGGCGGCGGCCCTCCTCGGTCAGGGTGACGAGCCAGGCGCGGCCGTCGGCCGGGTCGGGCTCGCGGGCGATCAGGCCCAGCTCCTCCAGGGCGCGCAACTGGCGGGACATGGTGGCCTTGCCGACGCCGATGTAGGCGGCGAGCTCCGTGGCCCGCTGGCCGCCCAGCTCGTCCAGCCGGATCAGCAGGCCGTACGCGGAGGACTCAAGATCGGGGTGGACCTCCCGGGCCATCTCGCCCTGGTTGGCCCGGGCGCGCCGGAGCAGCACGGTCAACTCGCGCTCCAGCGCCAGGAATTCCTGGTCTGCACCACTGGGCGTCATCTGGCCGGCGGCGCCAGGTGCGCCGCCGTTTCCGTCCTCGTGCACGTCAGCACCCCTGCTCGGTTTCGCTGTACTGAAAGTTTCTGTCAAACGTCGTCATTGCCGCAGCTCCGTAAGTATTTCGCAGGCGTAGACCAACGGCGTCCTCCGGACCCCCTTCCCACGCCGTCATCTACGTGCGTAGCTTCTTTACCACGCATTTAATGGCATGCCCACGCCAGTGGGCCGGCGGTCAGTGCCACCACCCCCCACGCTGCTTCCCCCCACTTCTTCTCCCCGGAGGCACGTCATGCCCGTGCTCAGACCCGGCTCCCCTCGCCCCCTCCCCCCACGCCCCCTCGCCGCCCTCGTCACGGCCCTGCTCGCGGCGCTCTCCCTCACCCTCCCCCTCACCTCCGCCCAGGCCGCGACCACACCCGGCCGAGGCTCGGCCTCCATGGGCATGGGCGTCCTCGCCCACGACGGCCGCAGCGGCACCCCCAGCACGGGTGACGTCACCCAGACCGAGGGGGTGGACGTCTCCGGCCACCAGGGCAACGTCGCCTGGTCGACCCTGTGGGGCAGCGGGGTGCGCTGGGCGTACACGAAGGCCACGGAGGGCACCTACTACACGAACCCGTACTTCGCCCAGCAGTACAACGGTTCGTACAACGTGGGCATGATCCGCGGTGCCTACCACTTCGCCACCCCGGACACCACCAGCGGCGCCACCCAGGCCAACTACTTCGTCGACCACGGCGGCGGCTGGTCGAGGGACGGCAAGACCCTGCCCGGCACCCTCGACATCGAGTGGAACCCGTACGGGGCCGCCTGCTACGGGAAGACCGCGAGCCAGATGGTCAGCTGGATCGCCGACTTCATCACCACCTACAAGGCGCGGACCAGCCGGTACCCCGTGATCTACACGGCCACCACCTGGTGGACCCAGTGCACCGGCGACTACGGCGGCTTCGCGGCGAACAACCCGCTGTGGATCGCCCGGTACGCCTCCGACCCGGGGACCCTGCCGGCCGGGTGGTCGTACTACACGATGTGGCAGTACACCTCCTCCGGCCCGACCGTCGGGGACCACGACAAGTTCAACGGTGCCCTGGACCGGGTGCAGGCCCTGGCCAACGGCTAGGCCCTGTCGTTCGGATCGTCCCGGCCGGGGCCCGGAGGTCGCACGCGGCCTCCGGGCCCCGGCCGTCCCTGCGTTGGTGCTCGGCGGCGGCCGGGATCATGCTGGTCAGGAGAGCCTGCCGAGCAAGGGCGAGATGAGCGGCGATGGAGCGACAGCCACAGTCGACGTACACGGCCACGGCCACCATCGATGAGCAGGGCATCCTGACCGGCTGGAGCGACGGCGCGCGGCGGCTGCTCGGCTACGACTCCTCGGCGGTCGTCGGCCGGCCCGCCACCGCGCTGCTCGCCACCGACGGCTCGGCGGTCCGGCGGGCGCTGACCGGCCGGAACCGCTGGAACGGCACCCTCCCGCTGCGCCACCGGGACGGCCACCACCTGGAACTGAGCGTGCTCGCCCACCGCCGGACCTCGGACGCCGGAGTCACCGAGTGGCTCCTGGTCAGCGCCGTGCCGGCCCGGCCCCAGCCGCCCCGGGGCGAACCCCTGGAGGAGTGGACGTTCCTCCAGTCCCCCTTTCCGCTGGCCATCTTCGACGCGGACCTGCGCCTGGTGCGCGCCAACCGCCGGCTGGAGCACACCTTCGCCCTGCCCGAGGCGGCGATGCGCGGGCTGCGGTTCACCCACATCGTGCCGGGGGCGGCGAGCGAGGAGGTCGAGCGGTCGATGCGGCTGGCGCTGGAGTCCGGCCGGCCGCAGGAGACGGGGGGCCGCCTGGGCCCGGACCTCGCCGCGCCCGCCCTCCTCACCCCGCTGAAGGACGCCGACGGCCGGGTGCGGGCCGTCTGCCTGTCGGTGGAGACCCCGGACTCCGCCGCCCGGCAGCGCTCCCCGGACGAGTCCGGCTCGCACGCCGGGACGGCGGCGGAGCAGACCCGCGCCGCCCAGGAACTCGGCGAGGTCACGGTCCCCCGGCTGGCCGACGTGATGGCGGTCGACCTGCTGGACTCCCCGTGGACCGGCACCGAGTCCGCCGGACGGCGGCCGGACCAGGTCGTCCTGCGCCGGGCCGCCCTGCGCGCGGCCCCGGACGGCGACGGGCCCGCCTACGGCACCGGCGTCGGCGAGGCGATCGTCTGCCCGGCCGACTCACCGCCGGCCCGGTGTCTGACGGTGTCCCGCCCGCTGCTGTACGACACGTCGGACCCGGCCGTCGCCGAGTGGGCGGCGCTGGACCCGGGCGCCGCCTGGCTGCGCGCGTCCGGGACGTGCTCCCTGCTGGCCGTACCCCTGCTCGCCCGGGGCGGCACGCTCGGCGTGGCCCTGTTCGGCCGGCAGCGGGCACGGGAGCCTTTCGGGCCGGAGGACCTGCGGCTCGCCGAGGAGTTCACCGCCAGAACGGCGGCCGGTATCGAAGAGGCCCGCGACCACGCCCGGGCCCGCACCACCACCATGGCCCTGCAGCGCAGCCTCCTCCCGCACACGCTGCCCGAGCAGGACGCCCTGGAGATCGCCACCCGCTATCTGCCGGCCGCGACCGGGGCCGGTGTGGGGGGCGACTGGTTCGACGTGATCCCGCTGTCCGGGGCGCGGGTGGCGCTCGTCGTGGGCGATGTGGTGGGCCACGGCATCCGCGCCTCCGCCACCATGGGCCGGCTGCGGACGGCGGTGCGCACCCTGGCCGACGTCGATCTGCCGGCCGACGAGCTGCTGACCCACCTGGACGACCTGGTGCTGCGGCTGGCCGCCGACGAGGGCAGCGCGGACCCGGACGCCGATTCCGCCGGCGGCATCGGCACCACCTGCCTGTACGCCGTCTACGACCCGGTCTCGCGCCGGTGCACCGCGGCCCGGGCCGGGCATCCGCCGCCCGCCGTGGTGACCCCGGACGGCACCGTCCGCTTCCTCGACGTGCCCGCGGGGCCGCCGCTGGGGCTGGGCGGGCTGCCCTTCGAGGCGGTCGAGACGGAACTGCCCGAGGGCAGCCTGCTCGCGCTCTACACGGACGGGCTGTTCGAGGCCCGCGACCACGACATCGACGAGGCGCTGGACAAGATGTTCGCCGCGCTCGGCCGCCCGGCGAAGTCGCTGGACTCGGTGTGCGACCGGGTGCTCACCGACCTGCTCAGCCACCGCCCCGACGACGACATCGCCCTGCTGGTGGCCCGTACCCGGGCCCTGCACGAGGACCGGGTCGCCTCCTGGGAGCTGGGCAGCGACCCCGCCGTCGTCGCCGTCGCCCGCCGGTACGCCGACGAGCAGCTGGCCTCCTGGGGCCTGGACGAGGCCACCTTCACCACCGAGCTGATGGTCAGCGAGCTGGTCACCAACGCCATCCGCTACGGCCGCCCGCCCATCCGGCTCCGGATGATCCACCAGAACAGCACCCTGATCTGCGAGGTGTACGACTCCAGCGGCACCACCCCGCACATGCGCCGGGCCCGGACGTTCGACGAGGGCGGCCGGGGCCTGCTGCTGGTCGCCCAGCTCGCCGAGCGCTGGGGCACCCGGCACGACAGGGTCGGCAAGACGGTGTGGGCGGAGCAGTCGCTGGCCGCGCCCTGACACGGCACTACCCCGCCGGGAGGGGCGGGGCAGTGGCCGGTCGTCCGGGGCGAGGGGCGTCGGGCTGATCAGCCCTGGGTACCGCCCTGGGTGTTGCCCTTGCCGCCACCCTGCGTGCCGCCCTGGGTGTTCCCGGAGCCGCCGCCCTGGGTACCGCCCTGGGTGTTGCCCTTGCCGCCACCCTGAGTGCCACCCTGGGTGTTCCCATCGCCGCCACCCTGGGTGTCGCCCTGCGTGTTGCCGTTACCGCCACCCTGGGTGCCGCCCTGCGTGTTGCCGTTACCGCCACCCTGGGTGCCGCCCTGCGTGTTCCCGTTGCCGCTGCCCTGCGTGCCGCCCTGGGTGTTGCCGTTGCCGCTGCCCTGGGTGCCACCCTGCGTATTGCCCTGGCCGCCGATCTGGGTGCCACCGATGGTGTTGCCCTGGCCTCCGATGATGGTGTTGTTGACGATGTTCGTCACGTTGTTCGTCACCTGGGTCACCGCAGCGGGCGGCAGCCCGAGCTTTTGGGCCTCCGCCTTCGCCTGGCGTCGTCCGATGTCGGCCGCCTGCTTCGGGGAAGCGCCCTTGCTCACCGCCTGCCGTGCCGCTGCCGCCCCCTTCGCCGCGGCCGCCGCGGCGTCAGCTGCCGTGGAGCCCGAAGCCGATCCGGACGACGCACACCGGACCGTGCCCACGGCCACCGGACCACGGCCGGTGACGTCGGTCTTGACGTCGCCCTTCGGGCCGGCGGTGACACGGGAGATCTTCTTGCCGTCGCGCTTGACGTCATACGCCTTCTTGGCGTGGAAGCCCTTACCGCGTATCACCCCGTCCTCCAGGCTGCATGCCGCCGCATGAGCCGCGTGCGGAGCAGCCAGAGCGGTCTGGGCGGCAGCCACCCCCGCCGTTCCGGCGAGCACCGCGGCGGCGCAGGACAGACCGGTGATACGCGCGATGTGCTTCTTCGTGGCCATGAAAATCTCCTTTGAATGATCGACCCGGAATCTTTCCGGCCGAGTTCTTTACCTGCCATCAGATTGCCCGATTTCGGGCGCCCGGAGAAAGTTACGGGGATTCGGGGCTTGACAGGTGGGATGCCGGTGATATTCTGCATCGCTTTTGCGCGAGGTCGATCTCCGGCCGGATCGTGAAAGCGCGGGACGAGAACAGGTCGTGGCCCCGCGGAGGAAACCTCCGCGGCGGCCGAGTTCGACGTACATGCTCAGGCCCGCGAAGGAGGCGCCGCGGGCGCTGATGCCCGGGCCC